>CAVURW010000094.1:0-62182 GCA_963743595.1 uncultured Verrucomicrobiae bacterium
CGGGCACGTTAGCGAATCAACCCTGAATCATTTCCTCGCCGCAGGCTATACCGCCCCCCAAGCCATGGAAGTGCTCATCGGCGTCGCGCTGAAAACCGTGAGCAACTATATGGACCACATCAACCCGACGACGATTGACGCTGCCTTCAAAGCCGAAGCCAACAGCTAAAGTTCACATGACCTGGACTCTCAGCATGCATAACCAGACGACTGAAGAACTGGAACAGGCGCGGAAGCACTCCCACGAAGAGCGCCTCGCGGCGACCAAGCTCGCGGAACAAGCCCTGCCACGGGGTGCTGTCGCCCCTGACTTCATTCTGCCGGATGCTCAGGGAAAGCTGGTGCGTTTGCATTCTCTGCTGCGGGACGGGGCGGTTGTCATCGTCTTTTACCGTGGCGGCTGGTGTCCCTATTGCACTCTCCACTTGCGCGGATTTCAACGAGGTCTGCCCGAGCTAAGAGCTCTCGGGGCGCAGATCGTGGCGATCTCCCCACAGCTTCCGGACAACTCGCTCAGAACGCGGGAAAAGGCTGAACTCCAGTACCCCGTTCTGAGCGATGTCGGGAACAAGATCGCACGTAAGTTTGGCGTGGCCTTTCGCCTAGGTGATCCGCTCCTTAAAGTCTACGAGGCCTTGGGCGTTTCCTTGCTAGCGGCTAACGGCAAGGAGGGCGAGGCCGAATTGCCGGTGCCCGCCACCTTTGTGCTCGATATCAAATGCGTCGTGCGTCATTCCCACGTGGATTTGGATTACACGCGCCGCCTTAATCCTGACGTTGTGATCCAGGCCATCAAAAATCTCTAAAATAATTTTCAACCCAACCCACCACCCCAAAAAATAACCCCTATATGAAACACGAAAACGTCCCTCTAAACTCGACTGAAGCCCCCCACTTATTTTCTCCACTCCAGCTTGGCACATTGACCCTGCGGAACCGCATTATCATGTCACCGCTGACCAGAAATCGGGCGCAACCCGATGGTATACCGGGAGCGCTTGCGGCCACCTATTACGGTCAGCGCGCCTCGGCGGGCCTCATCATTACGGAGGCCACCCAAATCTCGCCCATGGGCAAAGGCTATTTCAACACGCCCGGAATCCACTCGCCCGAGCAGACGGAAGCTTGGAGGACGATTGTCGATCGTGTCCATGCGAATGGTGGTTCTATCTTCCTTCAACTCTGGCACGTCGGCCGTATCTCCCACACCTCGCTGCTCCCGGAAGCAGTTCAGCCCGTCGCGCCATCGGCGATCCGAGCCAACAGCCAGACTTTCACCACTGCCGGACCCGCTGCGGTCTCGGAACCTCGTGCGATGACACTCGCCGAGATTCGGGACACGATTAAAGATTACGGCAGCGCGGCAGCCAATGCACGCAGTGCGGGGTTTGACGGCGTGGAAGTGCACGCTGCGAATGGCTATCTGATCGACCAGTTCTTGCGAACGGGGTCCAACCAGCGGACGGACGACTACGGCGGCAGTGCGACCAACCGGTCCCGCTTCCTGACCGAGGTGCTGGAAGCGATTACGGCAGCATGGGATCCGAAATCGATTGGTGTTCGCCTCTCGCCGCTGAGCACCTTCAATGATATGCACGACTCAGACCCTGAGCAGACGTTTTCCACCGCAATTCAGCATTTGAACACCTATGGGCTCGGGTATCTACACGTCGTCGAAAGAATGCGCGATTCTCAGCAGAACGTTCCCTCCGACACGGCTATCATCAACCGCCTACGCGAAATGTGGAATGATGTCTACATCGCCAATAGCGGCTACGACCGCGCCACGGGCGAGGAGGCTGTTCGCAACGGCCATGCCGATGCGATCGCTTATGGCCGTCTATTTTTGGCCAATCCTGATCTGCCTCACCGATTTCAGCACGCCCTCCCGCTCAACGTTCCCGATCCCAGCAGCTTCTATGGCGGCACAGAGAAGGGGTACACGGACTATCCCGCGTGGGAAGGCATTAAGGTGGCGTCTTGACCATGCGACCCGAGTTATCGGTCGCTGGCGAAATCGACTTCGGCGCTATCGGCAGCCGTCTCTTATCGATCTTCGGTTCGCAGCTTCGACCGATCTGCACGCGGGTCAAGAGCGGCATTTTGAGGAGAAAGTGAAAGTCCACTAACGGGAGTCGGAGCGACTGTAAATCGTTAAAATGAACTAGAAAAAATTGCGGGGGCAGGATTTGAACCTGCGGCCTTCAGGTTATGAGCCTGAATGTTCTCCTCTGAAAGCTTGCTTACTTACTAATTTCTTACTAATTTTAGAGGTATGGTAAAGAGGGAACCTATCGCGGATTTACCGAATGGAGTTGGGGTGTCGAAAATATTAATTAAGGGCATCGAATATTGGAGGGTCCGTTTGGGTAAGAAATTCACGGGCGGCTCAATTCGCGTAAAGCACTTCATCGAACTAAAGGATGCACGAAAGTGGATTAACGGAGACACCTGTGAAGACTCAAAAAAGGCCAGCTTAAAGCTCATCCTTCCTGGAGTTACTAAGATTAAGGACAAGCTGGGTGCGGGGGCATTCGTCCTTACCCCCATGCAAATGGCGGAGGCGCAAGATGCATTCCGAAGACTGCCAAAGGCCGTGTCACTTACCGAGGTCATCGACGATTGGCTGAAAAGACGAGCTCCAGTCGGCGGATTGAAATCGGTCGATGAGGTAACGAAAGAATTTATGGTCTCGCGGCGAAGCATGGGAGTCCGGGACAGGACCATCGTTCAGTATGAGTCCTATTTTCGGTCGATTGTTGAGGAATTTGGGACGATGCCGATCTCAGATGTCGAGCGTTCCCAAATTGAAGATTGGCTGGCAGAGAGTGAGTGGTCTGCCCGTACGAGGAAAAACTATCTTGTTACGCTTACAACGCTACTCAATTTTGCTCAGTCGAGGGAGTACTGCGCGAAGAATCCTGCTGCCGTGGTTGAGCGTCCGATTTTGGAGGATAACGCACCTGGGATTCTCACGGTTGGCCAAGCACGAGCAATCCTGGATGCAGCCAAAGAAGGCGTAGAAAAAGTGAAGTTTAAGGCGGTGCCGGAAATGGTAGCCGGAATCGCAATCGGGTTGTTCGCTGGGCTCCGCAGAAGCGAACTTTGTTCGTTGGATTGGAAGGAAATTGATTTAACTGCGCGGCTCATCGAAATCAAAGCTGCTAAGGCCAAAACACGCCAGCGGCGGTTGGTTTCCATAAACGATTGCTTGGCGGCTTGGCTGGAACCTCGGAAAAAAGAAGATGGGCCCGTTGCACCTTTTAGTAGCCAAGATGTCTTCGGTGAGAGGCTTAACGAGATAGCCAAGGCCGCTGGAATCTCGAAATGGCCGCATAATGCAATGAGGCATTCGTTTGGATCGTACTTCTATGCGTTGCACAAGAACGAGAACCTAACGGCCTCTGAGATGGGGAATAGTCCCGCAGTTGTCTTCAAACACTACAGAGCAATCGTGAAGAATGGTGAGGAGACGCGGTACTGGGCACTACGACCCAAAACGGCCTGAATGCGAACGCCGAGGCCTTTTTCGAACAGGCACTCCTGCCAGCGTATAGTGATAAGTTGTTCTTTATGTTGTGATGGGGAAATACTCTTTGTCTAGGCAGCTAGTCCGAATAAATTGGGAGAGCGATTTGAAAAAAGTCGGGTTGTGCGACAGGTGCCACCGGTAGCCAACCCGGAATCGGGCAAAGCTGGTTAGATATACGCATGGATAAAACCATGCTCAATACACAACTAAAACCAATCGCTCTCCTGCCCTTGTTGGTCCGGGTCAAGACAGCGCCGACAGTTCAGAATCAGATGGACCTACTCCTTGGAGCGGGAGAATTTCGCTCTTTTGTTACGAACAGGAAAAGCTAATCCTGTAAAGGCCTTAACGCTGGCTTGGCTTGTGCACGGGTCGCTCAAGCTATGGCCCAGTTCTCCGATACGTGTGCCACCCGGTCAGATCGCATCAAGGCGTTTTATCGTCAGCGCGACCTCGATAACAGGCCTGTCTGGATGGCCAAAGCAGAAGAAATTGTTCGTCTAGCCAACGACCGTATTGCTCACCTGCCCTTGCTCCACCTCGCTCTGTCCCTGCTGCCTTACCCTTCCCAAGCTTGGATCTGGATCTTTTCTCACCTTCCTCAAGATCGCCAGAAACTTCTCACTTGGCTCCTTTCCATCCCTCGGTCCAGTCTCCCTAAACCCTTCTCCTCTCAACCTGACTTCCAACGTCTACTTAATCAGATTAAATGATTGGCTAATTGGCTATGTTTCCGAAACATTCGCCGCCTTAGCTCGTAGATCGAAGCCCGAAGAATGACTCTTTAGGCATGGAAACTGGTCAGCAGTATATCTCTTCCAGACCGTCCTTCTTCCGCTAATCATGAAGAAGCGGTTGTCAGTTTTCGGAATAGATGAGAATCTCTGGAATTAAATACACTTTTCAAAAAATGCAGGGACAATTCATTTTGTGCTGGCATTAATTTTTAAGGAATGTAGAATTTTGCTATGTTCACTTATTTAGTCAAGACTACTATAGTAAAAGGTCCCGACAGGCATCATCTAACGCTAGCTAGGCGTCGATTAATAGCTCTTATTTCAACTTACGCTAGCGTATTGACATTAGCATGTTTGATGGTATCTATGTGGATACATGACATTAGCAGCACTACTACTACGGCGCTGTCTTGCCTATTACTGATACTAATCGTAATCGGACACCTATTTGCTCGAGACTATGATGAAGCGATTTTTAAAGAAGACGAAGAAAAGCTGCTAAGTAATAATCTATTTAAAGAACAGAACCCATCTCAAGAGGCAGCGTATCAGCTACTGAGGCTTAATCAGATGCGCGTTAATCGTTACTACAATCAAAACATGAGTCGCGATAAATCGATATTTTATTTAGGTGTAAGCTGTTTAGTTGTATCTGTACTGATGTTTGGATTTGCTGGGATCATGGTAATCTTAACAAAAGAACCAGGCTCTCAAACTAATTTAATTGCAATATTAGGAGCAATCTCTGGTTTCTTTACTAATGTTGTCGGGTACCAATATCTTAGAATATTTTCCGAGTCTTCAAAACAATTTCTGATGTTCCACAGAACGCTAACCAGAACAAGTGATATTATGCTTGCCAATCTGCTTAGTTCAACTACTTCGAATCACGATGACAATGTGACTTACATAGTGCGCAGCATCATGAAATCTTCTGAAAATTACGACCTGAACAAGGATATTGAGGACAAACAAAAGGCTGACTCGAAATCATCTCCTACTCCTACTTTAGGTTAGGTTGTCTGCGAGGATGTTTTCCCATAAATAGATACCCTTTGCATTCCGACTTTTTCGTAAGGCCAGGTTTGCTTGCCAGATCATTGGATCTGACCAAATAATCGATCAAGCTCCCGGATGTTCACTAATTTCTAAATACCTAGGGAAAACAATTCTTTCACTCTTCGTCGCTGAGCCTCCGTCTTTGATTAGCGACAGAAAAGTGCTGGCTCGCAAATCCAGCAAAAGATCAAGGTAATTATGTCGTCTAACGATCTGTAAGGAACTGACAACACCTTGTACATGTGCCCAAGTGGCCGTTCCTCGTTCATCACTGGAAGCTTAGGTCGCAATATCGCTCGCTTGCGAACCAACCTCGGTCAAAGTCAGGACAAACTGGCCGAATTGGTTGATGTAACGCCCAGATACCTCCCCCTCTCTGCCTGTCCTTATAAGTCTTATAAAATTCTGCAAACCGATTGGAACGATTTGTTTAAAGGCCTCTAATAGATACAACTCCCGGAAAGGAAAAAATCCCGAGGTGACTTTCGGGCGAAGCCTGGAAGAGGGGCAGAGCCCTTCCTAGTAGCTTCACAGCGGTTGGGAGCCGAGATGGCCTCGGACCGGGCAAGCCCTCTCCATGCCCCGGTTCAAGAACACTGGGGGCATGTCGTCCTCAGATGTGTGTGAGGGCTCCTTACGTCGCTTGGGGCCTGTTCCTGCCCCAAACCCGCCCCTACGCTCATTGCCGCTGGGCTAGGGAGGGTGGCCAGGGGAACGGAGTTTCAACCATTTACTCGAATTCTAATTCTTGAGACTTTTTTGTTCCTGATCATATACATAGTCTGCCAATCTTTCTGACAGCTCAATAACCAATATTTCACTCTGGCTTTCCAGGAGGTGTTCGAGGAACTCTTTAATGATAGAGAGTCTGTTGAGATCTCTGTCAGCTTGTTTATTAGTTATCTTTTTATCAAGACTGCTAAGAAGAAGGCTAATGTTAGTACATTGTACACCACTAAAAGTGGCCTGAATATATTGCAGCTATTCTACCGAGTCGTTAGTATCTGCATACGTTATTGTCGCTGTAAGAAACTCTTCGATTTGAATATTCGTCATGTGTAGTTCGTTCGTGTTTTAGGTTCAAACGTCATCTCCTTGGGCTGAATCGAACGAAGAGGCTTCGTGTTCACCCTCGAGTAAGCCTTCTTTTTGATCGGTTCTTTTGTACTTCTGGATCAGGGAACAATGGCCAATGGAATCATACAGAATCTCAGGCATATCGATCAGAAAGAGGACGGCCACATAATGGAGACTTAATAAATGGTAAAGCCGATCGAGGCGCAGCTTCTCAAAACGAGCCGTAAGCCCACCAAAAACGGCTTCTACCTTATCGGGGCCCTGGTCGTGCCGCAGCAGGGTAATCGACGACAGGTAGCTGTAGTCGTATCCGTCGATCCGGAACGCATCGACCACCGACAAACAACGTGTGGCATTGGGCGAGAGAATGGCCGCTATCTTGTCCAAGTACCAGCTCTCTGAAGGTGACATACAAGCATCTAATTCAGTGCGAACAATGGGTGGGTTCCGTTCCGAACTTTGCCGTTTAGGTAATCGTATTGTTCCAGGGGCGTTTTTTGTAAGAACTTGACCATTGGCAAGGAGGGGACGGGAGGCTGTCTTCTCCACCGTCCATCGGCTCCTCAGAGCGGGCTACCGGAAAGGCGAAATCCTCTCCGTTTTAGAACAGAAGTACGCCTTCGCACGCCTGCACTTGCTGCGGAACGGTAACCACTCCTTACGGACCCTACGGCGATATCCTCGATCTTGAATTCGTTATTCACGGATTCAAGGTCAACTATTGCTGTCGCGAACTTTGGGCCGGAGGTCTCTCGAAGCTTCGACAGCTTCTAAAAGACCCCGACCTATACTTTCCGAGTTTGAATCGGACCGTAGGACGGCTCCGGCTCAAGCAATTTTGGGAACATGGTGGCAATGGCCTCCATCGGTCCAAGTCACCAGCTATTCATTGCGAGAGAAGGATCACGCTCCATTCGGTCGACAAAACTGCATGGGAGGTGATTTGACTCAATTGGTCGAGGGTCTGCGGCAATGTGCTGCCGACCTGGCTATGAACTCTCGTTAGCCCAGAGAGCTAAAGCTAGTAAATTAATGGCAGGTCAGGCGCACGGTGGGAACTCTTCCCACCGTGCCACTCCCTCTCAAACGGTGCTGATATCTGTTGTAATCGACAGTGATGTGAATACCTGGAATGATAGGCTTTCAGCTTTAAATTTTGTTCTGGAAGAGCATGAAAATGGCTATAGTTGCAATAAGATGCTCAGGCGCCTTCCTCCCGAAATAAACCTTATATGGACCGATAGACGTGAATCTTTTAAAATTTTTTCTAGACGAAGAACCTGAGCCTAAATGGACCAGTGCTAGGCAATCTTTTTCCTCCTAAAATAAACGAGCCCAAATTGTAATCATGAAGCTGTGTTTCTAATCAGAGATGAGCCGATGAAATATTTTCTCTATCTCGGAAAAAGTAATATCTGTGGAACGGATGCAGATAATATCAAGGCCCAGCTGCTATCTTTGGAAGGTTTTAAGGCACACCGATTTACCGAGACATATTCCTTATATTTCGGAGTAAAAAAACCTGCCGCTTTATCCTGGACTCATTTGAATCCGCCTAAAGGCTACAAAATAGAGGCGTTTATTGAGCCCGCACCGAATTCCATTCCGCGTTTGGTGGAAGTTCTTAAGCAGGAAATCCCCTCCGAACATGCTCATCTTCAAGGCAATATTTTCTTCGATCTGAGGGGTAAACCGGCCGACGAGAATGAGACGACTTGCGTGGAACTTAGCACAAACGGCCTGGAGAAATTGGACGTGAGTTTTCCAAGGAGCGAATTTAAACTGGGGGGGCTGACGAAAAGGCTTATTACGAGTTTCTTCGAAAAATTTCCGGAAAACCTCTGAAAGAGCCTTATCAATTGAACGGATCTTGTTGGCGTGGTGGAGATTTAGGGTTTGATATTGAAAGACAATCGCTTACCACTGAACTGGTATCCGGTATCGTTTCTTATTTGACGGATAAAATCTACGCCATCAAATGGAGCGTGAAGCATGACTATGTAACTAGAGTTTGTAAAAAAAGTGACTTTGATTTTTTTCTTACGCACCCCTTGGACCATGACGGTCTCATTCGGTATAGTTTGGATTCCGCCTGCAAGTCTTTTCAGTCCATGGATCAGTTTGTTGACATATTGGATAACATATCTCAAATCACAGTAGCTTTTGGTTATTGCCTTCTGCCCTCCATTGATCCCAAGAAGGTGCAAGCCCTGATCCCTGAAATCGTGGTATCTCCCCAAGGGATACAGTTTGTGGCAGTCAGTACGCTTCCCTTGCATAAGCAAGCGCCTCTTCCTCGCGAAATAAAACCTTATCTGGACCTGATGGAAATAAATACTGCCAAACCTGCCCGCAAGGGATTTTTCCTACACGAGGACGCTGAAGTTATTTGGATCGGTATGTTAAGCAATCTTTTCCCTCCTCAAACGAACGAGCCTAAATGGTAATCATGGGATTGTGCTTTTAATTGATATTAGCTGATAAATATGGAGCACCAGTTGGTGCCAAGATGTCTGTGCTTCCCTGCAAGCCGCTCACGATAAAGCCATCGATTGCTTTACCTCTCATGGTTTAAATTTTAAATAGATCGGGTTTGCAAAACGTTAGGTAGCGTCGCGAGACTGGGCGGGTCTTGGTCAGTAGACTCCAGTTGATTACAGTTATTTCGAGAGTTTTTGTCGACTCCTCCACAATTCGTAAGTGCTCCCAGTTAACTCTCCGACCGCTCCTTAACGGAGTTTCCCTATTTTTTGGCTAAATAGGGCCATGTCAAATCTCACTATATCAGTAGGTCAATCACTGGGTCAGTTAGCGCATAAAACCAATTCCCTCCTCGGTCAAACGGTAGGGGAGGCGGCATCTGGTTCCTTACTACTGCAGGGAGGCCTGGATTCTTGCGATAGGCTGGCATTGGCAGCAGATTCATGCCAAGGGCTTGGCAAGTTGTCGAACTGAGGCTGATGCGTTGCTCGAGGCTGCCAGACGACTCCAAGATATGCGCGAGGTTCTGGAGACGAAAACTTGGGCGGAACGAAATTGTTCCCGACAAAGTTCACGAGGAACTGAAGGAGTTTAGCTTCCGGTGTGTCGGGGCTAAAGCAGTCGGAGCGGAGACTCGAGGACGTTCTCGTTCCGATGGTGCTTGCTCTGGCAATGGCAACCCTAGGTATTTTTATTGGATATCAGTTGGCCGAGATTATTCATGGATACCCCTGAACTCGGGTTTATCGGAAAAAAATCAACTTTCCGTAAAAAAGTTGGGCAGGTGCGGCAGGTGACGCAGGTGAGCAACCCGGTTTTTCGGGTTTCTGGTTAATTTATACGCACGGATAAGCGCGAGCTTGTTCGAACTAAAAACTAACCAAAAACAATGAACCCACAAAACGATAATACCAAGCGTAATCAAACGCCCAATCCCACGCAACCGACAAGCTTACGTCAGTACCCTGACATGGCGCCAAAGAGCCACACAATAGCACGTGTAGCGGAGCAACTGGGCTTTTCAAAACGACACATCGAACGGCTTCTAGCCGAGCAAGAGATTAAGGAGAGCAGCCAATCGAAAAGAGAGCGGCGGAAAGGACCGACCAGAATCCCTGATCAAGCACTGAAGAAATGGATTGAACAGCGGAGGGTCTATTAATCCGGACGAACACTACAGAAAATCGAAAATGAAAAACTTGAGCATAAATCCAACAAAGGAAAAACAGGCACTGAAGAAGTATTATTCGCCGAGCCAGGTGGAGGCACTTACTGGGAAATCGAAGCAATACATCGAAAAGATCATGGATGGAGCGTTTGAAGACGTGTTTGATGGGGCTCGTCCATCCAAGGGCAAGCGCCAGATACGGATTGCCGAGGAATCGGTGAAAAAGTGGATGGCGAAAAAACCAACGTCTAAGAGCTAAAGCCATGAAAAAGCACATCGAAGCATTCAAACGACTGGAAGCCACTGCTCCAAAATATGGGTGCAGTCCAGCGGGTAATAAGTCCGGAACTCCGAAAAACTCGGACGAAAGTAAACGCTCTGAAGCTATCGAGCGCTACTATTCGATACGAGAGGTGGCCGAGAGCACCTCATTTTCAAAACGACACATTGAGCGGCTGCTTGATGAGGAGGTATTTGAGGACGTTGTGAATTGTGGTCGGCCTTCGACAGGGAAACGCCAACTGAGGATTCCTGAGTCATCGATAAAGCGGTGGATTGAGGACAGTCGGACCTTTTAGGGAAAGAGAGGGCAGGAGCCCGAGGAGAGGAACGGCTCCTTGGGCCGGACGGCAGTATTTATTTCCAGCTGAGGACTCCCGGACTCGGGAGTCTGAAGGAAATTAAGAGCGTGTGAGCTGCGCGAGGTAGGGGCGGTAGCTTGGGGAGACCCGAGCCGAGGAGAGCGACACGCTCAAAATGCATAACCTGTCGATGAGCGGAAGCTGATTGACCACTTTTGGCGGGCCTTTCTTCCCTAGACAACAAAGCACGGCAGGAATTCCCCGCCGTTCTTTACGTTGTCTTCCGGCTGGCTTAGTTCGCTAAGGTCAGGTATTTGTCAGCGAGAGACCAGAGACCAACGTTTAGATCAATGTTGGCATCAATTCCGGTCACCTTGCGGACACCTTGGGCCCTGTTGCGATTATGCATTAAAGCCCAGCGGCGGTCATTGCGTGTGCCACGGTTCAAGTTCTCCTGGGTCCTGTTCAATACCTTCCAAAGTGAATCGCCTTCATCTTGGTAACGATTGGCCTCTAGAACGAATTCCGGTCTAACGGGTGAATCGTCTAAAGACTCATAGCGGATTTCGAGAGCGTCCTTGGCAAAGGCGATCTGTTCCGCGGGAGTCAGGCGGCGGGCGCGAAACGCTTCCAGCTTCGACCCGATTCGGTCGCTCATCCCGGCAATCTGTGCGGAACGGTCGACAACCTCGCCGATGGTTCGGTGACTATGGCGAATAGAGACCGCGGCAACGTCGCCAGAACTAACCACCATTCCATTTAGGCAAATGAGCCGAAAGACACCAGCTTGAAGCCGATAAGCTGAGGTGCCATCGTGGGAATTGGTCAGGATCAATTCAAGGCGGGAATCGCCCAATGCAGGAATAGGAAAGCCGATTTCATCCCGGCGATGGAAACGGACCATGTGTTTTTGCACACCCTGTCGGGTGGAGACTCTGACAAATTGCTCCTGAGCTTTGACAGGAGCCCAACCAGCGGAGCGCAATCCTTCGACGACATCGAGAGTCCTGAAAAATGCGTAGCGGTTGGTTAGGTGACTGGAGGGAGCCTCGGCCAGCACGGAGGGTGCGAAGCTTTGGATATCGGAGTTAGTGAGTTCGAACAGGTTCTTTGAGTTGTACATATAGCAGTGATTTGTATTTAGTTTTTTTGTTATAGAGTAGTTTTACTATCTGGAATAACTATATAAAAACACTGACTATAATTAAAGAAAACTAGTTTTATATATGACAATATATAAATTGCATCAATTTCTTAAAATGATAATACCCCACCCCAACCACTTTTCTCTGGGCAGGATTGTTAAGGAGAGGAACGGCTCCTTAATAGAGCGACGAT
The DNA here is from genome assembly GCA_963743595.1 of uncultured Verrucomicrobiae bacterium. GTDB lineage: Bacteria > Verrucomicrobiota > Verrucomicrobiia > Methylacidiphilales > UBA1321 > CAVURW01. The sequence continues at coordinate 11,974 of CAVURW010000094.1, forward strand.
AGGAGCATAACTATCGGGTGCAGCGTCACGCTGCCTGAGGACGACATGCCCCCCAAGGTTTTCGAACCGGGGGATGGAGAGGGCTTCGCCCGGTCCGAAGCTGAGATCTTTTGTCTTTCTGTCTTCTAATCGCCCAAGCTGCCCGAAGCGAGGTTTGGGGAGACCGAGGAGAGCGACGCGATCAAATTCCTTATCCTGGAGATGAGCCGACAGGCTGATCGACCACTATTTCAAATCGTCATCCTGCCGACAGGCGATGGTCAGCAGACCATAGGGAGCTAACCACTCCTTTCCCTGGGGAAAGGTCGGGAATGGGGCGGGCCGAACTCAACATAAATCAGACGACGGTATAGGTTTCAATATGACCATCGATACCGGCATTGTTAAGATATCCCTTTGTAACTAATTCCTGAACGGCCAAGTTCAACACGTCGATTTTAGCTGCTATTGGTTGGCCACCCCCATTAATTATCGGGAGATACATTTTTTGCCCGATAAAAGCACCCCTGGGTGGGAACATTACCGTAAGACCTCGCTTGTGAGTGTTTGGATTTGACCGGATTTCCTCGATCATAATCTTGGCTAACGGATAGGTCAGAGGAAGTCGATCAAGCCTAAGCGAATGAAGGAATAACGGATTCGCTTCAATTTTCGTGAGCTTGAGCTGTTCGAACGGTCCGGTCGGTAAGTCTACACTCCAATCCTGACTTCCTGCATCTTGGCAAGTCGTCCGTATTTGAATTTGATAAATACCTTCTTGAGTGCAACAAGCGACTCGAATCACCAAAAGTGACTGATTGGGATTTAGTGACATTCTTAAATGGACCTCGAACATAGATCCAGAAACACGATTAGTGGAACAATCGTCATGACCAAAGAGTAGTCCCACAGGCTTGGCTTTGGGCCAGACTATTAGAACTGTGATATTTTCAGCGGTCTTGTCCCCCTCATTGGTTAGCGAAAGGTGAACATTGAAATCTACTCCGTCAAGAGGATTGTCGACCTTGGAAATATAGGGTTGAAGGTTTGGAGAAGCGTCTAAACTGGTCACACCTAAATTGCGCATTCGACCGCGTGTCCTTGATGCCCCATCAGTCCGCAGTAGGGCCTCTAAGTCAGCTCCATCCCATAAGTCTATAACGTGATCCTTGTCGCTCTTCCAGGTGTCAAACCAGTCAAGATCCTCTTTTCTAATATTAACTGGAAGACAAAGTGTCCATCGGCGAAGGTTATAATTTTCGCAATTTGCAGCCGTTTTGTAAGACTCTCTTATTTGCTGCTTTTGAGAGTCTCCCCAAACATCTATAAAATATTTTACTTGAAACACGTCGAGCGCACCTGAGCTTCCCCATGTGCCGGTGGCCGAATCGACCCCTCCGTCGCCTAAATGTACCCGGACTCTGCGGGCATCGGGATTCTTCAACCTGATAAGTTCACAACATATAGCTTCGAACTCCTTTTCTGGTGATTCGAGGTGAAGGGCCAATTGCTGAAAAACATTTATCTTGGGCACGCCTAATTATATGAACAAACTCAGAGGGGAAGAAAGTTGCATTTTTCGTATGTTGGCTGGGATTAGCAGGGACCAAGTCGGGCTTAAGTAGAAAAACTCTGTCTACCCAAGTGGGTAACCAGAGAGAGGCATTCAACTATTCAGAACGTTCGGTTAGGTCCTCTGCCGAAACAACAATTGTTCCAGCTTTTCCGTGGATTTCTGTGATCTTTAATGGTGAATCCGGTCCATACGAAAACTCTGTCGGAAACCCACTTTGTGGCGGATTAACGATATAGAGTTTCAGAGTGATCGGAGGCCCGCCTCCGATATGGTTGGCAAGGTCGACGATGCCAATACCGATAGAATCCACATGACTTTGACAAGTGTAGTGGTGCTCATCCTCTTGGCCGAGGACGATAAACTTCCCGATTAGCCAGGAACCCACGCGACCTTGAGTTCGCACTTGGGCTGGCTTGATCCGTAGACCCGCCGGAAACGAGCCGACTTTGTAGAGTCGAATCGGTACCGGAGGAGCTGAGGGCGGCGCACCAGGAAGAGGCACCATATTCGGAGGCGGCTGAGGAAGAGGAGCCTGTGTCGGGACCACCGCCTGCTGAACAGGCGGCGGTGTTACGAACATGGTTGTCGGGATGAGGGTCGGAATCGGAGATGGCGTCGGAGTGGGTTCTTCTGGCTTCTCGGTCACAACGTGAACGGGAGTTGGCTTCGGCTTAGGAACCGGAAGCTCGACATCCTGAGCCAACGCAACCGAACTGCTCAGAAGAACGATGAAAAGGACTCGCTTCATAGATTCTCCTGGTTGACTTGGACCAGTTGTTTCAGGCCGTTGATCTCCTGTTTTTGCGCTTGGAGAGCATTGAACTGTTGCGGGGTCTGGTGAGTGGCATCCTCCGCTTCGAACTCAGCGGCTGACCGGTTGAACTTGGCTGTCAGCGACTCCAAACGAGATTGAACTAAGTCTGTTTGAAGGACGGGCATGTTCCCGACATGAATCACCGGCATTGGCGAGAAGACCGAGATCACTCCGCGATCTCCGTACCCGGCGGGTTCGATATTCACGATCCACGGGGCATCCAGTTTTGTGAATGTCTGACCTCCCGAATTATCGGCCAAGGCCTGGCGGAGCTTCCGATTCGTGTTCCCGTCTGCGGCGACGTACCAGACGACCTGCCACCGTTCGGTGATCTCTTTGGGAGCCTGGGTATTCTCCAGACTGATCGCGACACCGTTGAATGGTTTCTCGATATTCACCGCATTCAAGATTCGGAAACTTCCGATCAAGAGATGCTTGGGCCCTTCCGGGAAATTCCCGAAGAACGCGGCTTGCAGGTCCTTCGGATTTTCCAGGGATGCCGTGATTTCATAATCAACGGGCAGCAGCCAGTCGGTGATTGGTGATGCCGCGTCATGCAATTCCGGTCTGAAGCCCGGCGGGGTTAAAGCCGCCATGGCTTGAGACGAAGGAATCAATTGATCCGGGTAGTGAGGCTGTTCCTGAGTCGGAAGGTCGTCCCAAAACAGGTAGAGAAATAGCAGACTGAAGATAACGGACGAAACAATAATCTGACCTTTGGTAAGTGGAGTTGAGTTCATTTATTTGGATTGATTTTGAGGGGTAAGAAGGGAGGCAAACTCGGAACGGATTTTTCGTTCATCGAGCACGTTGACGAGGGCATCGGTATCGAAAACCTTCCGCTCGTCGGTCTTGAGAAGGCCCTGAACACTCACACCGTGAGTGACCTGGGATTGAGTGGTTCCGTCTTCCTGCCACTGTTCGATGGCCTTCCGCATGTAGATCGTTGTGATCTTGCGGTCGACTTCATCGAGCCAGCGTTGACGGAGCCGATGTTCTTCCAGTCGATACGAGAAGACCTGCATCAAGGCGTAGAAACAAATGATGTTTCCGAGGCCGTAGATGAAGCAACCGGACCAGAGCCCGAAAGCTAACGTCCCAAGGGGTATGACCCATGCGTTAGACAGATGCGAATCGGGCAAGAATCGCGGCTGACCGTAGAACTTGCTATGCCACAGAACACCGTTGATTCGCTTGTTCCGAATCTCCAGGAGATTCAGGCAACCGAGGAAGGCGACCATGACCAGCACAGAGCAGAGGACGAAGGCACCGGCTGAGGTCCACTGCGGACGATCAAAAACCTGTAGAAAGAAAGAGCCAGACTTCTTGGCTTCGGCGGCGGCCTGCTTTGCGGCCTGGTCTTCCTTTTGGTTTATTGAGTCGTTGGGATGAAACGTTTCGTGCAGTGGGAGCGGCATGGCAACGGCCATTCCATAGATGAGGATGAGGTGAAGGACGATCCGCCACCAAGTACAGATTCGTTCGCCCTGATGATGTCTCCAGACAACATCGGCGGGGAACGAGAGAGTACCGAGCAACGTTCGAAATAACGTGATAAGAGGTTCTGACGATTTGAGTATGATATCGAGTTCTTCCATAATTTTGATTGGTTTTACTTGCAACTAACGGGTTTAAAAAAGGTGGGCGATAGGGGTATGGAGGTATCTATTTCAGGCGCTGGTCAAATGCGGTTTTTAGCCAGCTCAAACCGTTTGACCACTGACGACCGCCCTGCCAAATGATTCCGTCGACCTTGCAGTCGTTCTCCAGTTTGCCTTTGCGCAGGGTCGTAAATTCATTCGGGGGACAGGCAAATTCTTCAGCTTCTGAATGACTCACCGATTCACTTTTCGGCTTCATCTCGCCCTGAGAGCTGGTCGAAGTCGACTGCTTCTGAACCTTGATCCGACCGATGCTTTCGGCGGCCCAAGTGTTCGTGAATTTCTCGCCGTTCTGGCAGAAAATCTTGGTTTGAAGATTCCCTAGAAGTGAATCGACGATAGCCTCACCTCCGGTGCTCTTTGCCATCTCCACTTTTAAGTTCGGGTAGTTCTGAGTCAGGGCGACGGTCACTCCCCGAACGGAGCGGCAGGTCGATTGAAACTGCTGATCGTATTGGATCGCGAAGTTTTGATACTCATCGCCCCAAATGAAAACGGGTCGGGCTGTGTCCGAAATGTCTTTCCGTCTTTCCAGGGCTTTTTGAACGAGGAACTTAACGAGGACTCCGGCGTAACGACCGAGTTCCCCATATTCTTTGACGGGGAGGTCGACCACCATGATTTTCCCGGCCAGCAGAAACTCGGGCACCCACGTCGTGTTTTCGGAGAATCGCGTTCGAAGCGGCCCACGGAGAAAGCTGTCAGCTATCGAGGTGAACATGCTCACGATGGAGGAGCGGGGTTTCTCGTCCATCTGGGCGAACTCCATCAAGAAATAGACTGAGACGATGTTGAGGTCTTTTTCTTGTTCGGCAATCGGGCTGTTCACGAGTCGGGCAGTGGCCTCCTTTAACATTTGGGCGCATAAACTGGTCTGCTGCCATCGGGGATCGGCGGCCTCCGTCTTGTTTCGGGGAGCGGATTGAATGCAGGTATTGATCAGGTCGAGAGTCGCCTGGTTCCTTGCCAATTTGCAGAGATCGACCGTATTCCGAATCAACTGCTTCGTTGCCTTCATCCAGTAATCGTTGTCACCTCCGGCGCTGCCTCCCGATATTTCGGCGGCGGTCATGAGTAGTTGTACAATGTTCTCGGTCAGACCGGCTCCCTTGCCGGGACGCTGCATTTCGTAGTTCAGGAAATTGAGGCTGTGCTCGGTAAAGAATTGAAGATCGTTGGATCGTCCGCAGGCTTTAGCCCATTTGATCCAGGTCGGGGGCTCGTCGGCTTTCGCACAAAGAACTAGCCCTCCGTATCCTTTTCGCATCATGGCTTTGGCCAGCGTTTGACCGGGACCGGAAGTCTTGCCTCCGCCAGTGGCCCCAAAGACGATGGTACCTTCGCACGAATCGCCAACGGTCCAGTTATCACTGTCTGAGAAATGGCAAAGCGGGGAGTTCAGATCCCACGGGTGCTCAGGTTGCAGTCGGATGGTCTGGGTTTGGGGTTTGCTGTTAATCGGGCTGTTCCACCAGTTCAGTAAATTCATCGTGGTCTTTCTTATTGGGTGGAGCGTCACGCTCCCCCCGCGCCCGCCGGATTGTCACCGGCGGGTTTGGTTTTGGTTTGTCGACAATGCTGGATGTGTCCGTCCCGTTGTCGGGGTCACAAGTGACGGGCTTTCCTGGCCCAACCCACTTCTCGTGGGTGTCACGTGTGACTCCTGTTTGGTTCTTAGGTTCTGTAGCTGTTGGCTTCGGTCAGGTTGTTTCGACGTTCGATGAATCTCAGGATCAGTCGCCCGAACGAGACGAAGAACAGGACGGCACTTAGGCTCAACCCGTAGAGCGTCACGAGGACGCCTCCCGGAATTGCCAAAGCGAGCAGAGAGACGGGCAGGACGAAGAAGAACATCGCCACTGCAAATCCCCACGAAGCCTGGGCCAAATTGAACCGTTCACCAGAAGCCACCTCCATCCGACGAGCAATCAGCTCCAGATGGTTGGTGGCCTGGTTCTGGGCTGCCTGAATCCGGCCCAAGGCCTGTTCCGCCACCCCGCGCAAAGCGACGGGCGACAGAACGGCTTGGGTTTCCCGAGATTGAAGAGCCACCAGAAGAGCTATAAGTGGATCGTTCGGCGTGAGCTTAGCGGTTGCGAAAGCCATGGCGATTTTCGCACGATCAGCTTCCGGGTAAGTCTTCAGCAGAATCTCGACTGGGGTCGTGTTTTCGTTGCTCATGCGACCCCCAAGAGTTCAGAGGCCTTGCTCCATTCCGCTCGGCAAACCTGGGCCCAGTACGTAATCCGGGCCCGGTCCAAAATCGGGATGTTGCTCCGCTGATTAAGCTGAAGTTGGCTCGGCAGAATCGGATGCTTCATCCATTGCACCATCGAGCCGTCGTAAAGACCGGGCATTTCAATCTCGACCGGTCGAAACACTCTTCGGAATTCCTGGCCGGTAGGGCCGAAGTATTCGGGGAACGTTTCCTCCAGTGGGGTAATGACCCGCTCCTCTTTCTTGCGATTGAGTACGATGACGTAAGAGACCCGGCTCTTGAGTTTTTGCGCCCATTCATAGACCGAGGCTGCGCTGGCAGGTTCCGGTGTGATGACGCCCACACAAATGATGGTTAGCGGCATGAATTCCAGCACCCGTGTCGCTTGGGCGAACCAGGAGTGGAAATCCCCACCTGAGTTGGCGGGTAGATCCACCAGCGTGATGGGTGCTTCCGCCTCACAAGCGCAATTTAGGAGTTTATCGGCATCGGCTTTGGACCGGATGTCCGGCCCGCCAATTCCCGGCAGGAAATGAGCAAAGCTGGAAGCCTTGCCCGCGTTTTCTTGATCGCAATCAAATGCTGAAAAGACGATGCCCTTTTCCGTGAGCATGTCCGCCAGGGTGATCATTGCGAAGGTTTTGCCTACGCCTCCCTTACCACCAAGGGAGAAGGCCAGTCGTTTATTTTGTTGTTGAGTAGGATTTGTGTCCATGCCCGTAGTTCATCACGGTTCGGGCAAAACCGGGTTGAGCACGGGTGGCACCTGTCGTGGATTCTTGCGATAATTTTGAACTCACACCCATAAGCCTCACAGCCGTTCTGGTTGCAATCGTCCAGAACTTCCCCTATCACTTCGTCAAAATCTTGTGGAAAAAGAACCGCCAAAACTAATCGCCATTGACCATGACAATTACCACGCCGAGCATGTAGGTCGGACTTCGGACGGACGTCAGTTTTTTCTCACGACACCTTTTATTCCAGCAAGTCATGACGGAAAGAGTTCAGGTTCGGAATTTGTGGCATTATTCCTCTTTAATGCCCTTGGTACTTTCATCGATGCAAAAATTGAAGACTTTGGTCCTAGAGCGTCAATGAACGAAGAAAAGAGAAAAGCGAGCCATGACGCTTTACTCCAAGAGTTGGGCGAAGTCACCTTCCAAAGAATCGTTGTCGCGCCATTTTCAGTCGAACGTTTCGGAGTGCACTTTGGCCTGATCTTGCGGGTTCCAGACGACGACGATGATGTTTGGGCTGTGGAGATGCAGCCAGGAAACTATATGGCCTTTTTTGAACCCTGGGATAGCGGTGACTACGATACTTAGGATTTAGCGGTTTATATGAATAACCTTTTCGAGCGGATCAGACTTTGGGCGTCGAATAACAATTCTAAAGTTTTGGAAAGCTTAAAGCCGGGTGCGTCTGAGTCTCAACTTCTAAATCTGGAAAGGGCCCTGGGCGGCTCGGTGCCTGCGGTATTAAGAAACCTCTTGTCCATTCATAATGGGCAAGAGGGCCAAGCGTTTCTTGAAAATGAAGAGGGCTGGCGATTGATGAATACTAGCGAAATAGCCGCGCTTCATAAGTGGCTGACGGAAGATGATTTTTCCGAATGTGAGTGTTCCAGCCGTGATGGCCGGGTAAAGGCAATGTGGTGGAATCAGCGGTGGATTCCTGTCATGACAGGGCCTTGTGGTGATATGTTAGCAATGGATTTGGACCCCACAGCCCTTGGGCACCCAGAGCAAATCATAATGTTCTATCACGATGAGGGGACGCGTTATGTCGAATACGCAACCCTCGTGGACATGATTGAAACGTTTTTTCAGGATTTACTATGGAGGGATTTAGAGGTCTAAAGACGCCTACAGCAGATAGTTTAGCCAAAAAATGTTTTTAAAAGCTATGCCGAAAGATGAGCCGTTCTGATTGCAAGTGGAATGAAAGGTTCACCCTGTAGTGGCTCTTTTATCAAAAGGAGTCAACCCTCATCTGGCCAACTATATACCTTCTTAAACTTTTGAAAAAGTTCCGGGCTATTCAATAATTTAGCACCGTTCGTTGCTAGTCTCTGGAGGCGTGGACCGGGATCAGTACTTGTAACGAGCAGGAATACGTCCGGACTAAAGCGGCCATCGGCCTTTTCCAGCCGAAGCGCTTCTACTAACGTGGAAAATGTGTCCTTTACATGCTTCGCGAAGGTATCGTCGGCAGAGGCGTCTGCGTAACGTTTCTGGACGTCTGAAAGCGCTTCATCAAACGCGTTGGAATTATAGCCGTAGGGCCACTCAACCGGAATAAATCCAAGATCAGGACTCTTCTTTTGACACCACTCGGTAGTGGTTGCGACGCCAAATACGGTCATTACGCAGTCATCCGTACAAATAGCGTATCCAGACAAAGTCTCGTTTGGGCGAGAACTTGTGATATGCTCGATACTTTCTGCGACTGCATTCCTAACGTGGCTTAATAGGTGGTCCATTTTCAACTATGGAAAGGTTGACTCTCGCCTTCCACATTTGCCATCCCCTTTTTATAACGTAAAGTAGTAATCATGTAAGAGTAGGGAAACAAATCTCCTGAAAAGCTCTTCGGCATTCTCGAACGAGGGGTTAAATAAGGGAAGCGTCCATCGTCCCATCGCCGTAAACGTCCGGAGGCCAAATGATCGTATTTTGAAGAGTATTCTCGTTCTTTAAATTTCCGAACGCAAATTGCAACTCGTCGACACGCCGCTTAACAATGCTGAAAGACCAAGGCCCGAGCGATTCCCTTGTTGTCCCGGCCAATCATAACCGCTGCGCCACAATCCCAAGCATTTATGACGCACCCTCGTTTAACGACAAGGAACGTGTCGTGGTTCCCAAGCTTTTGAACAGGGGCAAATTTCGGTTGGCCTCCAAAAGCGGCTGAGAGGTGAAAATCTATCCAGCAGTTGTCCCCATCGCCTCGAACCGCCCTAATTTCGGTCGGAACCACTTCAATATTATGGTAATAGCCCAGGTCGAAAATTCCCAGAGGAGCACAGCCCACCCGGTTCGGAAAAACGTCCCAGGTTAGCGATGCTAACTGAGAATGAGGCTGGTGCATGAGGAGAACCTCTTCCCAGTCTGATTCCCCGTCAAAAATATCCCATACTCCGGTGGCAATATCAGGGATTTGGCCTGAGCCAGTAGCTGTAGGCATCTCATCGAATTCACACCAAATATCACCCACCACCAGTCTACCGTCCTTCACAGAAAAGCTGCCCAACAAACGGAGCCCGATAAAAGAACAGAACGGAATCGGATGCGTGCCGGTTCCTCCCCTGCCTGAATCGACTTTCAAGGTAATGTTTGGCCTGCCGAGTAGGTCTGCCGATCCCTCGCAATGGTAGCCTCGGGCCATTACGAGGACATCGACGTCACGGACCTTAAATTCGGGGCTTATCGTCGCACGCCCTGTGGCATCGGTCACTGCTTTGAGCTGCCTTTTCTCTCGAGAGTTAAACATGAACCAGACATGAGCACCGACAATTGGGTTGCCCTGTTCGTCATCCACGATCGCTATGATCTCATCCATTTTATTCACCAAGTCATTCTCGATAACAGTGTTGCTCCAGACCCATCAGATGGTGCCAGATAGACGGTTGATTGCTGCTCGCACTACGGATTAACGGCTTCGGATTCCTCTAGATGGAGGCATAGTGTTCTTCGTCTAAAGCGACTATTCCTTCGAACAGCTATTGAAAAGCTGTCCTTTTGAATCATTTGGTGAAAGTAATCAAAAACACGCTGCTTTTTTTATTGGGATTATCTTACCTCAACACATCCGGCCCAATTTTGAAATCATCTGCGGGATCGGATTTAGGTTCTTCTTTGGGCTTGGGCTTCCAACCCGCAGTTGGTCTAACGATTTTGGGTTTCCAAGGATCATCCGATCCTTCAACGATGGGGCGATAGTCAGCTTGATTATCCTGAGTCTTCGTCACCTGTTTCTCTGTCGTTGACTCCTTTTTGATTGGCTTCGGGTCTTCCAACAGGCTCTCTAAATCGGCGACCTCTCGCTTGATCTTAACGGCATTCTTGACGGCTTTCTTGTAGAATTTAATCAGGCTTTGACGAGAGGTTTTCACACCATTGGCAGTCAGATGAGCCGCAATCTGATTGAAGTTGATCTGCTGCTTCCTCATTTTTAGGATAGTGGCGAGGTGCGGAGTTAGGATCGAAGCCATGAAGAGAAATGTATCCCATTCGAATCAAAACGGCAACATTCTAGCAACCATACAGCACCGTTTTGAAGAGGTTTAGTTTTAGGGGCGACTTCATGGCTTTAAATGGGTGCTGTTTCTCTTCGCAAGCAACCTCTGGAAGAGAAACGGCACCCGCGCAAAAGTGCATGACGAAGTCCATGCACGTATTGCGTCTTTTGCGAACTGATGTTGATACAAGTAGTGTTCTATATGAAGTCAGGTGACACCATAAGAAGAACCTGCGGTTCCGTCCGCAGTAGCCTAGCGGCATTGGCGCGGGGGGTAACTCCCGGGTCAAAAGCTGCCGTGACATCATCCCATCCTCATCATGAGGCGGGGCTCACTGTGAAGTGTGCCCTGAGCCTGATAGCGTTAATTGGGCATAGGGACAGGCTGATTGGCAAGTCTAATGTAAGTGAACTGAGTAAAAGTGTCGTTAATACGAAAGAGCCCAAAACGCTGGTAGGCTCTGACCAAAATGGTAAAGCGGTGAGTTGTCTTCTGTTAGACGGGAAGCACACGGATCACAGAACCGCCGGCATACTATCAGAGACTAAACCAATCGTGTACTTGTATCGAAACAGGATAAGCCCGATATCTTGCCTTCACTGGGCAGGCGTCTCCGTAAGGAGCACTGATGAGATAGCGGGTATGAGAGGTTGGAAAAAGCAAATGCTGTTCTGTAATGGAACGGATAGAAGACGATCTTCAACACGAAAGTGTGCCCACTTCCAACTGGTCGTGAATGACGAGAGAGTTCGTAGAACCTGCTTAGGAGGGAATGTCAAATGAACATGGTTAACCCCATGTGTGCGCCCTCCGATAAAGCGCTCAACTGGAACCAGATCAACTGGAAAAAGTGTGAGCAATTTGTGCGCAGGCTGCAAGCGCGTATCGTCAAGAGCATACGGGAAAAGCGTTGGGGCAAGGTGCAAGCCTTGCAGCGACTCTTGACCCATTCGTTTTCCGGTCGAGCCTTGGCCGTGAAACGAGTTACGGAAAATAAAGGCAAACGCACGGCGGGAGTCGACCGGGTTCTCTGGAAGACTCTGGCCAGCAAAGCAGTGGCGATTGAGTCGCTGGGCGGTCGGGGCTATCGGCCCCAGCCGTTACGGCGCATTTACATCCCCAAATCCAACGGTAAGCTTCGCCCGCTGGGCATCCCCACCATGAAGGATCGAGCGATGCAGGCACTTCACCTGCTCGGCCTGATCCCGATTGCGGAGACCCTGGCGGATCGAAACTCCTATGGATTTCGCCCCGAACGGTCCACCCACGATGCCTTGGAGCAATGCCACGGCATCTTGTCCAAGGAGTACTCGCCCCAGTGGATTTTGGAGGGTGATATTAAAGGATGTTTTGATCATATCAGTCACGATTGGATGCTGCGGAACATTCCCATGAACCGGGGCATCCTGAGTAAGTGGTTAAAGGCCGGTTTTGTCGAAAATCGAACCCTGTTCCCCACAGTCGCGGGAACTCCTCAGGGCGGGATCATTTCCCCAACCCTGGCCAACATGACCTTGGATGGGTTGGAAAGCCTTCTGAAAGAACGATTTCCCATCGTAATTAAGAAGAGCCTCCGCCATAACCCCAAAGTCCACTTGGTACGGTACGCCGATGACTTCATTATCACCGCAGCGGATAAAACCTTGCTTGAAAATGAAGTGCGTCCCTTGGTCGAGCAGTTTTTGTGCGACCGAGGGCTGGTCCTTTCACCCGAAAAGACCAAAATCACGCATATCGACAAAGGGTTTGATTTCCTCGGCCAAAACGTACGCAAGTACAACGGTACCCTGCTGATCCAACCCTCCAAGAAAAACACCCTCGCGTGCTTGGATAAAGTTCGGCAGGCCATCGACCGTTCGGGTGCCCTCGACCAAGTGGCCGTGATCAAACAACTCAATCCCATCCTGCGCGGCTGGTCCAATTACCATCGGCATGCGGTGTCCAAACGCCGCTTTTGCTGGATGGAAATCGCCGTGCAAAACTGTCTCTGGTTCTGGGCTAAACGCCGCCACCAGCACAAGCCATTTCCCTGGATCGTCCATAAGTACTGGCGATACTTTAATGGCAAGAAGGTGTTTGCTGCGGATACCGGAAAACGGACCGATAAGGGGCAAAGCATCTGGGCCAAGCTACTCTGCTTGAGTCAGGTACGCATCGTCCGTTTCCGCCGACTTCGAATCGATGCCAATCCTTTCGACCCGGCCTGGTATTCGTATTTTGAAGAGCGCCCCCTCTTTAAGAAGTTTGGCATTCGAATGAACCCGAAACAGCCTCCCGTAACATGACTCGGTTCTGCCTTCTACAGCAGGACTTCTCACGGCTCGAGCCGGATGAAGGGAAACTTTCAAGTCCGGTTCCAAGGGGAGGAGTTGGTAGTAATATCAACTCCTTACCCGGTTTATACAGGTGAATTGACTTGCCGTGGAACGGGTGTATAATGGGATGTGGCCTCCGATTTGGCCGGTTTTCCACGCTGGGCGACAAATTCCTGTTGTCGGGCGCGCTTTCCGGCCTTGTTGTCCAAGGCCCGCGCCAATCGGATTACCGCCGATTCCCGATTTAGAAAAGATTTATGTTTACCATGGCCAAAATCAAAAACGGGTCCACATACCTGGGTGAACACCTATGCAAGAACGACTACTACAACAAGGGTGAAGAGAATGTAAAAGGGAAATGGATGGGGAAGTTGGCGGAGTATTGGCAACTCTCAGGTCCGATAGAAGCAGGTGATCAAGGTGTTCGAAGCATTAAGAAACAACCGAGCACCGGATGGAATTGAAAAGCTAACGATGCGCGATAGAGGGCGAGAATGCGATTCGGTTCTATGACTTCCAATGTTCTGCGCAGAAGAGTGTTTCCATCATGGCGGTCTTAATGGATGACCAAAGACTGAGAGACGCTCATGAAAAGTCTTGTGCTATCGCGTTTGCTGAATTGGAGAGCTTTGCTTCCCGACAAACCAGTGGGCTCACTCATGGCAGGGAGAATACCGGTAAAGTCTTGGCGGCGGCGTTCACTCACGATGCTTCGCGGGAACTCGATCCGCAGCTACACACACATTTTGTTATTGCCAATGTCACCGTAGGTGAGAATGGCAAGCGGTACGCTCTAGAGACGTTTGACATGGTGAAGGCGGTCCGTTATTCCGGGAAAGTTTATCAGAGTGAAATGGCCCGAGCCTGTAAGGAACTGGGCTATGAAGTCGAACTGGTCCGGGACGCCAAGAGACGAGTTACCGGGTTCGAGATTGTGGGTGTGGGTGAAGAGTTACGGGAACTCTATTCCAAACGACGGGCTCAAGTGGAGGATGGGATCGAAGAATTCCGGTTGAAGTATGATCGAGAACCGAGCAAGGAGGAGATTCACGATATCACCGTGGCCACACGGACCAACCGTTATGTTTTGAACGAAGTGACGACCGCTGACGTGAGACAAAAACAGTTGAGTCAATTGACTCCCGACCAGAAGGCGGAATTGGAGCGGATTTACAAGGACGCTAAAGGAAGTATTCCGAAAGTGGACAATGGCGATGCGAAAGAGGCGTGGTCTTATGCCGTGGCTCATACCTTCGAACGGGTGACGGTTGCTCCGGCTCATCAATTGATGGCTGAAGCGATTAATAGTCACCTGGGGAAAGTCGATCTGGAAGAGCTGAAGAAACAGGCTTCTAGCGATAATTCCTTACGCGAGCTGAAAGGCCAGGGAATACAGGCTCAAGTCTGCACAGTGGAGGGACTGAAGCGGGAAGAGTTGGCTATCATTTTTGTGAACGATTCGAAGGGCATTCGCGAACCGCTTAAGTCGGGTGAACTCAAGATGGATGGTCGGCTAGCCGTTGAACAAAAGAAGGGTATAGAGTTTGTTTGTCACTCCAAGGATCAGGTGATGGCGATTCGTGGTATTGCCGGAGCTGGCAAAACGACGATGCTCAAGGAACTGGATAAGAATCTGACTCATGTGAGCCGACTTTATCTTGCTCCTACTGCCTCGGCGGTGGCGGTTCTGAAAGCGGAGGGATTTTCAGCGACGACCGTTTCGGACTACCTGAATAAATGCTCCAACTTCCAGGAACCGGAGGAATGGAAGGGAGCCCTTATCGTGGTAGATGAAGCCGGGATGCTTTCTCAGAAGCAGGGTTCTGAATTGCTCCGTTATGCCGGGAGCCACGCAAACCGGGTGCTGCTGGTTGGGGACGTGAAGCAACATTCCAGTGTGGAGGCGGGCGATTTTCTCCGGGTACTGGAAACTCACTCGAACCTGGCCACCCATACCCTGGCGGATATCCGTAGGCAAAAGCCGCCAGAGTACAATGCCGCCATCCGGCTGATGTCGAAGAACCAGTGTATCCAAGGACTTCATGCTTTGGACGAGCTGGGCTGGGTTCACGAGAACGGCGCGGGCTATCTCCGCAACGCCGCCGAGTCATACTTGGAGAAGCGCAAGCTCGGAAGTGTCCTCGCTGTCACTCCCACCTGGAAAGAAAACTATGCGCTAACTGAGCTGATTCGCGACGGATTGAAGGAGGAAGGCGTCTTAAAGGGACCGTCGGCACGAGTTGAAACGCTCTCCAGTCTCAAGTGGACGGTCGCCGAGAAGCGATTTTCAAGTAACTACGAAGCTGGCCAGTGGGTGATAGTCACCCATGGAAACGTTGGGCCGATAGAACAAGGCAAGCCTAAGCAAGTCGCCAGTGTTGAGAAGGCGCATCTCGTTTTCTCCGATGGGACCAAGCTCAACGTCAGGCAGCATGGTCACCAGATTGATGTCGCAAACCTCCGAGTTATCGAGGTCCAGGAGGGTGACAAGATTCAGCTCATGACGAACGACAAGAAACGGGGATTGTTCAATGGGGATGTCTGTACGGTAAAGTCGCTCCAGCCAGACGGCTCCCTCGAAACTGAAGAGGGAAAAACCATCCCCAAGGGATTTCATGCTCTTACCCATGGCTACGTGCTGACTTCCCATAAGTCCCAAGGCAAAACGGCTGATAATGTAGTCGTGGCAGCAGAGCAGTTGCGGAGCAAGGCATGTTACGTGGCCTGTTCCCGTGGACGAGAAACGGCGAGCGTTCACACGATTGAAAAGGACAGACTGTACTCAGCTCTGCCGCAGTCGGAAGATAGGCTTTCGGCAACCGACATTCTGCAATCTTCCAGGAAAGAGGATCGCTACCGGTTCGTTAAGAATGACTCGCGAGAGGAGGAATTGAGACGCATTGGTCAATCCAGACCGGTAATTGTTCTCGATTCGCCAGGGGTGGAGTTGGAAAGGCAGAAGCAGCTTGGGCACGGGACAGGAGTAATGACTCGCGTTAGCAAGTGAACTATACAGGCCAAAAATAGCAGCCATGCCACGTTAGCTAAGATACTTCAGCTTCAGCATTTAACACCGCTTTCATCGTTCAAGGAAACTCTTTTAAGAGTCGTGGGCATCTGCTAGGGTCGTGATATTCATAGAAATGGAGTAAGGGGTTTTATGAAACTACTTATACTTACCTTTATATTCTTCGGTACCATTCCACTCTTAGCGCAATCTACATCCAACAACCGATTCTCACCCCCTGCACCCCCTAAACCTCCGGTAAAGCATATCGAGCTGGCTTTGGTGCCTCTATCGATCACTCCTGTCAGTAGAGAAGATGAGGAAGATGCCGAGGAAGCGGTGTTTCGGTTCTTAATGGCGACTTATCACAGCGAGATAATTGACACGAAGCTGGTCTTCATTTCGATAGTGGGCGAGGATCACCTGAGGTCCACTCTGCTTAAGCGCTTTGCCAAGGACTCTCCCTGCGTCGGTGATGGGAAAAGAGCTGAGCTATTGTCCACCGGCTTTCAGGATCGTACGACACATGAGAAAGGAATTTTCTTTCATATAGAGCCCATTCAATGGTTCTCCGCAAGCAGTGCTCAAGTGATGGGCGGTTATACGAAAAATTTGCTATACGGCATGGGGGGGTTATGGAAGCTAACCAAAGTCGGTGGAAAATGGACTGTGGAGTCTACGGGGACGAGCTACTGTGAATAACTTTTTCGACCTGACCGTTACCAGTCGCGCCGATGCCGATCAGGAAAAAGCCCAAAATGAGGATTTGCTTCCCGCTGTTGATGGGAATCGCGCTCTGTTCCGTTCGCCGTTCTTCGTATGCATCGCGACAACCTCTACAACTACCCACAAAACCAGCCCAAAGAAATATCGGACGCCCACTTGACTTGCAGGTTAGACATTACTACAGAATGAGCTTTAAAGGATCAGAGCAGCACCTGAATGCCGTAGGGCCTGCGGCTCTGCGAGCACTGCGATGCAAAAGATGCCTGTTAACGCTTCGCTAGGGTCCATTGGCCGTTTTGCGGATCATACAGCTCGCAGGTGTTAGTGGAGTTGCCATTCTCGTCATTTCCTCCTATTGCTAAAACTTGTCCATTCGGAAGCAGGGAAAGAGTGAAACAGGATCTGGGTACTCGGAGGGAACCGGTAACGGACCATGTCCCGAGCTTCGGATCATAGCGTTCGCAGGAGTTTATTGTATTGTCCGTTAGGCCCCCTACAGCCAGAACGGAGCCGTCTACTAGCTGCAACATTTGATGTTCGGATCGGCGTTCTTGTAGGTTCGCTGTCGGACTCCACGTTCCCGATTGCGTATTGTATATCTCGCAAGAGTTTATAAAACCGCCTCCACCTATTCCTCCAGAAATGAGTACTCGACCATCAGAGAGGGCGCAGGACGCGAAATCCTCCCGAGGACTCGTCATCGCTCCCGTTTTTGTCCAAATTCCTGTGGTGGGATCGAAGAGTTCGGTGTCGGGACTGGGATCTGAAATGGATAGAATCCGCCCGTCCCTGAGACAGAGCTCGATGGAATGAAGCGGTGGGGCTGGTTGCTGAGGGCACCTCCAGGTGCCATTCGTTGGGTTGAAAAGATTGCACTTTAGGTTTTGGCCACCGCTCGCAAGGATCGTTCCGTCTGCTAGTTTGATAAGGTGGCAACCCCCTCCGCGACGATTGTCAGAGGGTACGTCTTTAGTGGAATTACTAACGAAGTTGAACGTCTTGCATGATCCGTCTGCAATCTCGATCAGGGCAACTTCTTCTCCAAGGCCTACCGCTGCCACGAGTTCGCCAAATGGTTGTGAGGCATCAAGTCCCTTAATTGTTCCATTTGCAATCGATCTGCCATGGCTATCGACGATTTCCCAGGTTGAAGATTCAACGACCCGCCACGACGGATTCCAGATATATTTCAGCTCCTCGCCGCCACTCCAATAAGTGCGAATTCTATCGAAAAAGGTTGTCGCTGTTGAGCAGTGTCCACCCAAAATGAGGGTATGCTCCCCGTTGTTGATGGGAATCGCGATCTGTTCAGATCGCCGTTCTCTAAGAGTAGGCACCCGTCTATCCCCCATTCCGACCACGATAATTCCAACTACCACCACCCACAAAACCAGCCCAAAGAAATATCGGAAGCGATTGATGTTCATTCGGCGGCCTGTGGCATCCTCGGGCGTTGCCCACTGTCTGATGGTATGACAACTAGAGCGGTGAGGTCAATCTTGGGGCATGACGCTCGTAGTTTAGGAAATTCCAGTCAGTTCGCTTCTAATAACGCGCCATTTTCCACGTAAGTTCTGCAAGGTATAGCGATAAATCATCGCTGAAAGTCCCGATTCGATCAATCCGCAGTCAATCGTGACCAAGTCGTCCGACCCTTGATCAATCCCAGAAACAGTCAATAAATATCCCTCTCTGCCCGTGGTTCTGTCAATCGCCCCGTCGCGTACATCATATCTACAGTCGGAATACTTTTTAATTCGAGCGCGGTCGCTGAGAAATCGAAGCATAAATTTGCTGGGGGGATCGAGCTCGGAGCTGCCAACAAGGAAATCAATGAAATACGGTCCCTTGGAACGACCAGCTAAGTACCGAACGGCGACTTCTTTTATTTCGTCGATTTCAGAGGCATTAAGTGGAACAATTCTGACCAACGGAATTGGC
Organism: uncultured Verrucomicrobiae bacterium; assembly: GCA_963743595.1. Taxonomy (GTDB): domain Bacteria; phylum Verrucomicrobiota; class Verrucomicrobiia; order Methylacidiphilales; family UBA1321; genus CAVURW01. The sequence continues at coordinate 30,451 of CAVURW010000094.1, forward strand.
GGCGACGGATTGAAAGGATTGTTTCCTGCGTCTGCCTCATACATGAATGCAGTAGCCATAACGCCGACAAGCACAAAGAGTCTCATAAGGGGAAAATTAAAACGCAGTTAATCACGGGTCGAGCAAGGTGTTTATGGTCAGAGAAAATCCGTCGGAAGAGGTTTTCATAATCGTGCATACTTCTTTAAGCGCCCAGCTCTTTCACGATTTCTGATGCCTCAGCGTCTGAATTGAATTCAAGCTCGCTGCTTCTCCATATAAGATAAATTACGGGGTAAAGAAGCAGCTCCATAATCGCCGAGGTTACTACTCCGCCGACCATGGGCGTGGCGATTCGTTTCATCACTTCGGAGCCCGAGCCAGTGCTCCAAAGTATTGGCAGCAAGCCAAAAAGAATGGCGGCAACGGTCATCATTTTTGGGCGAATGCGCTGAACGGCACCTTCTTTGACTGAACTCACCAGATCACCGAATGTTTTCATGGCTCCTCGGGCCTTGTGTTCGTCGTAGGCTTGGTCGAGATAAAGTAACATAACGACTCCGGTTTCAGCGTCGATTCCTGCCAGGGCAATAAGTCCAACGGCTACCGCTACACTGAACTGGTAATTGAAAAGGTAGAGGAGCCAGAAAGCACCGATGAGTGAAAACGGAACCGCCAGAAGAACGATGAACGTTCTGATAAGTGATCCGGTATTCATGTTGAGCAACATCACGATGATGAGAAGCGTAAACGGGATGATCACGGTAAGGCGGGCTTCGACTTGTTGAAGCTGTTCGAATGACCCTGCCCACTCCCAATAGACGCCTGGAGCGGGATGCACCATTTGTTTCAATCGCTCGCTAGCCTTTCCTACGTAACCCGCGAAGTTTGGCGCGGTCGTATCTACGGAAACGTAGGTCACCAATTGCCCATTTTCGCTCCGCACCTCGGGCGGTCCGCTGGAAAACTGAACCGTGGCCAGATCAGAAAGAGGGACCTGGGCACCGCCGGGCACGACCACAGGAATTTGACGAATCGCTGGGAGCGTATCGCGAAAATCCCGGAGCAACCGAACGCTGATGGGGTAGCGCTCTCGACCTTCCACCGTGTAGCCAATGGTATTTCCCCCAATGGCCGTTTCGACAACGCGGTTGATGTCTTCTACACTCAAACCGTAACGGGCGATGGTGTCTCGGTTGGCAACGATATCCAGGTAACGTCCTCCTTCCGCACGCTCTGCAAAGACACCTCGTGTATCTGGAAAATCCTGGAGAGCATGCTCGATCTGCTGGCCCGCATCAGCGATATCGTGGATGCTTCGTCCGTAGACACGGAGACCGAGATTCGAGCGGAAGCCGGTTGAGAGCATTTCCGTCCGCGTTTGAATAGGCATCCAAATGATATCAGCCATGCCGGGAGTTCGACCGTAATCATGGATTTCCGACTCGATTTTCTCCCAGGTCATTCCCGGCTTCCACTCACTTGGAGGTTTGATCTGGATGGTTGTTTCGAACATGGAGAGGGGAGCCGGATCGGTGGCTGTCTCGGCCTGGCCTGCTTTGCCAAAAACCGTTTCGATTTCGGGAATCTGGCGAAGTCTGCTGTTCTGTTCGTGAAGGATCCGGGTCGCTTCTTGGATGGCCAAGCCCTGGGGTGCGGTGGGCATGAACAGAATATCACCTTCATTCAGGGGAGGCATGAATTCGCTGCCGAGGTGTATCACCGGGTAAGCGGTGCAACCGAGAGCAACCAGTGCAAGGAACACGACCAGCCAGCGCGTGCGAAGAACTAAAGTCACCACCGGTCGATAAAGAAAAATGAGGAGCCGGTTAATTGGATTTTTGGCTTCAGGAACAATTCGCCCTCGGATAAGGAGCACCATCAAAACGGGCACGAGGGTTACTGAAAGGAGCGCCGCAAAAAACATAGCAAAGGTCTTGGTGAATGCCAGTGGTTGAAAGAGTCGACCGGCCTGGCCCTCCAGAGTAAACACGGGAAGGAATGAAACGGTGATCACCAGCAACGAAAAGAAGAGAGGTCGCCCCATCTTTTGGGCTGCCGTGAGGACGGCAGCGATTCGCTCTGGATTCGTCAACGGCCTATCGTGCGCCAGTTGCGCGTGCTCCAGTTCCTTGTGAGCGCCTTCAATCATAATGATAGCGGCGTCCACCATGGCACCGATGGCGATGGCAATTCCACCCAGTGACATGATGTTGGCGGTGAGGTGGAGTGCAGCAAAGGGAATGAACGACAGGAGAATCGCGGTGGGGAGCACTAGAATGGCGACCAAGGCGCTGCGAAAATGCCAGAGAAACACCACGCAGACGATGCTGACGACGAGGCTTTCCTCAACGAGCTTCGACCGCAGCGTGTCAATGGAGCGATTGATCAACTTCGAGCGGTCGTAGACCGGAACTATCTTGATCCCCGGCGGCAGGGCAGGCTGCAACTCAGCTATCTTCTGCTTGACCCGGTCAATCACGGCAAGCGCGTTTTCTCCAAAGCGCATGACGACGATCCCTCCCACAGCTTCGCCTTGACCGTTGAATTCAGCCATCCCTTCACGGAGATCGGGCCCAAGTTGGACGGTAGCCACTTGATCTATCGTAATGGGGGTTCCTCCATTTGCCTTTAAAACGATCTTTCGGATGTCGTCGAGCGATTTGATGTAGCCTTCGCCACGGACGTAATACTCAGCGGTCGAAACCTCGAACGATTTTCCGCCGACATCCATGTTTCCTTTGCGGACGGCATCGACGATGTCGCTGAGGCTGATGCCGTAATTGATCAGCTTATTAGGATCGACGTTAATTTGGTATTGCTTCACAAACCCGCCGATACTCGCGACTTCTGCCACTCCTTTGACCGAGCCCATTGCGTACTTGAGTGTCCAATCCTGGAGGGTACGTAGATCGGCTAGTGAGCTTTTCCCGGTCTCGTCTACCAGTGCGTATTGATACACCCAGCCCAACCCTGTTGCATCGGGTCCGAGCGTAGGTGCTACGTCCGGAGGAAGCGCACTGCGGGCGCTGTTGAGGTATTCCAGGACACGGGATCGAGCCCAATAAATATCGGTGCCGTCTTCGAAGATCACATAGACAAACGAGCGACCCATCATGGAAAGTCCGCGCACTGCCTTGACCTTCGGCGCACCAAGAAAGCGGCTGCTGATCGGGTAAGTGATCTGGTCCTCTACAAGAGACGGACTTCGCCCGGCCCAAGTGGTGTATACGATCACCTGAACATCGGAGAGATCGGGAACCGCGTCCAGGGCGATATGTAGCAGCGAATAGGCTCCCAAAGATACGGACATCAGGGTCAATAAGCCCACTAAAATTGCGTTTCGCCCACTCCAGGCCGTAATCGTTTCAATGAGGCCCGGAGAACTTGTACTCCCCTTCGCTTCCGTTGGAGAAACAGGGTAAGCGGCAGCGCGACGCTGCACTAATTCGTCCCCCAAGTCTTCAGAACTCCTTGGATACGGCTCTCGGCGTCGATCAAAAAATTCGCGCTCGAAATGACGTGATCGCCTTCTTTGAGACCGGAAGTCACCTCGTAATCGTCACCGGATCGAGTTCCGACTTGGATTTCGCGAGGCTCCAGTTTTCCTCCTCCGCGATCTATGAAGACAATGAACTTGTCTCCAGTGGGCACAACTGCCGAGGCCGGAACCGTTAGCACGGAACCGACTGGAATTTCTGCCGAGACCTCCGCAAAAAGACCGGGATGAAACATGTGGTTTTCGTCGGAAATGACGATCCGAGCCAACACACGGCGCTCCTGGTCGTCGAGATGAGGGTCGATGAAGTCGATTGGAGCAACGACTTTATGGCCAGGCATTGAGGGGAAAGTGACGGTCACTTTTTGACCAACGTTGAGATACATCGATTGGCTTTCGGGGAACTCCGCCACGATCCAGGTGTTTCGGTGATCGGCAATCTCCAGCAAAGATTGTCCGGCGTCAAACTTCATCCCTTCGATGGCGTTCTTCATGTGAACGAAGCCGTCGAAGGGGGCCAGGAGATCGAAGCTGCCGTCGAGTCCACGACCTGTCCGCAGGTCGATTTCATTGGCTGTAAGAGCGAATTTCTCCAAGCTCTCAATCTGTTTCTCCGACAGATCCCAGACCCGGATTCGTTCCCGCAAAAGTTCCATCTGGTTATCGAGAGCGACACTGTTTCCAGGGGTCATCAGTCCCGTCCGTTTGTAGGCGCGGTAGGCCTTGATGTAATTGATCTGCGTATCCGCCCATCCCTCACAAAGCACAGTCATGAGCACCTCACCCTTTCGGAATGACTTACCCACATAGTTTGCGTAGAGCTTCGTGATGTAACCGCCGCCCGCTTTAACATTGATGTCGCGAAGACTCGATTCATCGATCTCCGCACGGGCCGGAGCCTTCAGCATACGGGTAATATCCTTTTTCAGGACAACTGCGGTATTGGCTCCAATCTCTTTCAGTCGATCCGGCGAAATCGTCACCGTGCCGGAATCGTCCATCGCCAGTGGCATGGGCATGGGAGTTGCCGCAGGCGTCATCGCCGTTGAGGATGCGGACTCCATCTTTTCCTTACCGCTTTTCTTCATCACCGGCACCAAATCCATTCCGCAAATGGGGCACTTGTCATTTGGTTTGTGTGACCGCACCGATGGGTGCATCGGACAGGTGTAGTAATCCACTCCTTCATCCACCGCAGTTGTGGTCGTGCTCGTCGTCGGAGAACAAGCCGAGAGTGCGAAAACCGACAGGCAAACAATCGCTTGCCTTCGATTTAAAGCGGAGCCGCTGGTGGGCAGTTGGTGGAAGAGCGACATGGTTTAATGGCTATCGAGACACGATCACTTGGCTTCAGTCACGATCTCGCCGCACGTCGACATCTCCGCGCCAAACGGATTTGAAACGGTATTTCCGCTTTGGAGCCAATAGGCCTTCACCATTGGGCAGTAGGCTTTCGCGCAACCGGTGTAGTGATTTTGTTCGACGAGTTTTATCAGGGTTGCACTGAGAGGTTTGAAAGCGGCTCGGGCTGAATCGAGGTCTTTGGCAGCAGCTAGTGCATCGGCTTCGGCCTTGAGTTCCGCTGGGAACAGTTTAGCCGAAGCGGCCTTACTCAACTGCATCGCATAGGTGGATACCCCGTCCAAGGAGTCTTTGGCTAGGGCGTCGTGAATTTGAATGTAAGGAGTAACAACTGCCTTGATGGAGGCGTCTGTGTCGATAGCCTTTGCGCTGAGCGCGAGGACGAAGATAGAGCATACTGTGAGGAGGAGTTTTTTCATTTAGTGTTGGATTCGGTTACTGAGGACAAACACCGCGGAAGGACCAAACCCTGAGGTTATTTTTCTCTAAGCAGATGTGAAAGCGTTCGCTCCAGACTCTGCCTAGCCCGGTAGAGCCGCGTTTCCACCGCTTTGGCCGAGCACCCCTCGATCGCTCCGATCTCCGCATGGGAGAGGTCTTGATATTCAAAAAGCAAGATGGCGGTGCGAAGATCGGGAGGGAGAGCGGCAATCGCCTGCTGGACCGCCTGGGCTCTCTCTTTTTTGACCAGCTCTTGGGCTGGGGTCAGAGCTGGGTCGATCAGCCGACGAGCGCTTGCCAGAGATTCGTCGCCATCCGTTTCCAGCGGAATTTCGGGATGGCGCTCCTTCCATCGTCTATGGTTCTTGGCGAGATTGGTTGCTATCGTAAAAAGCCAATGGGCAAATCGAGCCGACCGGCCATAGCGAGACCGGCTTTGGTAAATGCGAACGAAGGTCTCCATCGTTAAGTCGATGGCATCGTCGTGACTGCCCAGTTGCCGTGCCAAATAACTGGCAAGCGGAGTTTTCCAGCGTTGCACGATCTCGTTGAGGGCGAGATCGTCGCCAGCCTGCAAACGCGCCATGGCCAACGTATCAGCTTCGTCCGATTGCGAATCCATACTGGTGGGCGCAGGGCTAGCTGCCTAACGAGGCATGGCTGCCATTTGAGAAGCTTCCTCGGTGCGTACGACAGGTGCCTGCATCGTTTCCAGGAACCGTTGACGCTGATCTTCCGGGAGCACTTTCGCCAGTTCGTAGAAATGCTGAAGCATCGCGGTGCGGCACTCTGCCTGAACCTCGGTATCGCGTTGAATAGCCGCCTTGATTTCGGGTGTCATCCCGGAGTTGGCAAGGATCAGCTTTTTGAGGGCTTCGTGGGATTCTTGAATCTTCGCACACATCAACATGCAGCGAGGAACATACTCGTTATCGAGTTTTTTGACCTGAGCGAACTGCTCGTCGGACAAATGAAACTCGCGTTGCAGCCAGGCCGAACTGTCGCTGCTGTCTCCAGGCGGAGAAATCTGGGACTCGATCAGGTTGTAGGACACCAAGTACGCTCCCAACCCTAAACTGAGAGCTATCGCCAAATAAAAAAGGGCCTTCATTCGTTTGAAGCCAGGGCTACATTTGTAAATGGATCGACCGAATGGAGGTAACGCGAATGAGCTGCCTGCATTTGCTTCTGATAATTGGTATTGGCCTGCCACACCGCGAGACCGACACCAAAAATAATCATTGCCGTAACGAGACCCACAGCCAACCTTGGACTGCTCAGTAGCCAAGACCATGTCCGGCTCACAGACCTGTCTTGAGCAATGGAAATACGTCGCCAGACCTCCGATTCAAATCGGGCGGGTAAGTGGACGTCGGGCTTCCACTCTTTTAGTAAAGAGTTGAGTTTTGCGTTTGGATTCATCGTCGTTGCACCTGTGCCTAAGTAGAACAAACACCGCCCGCACCTTAAACCCTCAAATTTTCTCAGCTGCGAGTGCTGAAAATTCGAGGTCAACTTCAAGCAGTTGAAAGAATGATCCATTATTGTGCTCGTGTCCTCAACCAGATCGTTTCTGCCCGCGAGGCTCTTAAGGCGCTGGGGATATCCTTATCCGCCGCCATAGCAAGGATTGTATTGCAGGTGCGTCGAATCCTGCCGACGGACAGAGAAAGCTTGAGGAATTGCTGGTGGTGCTGGAGCAGTATGTAGAATAGAGCGGAATTTATTTTGATTTGCGACAAGTGCCACCGGTGACCTAACCAGCTTTGAGGGTTGCGTGTTTTACTACACGCATGAATAACACGCAATTCGAAAAGGAAGAACAAAGTTACCACAAAGCAGTCGACTCCATTGCCGAAATCTTGGAGATCGAAGAACGGATTCAGAATGCCGAAGAGCGCTCCGCCGGAGACATGGAGGAGAGGCGTCGGATTTTAGAGCAGGATGAATTCATGAGTCGCCAAGCGCGAGCTGAATTAGACGAGCGCTACAGGAAGAACCTGGAAGAGCAGATTCGACTTCATGAAGAGCGAGTCGAACTGCTCGAACGCCTTGCCACCGAATTGAAGGAGTACCAGGACCGCCACGAAGAGGTGCAAAAAGAATTCGAAAAGGAGCAGCCCGTAGAACTTCGAGAGAATAAGGCTCTGCTCGATGAGGGTGTCAAACAAACCTTGATGGACGTTAGCGCAGTGCGCCGAGCGAACCTCGAGGCACTTATCGAAAATAACCCAGCATGGAAACGGTTTGTGGCTCCTGAAAGCTACGTTCAGGACGAGGTCGTCAACCAGCGAGTGGCGCTAGAGGGGCGACTCCTCGTAAATCATTACGAGGGTAGAGACTTTACCCCTGACCTCGCAAAGCCGATCGGCGGACCTGGGCGAGGCTTCCAAGCGGCGCTCCGCGAGTTGGACGATCCGCAGAAAGTCGTTCGGGTCGCCAGCTTCGCGCTAGACATCGAAGGAACTTACGATCCGACACTTCCAAGCAAGTCCGAGTTTGATCTGGCCAAGGACTACCTGAATGCGAAAACCGTTGAAGAACGGGACGAGTTGGTCAACGGTGAACTGACGGGACCGGGGCTTCCGCTCCAGTGGGCGTTATCGGAGGTTGATCCCGGCAAGCGGGACAAGGTTTGCATCGAAACCTTGAAGGGCTACGGGATCGACACCACAGAGTTCGAGAAGGAAAAGGGGCAGGTTAAAGTTCCTGAAGCGAAGACTCTTGAGTTTTCACCTCGGGAGAAAGAACTGTCTCACGTGGCTACTCTGTCGACAAAGATCGAGTCGCCTTTGGTGACCCCGGAGAACGAACTGGCCGTCGATCTGTCGCTTCAGAAAGACAATTCCCTCCAAATGGAGCGGGACTAACGGGAGACTAAATATGCCAATTAATCCTGATCCATTTTATCTGGTTCGCCAGAACGCACCGAAACCGGCTCTCACACATCCCGAATTTCTCAGCAGTCTGTCTTTGGAATCGTCCGGGACGAGCCGGGGCATCCTGTTCGTTTCCCAAAAGGAAGAAGTCTACAAGGAACTCGGGCAACTCGTTTCCGCCCGCTGTTCCAAACTCGGACGAAGCTTTGCCTTTCGCTATGCCGATTTGTCGGTGCTGTTGGAAGGAGAACACCTGGTACGGCTCTTCGAGCTGGTAAACCAGGGTCGGCTTGGGGTGGTTCGCCCTGGAATATTCAAACTTAAAGAGGTTCCCATCGTGATCAAATCGGTCGAGATCATGGAGCCGCAATCAGAAAAGAAAGGAGATGGCCTATGAAACCGGGGGTTGTCTTGCAGTTGAAGCCCTTCACAGTGCGACCAGAAACGGCGGCGGCTTTATTTGAAGCCCCACATCTCTTTCAGGATATGGTGAAGGCTGGGTGGATTGAGCCTTGTATTAAGGGTAATCGTTGCACACTCTATCTGGTCTCTGATCTTGAAAAATGTGCACTTCGCTTAGCAGCCGGGGATCGTCCGAAGCCCCCAAAATGAATGTGCTGGTGAAAAACGGACGATTTTACTTACTAATTTCTTACTAAAAAAAGACCCTTCGCATGACTACTTATGGGCTCACATGGCTGGCAAGCACATTCTCTCTGGGAGAGCGTAAGTCGTTGGTAGAGAGGGGAATCCGACCGTGAAAAGGGTTGCGGGGGCAGGATTTGAACCTGCGGCCTTCAGGTTATGAGCCTGACGAGCTACCGGGCTGCTCCACCCCGCGATTCCGGGTGATCTGCTGGTTTCCTTGAAAAGTCCCAGAAGGACAATTTGGCTTTCATCTCGCCAAAGGAATCTAACATCCAACAGAGGGGCAGTATGTAAGGAACGAGATGGAAATGCAAGGAATATTCATTTTTATCGGATCGAGAGTGTTGAGAATGATTGCAAAGCATTAGTGGAATAAAATGATTAAGACGTGAAAGATTAAAACCATTTCCATACTATTTATCTTGCTTAATAAAATAGAAGTCTTCACTTTGAAGAACCATGGCAAGGCCCAAAGTAAAACTGAAGTTAAAGGAAGATCAGGTCGCTGAACTGGAACGCCTCTGGCAAACCCAGAAAGATCCGAGAGCGATTAGTCGCTTACTCGTTATTCGTGCGGCCCTTTCTGGAAACAACACTTACGATGAAATCGCGGCTTTAGTCGGGTGCTCCCGAATGACGGTTGCACGGCATTTACGGCACTTTAACCTAGGTGGCTTCGATCAACTCCTCAAGCGTGGCCGTCCCAAGCCGCCGAAAACACCGCTCAATGATGGCACCATTCGACAGGCGTTTGGCGAGGCGGTTCGCACGCGATCTATTAAAACGGCTCGGGAAGCGCAAGTGTGGCTTAAGCAGGAGTATGGGATCGATCGCTCGGTGTGGGCCTTGTATTATTGGTTAAAGAAGGTTCGGTGATACTTTTAAAGTTTTGAAGAACATGAAGAGGTCGTCAAGGGGCTAAGTAGTAAACCGTGCAAAGTATTTTGAGTTTAGCATCTAACTCAACGATAAAATATCGACTTGTATTATTCAGAAAGCTTCACTTCGTTAACGTCACTAACCGCACATAAGGCACCGCGCCGTCACTGCCGATCTCGGCGATTTCCAGTACAGCGCCCATTTGCGCTTGAATGCGGTACATCTCCCGCGCCAATGGGTTGATGAGATAGGACTCGAGCTTGTTTCCGATTCCGCGACCACCATTGCCTAGGTCCGAGGTGGAGACGCGCACGAGAAATTCCTTCGCTGCTGGCGAGAGCGAGAGCTGGATTTTTTGGCCCTCACTGATCCGCTCGATGATGTTGGTGACCATCTTCTCTAAGATTTCGACGGCGACCTTCTCGCGCACATAGTCGAAGACCACCACGTTATCGCCAATACGATTGAGCAGTTCGGGGCGGTTCAGTTTGTTTTTGAAGTAATCTTCAATACCGCCTCTCAGCTTCTCTTCCAAAACGACATACTCATCCTTCGGGTTGGCGCGATCCATGCCGAGATTCGATGTGAAAATGATGATCGTCTCAGAGAAATAGACTCGCTCGCCTTTACCGCTGGTGAGCTGGCCGTCGTCCAGGATCTGCAAGAACTTGTCCAGGATCTTCGGGTGCGCCTTCTCAATTTCATCAAAGAGCACCACCGAAAAGGGTTTCTCTTTGATGGCGTCCGTGAGCTGACCGCCGCTATCGTATCCGACATAGCCGGGAGGCGCACCGACGAGGCGTTGATCGGAGTGTTCGTGGTTGTACTCAGACATATCGAAGCGGATGTAAGCCCGCTCGTCACCGAAAAGACCCTCGGTGAGGCTCTTGGCCATTTCCGTTTTACCTGTACCGGTAGGCCCTGCGAAGAAGAGCACCCCCTTGGGTTTACCTGTCGATTTCGAGCCTTGTGCACCCGCCAGACCGACGACTGCCCGACGCAAGATGTCCATCGTTTTTGTGATCGCAGGCTGCTGCCCTTTAACGCGCTTTTTGAGAATGCTCTCGATGTTCTCGATTGCGTCGTGGCTGATCTTCTTCCACGGATCTTCCGTGATTCCAAGCTTGTACCCCCGCGCCGCCGCGCCGATATCCCGTGCGCCCAGGCCCTGACTGCGTGAGAAGAGCGCGATGAGATCGACGTCGTTCATCAGCATGCCATCGGTCTGGCGCGTATATTCGTCCAGAGCCCCGCCGCGTTCCTTCTCGTCCATTGTTTCGAAATCGGGCATGCAGGCGAGCATTGCCTGGCACACGAGTCGGCGGACATCCTTATCGGGTTTCGGCACCATGACTGAGCGGATCCGGGGATTATTTAAGCTGAACCACGCGGGCAAATCGTTCTCGCGATCGCAGCACCAGAAGATTGTGTTGAACGTGGCCTGCACGGCACCAGCGGGCATGTGGGCGCGTGCTTCATAACTCAGAATCAGCGCGCGAATGAACGGGATGATTTCCTTCGTCTGGCCGCCTTCGCACTGACCCATCATGTAATCGAAAAAGAGGGCGACTCGGCGTTCCTGTTGATGCACCAGCACTTCGCTGAATTCTAGGGCGCGGGCAAAACTCGCTTTTGCGGCTACGCGGCCCCCGTGCGCCGTTGTTTTAGGGAATTCAACGTCGCAATCGGCACCGAGTTTGTTCAACCAGGTGATTGCCTCCGCTTTTTGCTCTTCGTTCACGCTCCAGGGGAAGAGCGCGGTGATGCCGTGAACGGGATCGACCAAAAGAAATTGCGAGTAGCCTTCGTAAATCAAGAAATCGATCAAGAACTCCGTGAGCGGTTTCATGTCGTAATTACCTTCGCCCAGTGGAATGGCGAAGCGATCGCGAATGTTTCCATGAAGAAGGAAATGCGATTTAACGGGCAGGAACCGGTGCACCTCACGCAACCAGCGTTGGCACACGGGATCCATGACAATCGGATTACCTAAGACTTGTGGCTCAGGGGTCGGCTCCACGTACTGCTGCTGCACGGGCGGTTGCGGCTCAACGGGCATCGGCTGCTGGGGGAGAACTTCACCGTCCATCGGATAAGTGACTGGAGGGGCCATTTCCTGATAGGGTGCCGGTGCTGGTGCGGGTGTAGCAGCAGGGTTGGGGCGCATGGGGCGACCCGGTCCAGGCATGCCCGTACGAGGAGGGGGGGCAGATTGAGAATAGGAATCGTTTGACATAATGATTTCTCCAGATTTTTGAATAGGTTACCCGCCGATGGCACGAGCCGCCTGCGTTCCCGCGCTGGCAGCCCGCTGTTTCTTTTGTTTGATGGAAGCCTTCACTTTTACTTTTGCGCCGGGCGCGACGTCCCGCTTGATCGCCGCTGCATAGGCGGTCCCGAGCTTGTCCTCAGCTTTTTTGATCGATTTGCACAGCTTCTTCTGCGCCTCTTGATCGACCTGTGCGGAAGTAGAGCTGCTCTCTTCTTCGCCCTTAACGAGCTCGATCGACATGAGTCCTTCGTTTTCTTTATAGGCGACTTCCACCATGCGTCCAGGGTGATTCGGATCTTGGAAATAGGTCGCACGGATGCCGTCTGCGGTCACCGTTTCCATCTCTTGAACGGCGTCGTAGCCCTCTTGGCGCAGGACTTTTTTCACCACCGCCAGAATCGATTTCCGGTTCACCGCTTCCTGCACTTCCGCTTCCATCGCAGCCAATTTCTGCTCCGAGACCGTGACAGGCTGGGTGAGAGCTTCCACCTCCATCTCCTTCAACTGGGCCGCAAATCGCTCCTCGTCTTCAGCACCCAGAAGCGTAAATGATTGCGTGAGTGCCTCCGCCTGCACTTGAAATTCCAATTGATACTGCTTCAGCACCTCTTCTTCATAACGTCTCAGGGCAGCCTCTCGATGACGACGTGTCCGTTGCTCGGCTACTTCCGTTCGAAACAATTCCAGCTTCAACACACGCTGAGCCGGGAGCGTTGCTTCCATTAAGGTCATCACCTGTTGCTTCAGGAGATCTGCTTGCTCGGCGGATTCCGACAGCTTCACGATTGACGCCACCAAGCCAGCTTCCACTTCCGCGCGGGCTTGGATGTGAGCTGTCGGCTCCAGAGCCAGCAACTCGCCCTGCTTCATCTCCACTTCATCGCGAGCCCTCTGCAGACTGGCCAGCTCTTCGCACGCTTTTTGAATCGCGCCCTGAGCCGCTTCACTGCTCGCCTGCATCTGCGCCTCCAGTGCCGCGCAATGGAGCGAGTGCTCTTTCAAAACGCGCTCTGCATTTGGGTGCTTCAGCTCCTGCCAGTAGGCGTGGGCATATCTCAACGCGCTAGCACCGGAATCACTATCAAATTTATTCCACACGCGGCCTTCTGCCTCCGGGTAGGGGATGATGCGCACACTCATCGGCTTGCCCATGCCCTGTAGGTCTTCCAGGCGCTTTTGAATGTCGTCGAAAACGAGCTTCGATAACTTCAAAAACTTGTCGCATTGCCGACGATTCAGCGCTTCTGCTTCGGCCGCAGGCATCGAGGTAAACTTTAAGACCTTGGGTGAACTCATAAAGCCCCGTAAGGGTGGACGAGTCGTCCGGCTCTTTCAAGCGCGCGTTTGTGATGGAGCCTCCTCTTCAATCTCAGGTAAAAATTGAAGCCTCTGCAAAAGTTGCTACGGTCCATTGGAGCAATGAGCACGACACATTCGACAGATGGGCATGATTCCAGCACCGGTTCTGCGGCGCTGTGGGGAGGACGATTTAGCGCTGGAGCAGCTGAGCGGTTGCGCGATTACACGCAATCCATTTCGTTTGATTGGAAACTGTTTAAGCACGATATCCTGGGCAGTTTGGCTCATGCGCGGATGCTGAAGAAAATCGGTGTGCTGAGTGATGCGGAGCTTGCGGATATCGTGACTGGCCTGGAGCAGATTCGAGACGAAATTACCGCCGGGAAATTTACGTGGAATGTGGATCGTGAAGACGTGCACATGAACATCGAGGCCGTGTTGACGGAGCGCTTTCCTGCCGGGGCGAAACTCCACACAGGACGTAGTCGAAATGATCAGGTGGCGACTGCCATGCGGCTCTGGCTGCGCGATCAAATCGTTGAGAATTGCACTGCCGTACGGATGTTGCAAAAGGCGCTGCATGCCTGGGCGAAACGCGATGTGGGCGTGATTATTCCGGGCTACACGCACCTTCAACGCGCGCAACCGGTTTTCCTGGCGCATCAACTTTTGGCTTATGTGGAGATGCTGGAGCGCGATTTCACCAGGCTGGAAGATTGTCGTGAGCGAATGAACGTTTTGCCGCTCGGTTCCGGCGCGATTGCGGGGAGTACGCTGGCGCTCGACCGCGCTTACGTTGCTGAGCTGCTGCAGTTCCCGCGCATTTCCGATAACTCGATGGATGCGGTTTCCGACCGCGATTTCATTATCGAGTACAATGCAGCAGCGGCACTGCTGGCCGTCCACATTTCGCGGTTATCTGAGGACCTCATTTTGTGGTCGAGCGCGGAGTTTAACTTCATCCGGATTGGAGATCGCTACACCACGGGATCGAGCTTAATGCCGCAAAAGAAAAATCCAGACGTGGCTGAGTTGGCTCGTGGCAAATCGGGCCGGGTGATCGGGAATTTGATGGCGCTGTTAACACTGCTAAAGGGCTTGCCGATGACCTATAATCGCGATCTCCAAGAAGACAAAGAGCGGTTGTTTGATACGGCGGAAACGATTCAAAACACATTGCTCATTTTGGCCGAGATGCTGGGTGAAACGGCGGTGAAAGGTGCGGAGTGCCGGAGGGCGGCAAGCGACCCGCTTCTACTGGCGACAGATATGGCCGATTGGCTGGTCAATCAAGGCGTGCCATTCCGGAAAGCGCATCATCTGGTGGGTAGCGCGGTGCGTTTGGCCGAGGAGAAAAAGGTGCTGATTACGGAGTTGACCCTAGAGGATTGGCAGGAGATCGATCCTGTTTTTAATAAGGAAGCGCTCGGCGTGTTCAGTTTAGAGGGTGCGCTGCAGGCGCGGAAGACACACGGTTCGCCAAACCCGACGATGGTTCAGGAGCAATTGCAGCGTTGGGAGACGAAACTGGGGTGAAGGTGAATCCTGCACTCTGGGCGGCGCGGATGTTCGGAATCGTGCTTTTCGGAATGGTGGAGCATTTGTATTGGGAGCGAATTCCGGAGGGAATGCGTTCGGTTGTTCCGGCGCGTTATCCCGAGCAGGGACTCGCTTTAGGCCTCATGGGCCTACTGAATCTGTGCATGTTGCTCGTGAATGTTTCGTTGTGGTGGCCCGTTTGGCCGCTGCGATATGGCGCGCTTATCATTTCGGCGAGCGCTACGTTTGTCTTCGCAGCCTGCCTTGCGGTGGGGAACGTACGTTTGTCGGAACAATTGCATTACGGCTATTCGGCCGACAACGTGCACGTGGGCTTCACGCTCTACAATCTCTTCCTGTTTTGCGGATTTGCCCTGGTGAGTCGGGTGAACGCCCGCCCCGCGGTTTTGGCCAGCCAGCGCAATCGTTAAAAGTTAACGGCGCAGCTAATCCTTGAGAGGCGAATTTAGCACTGGAGAACGCGATACCGGCTCCTCTCACCGAGGTTGCTCCGGTAAAAATTATCGTTCCACGGTTGCGGTCCGCCGAAAGCATGTCGCGCGCAGCCTCACGTGAGCAAAGCAGTGCTCCATAGACGCCGACGCGCCAAGGCCGCTCAAAGGTGGCCGGGTCCAGGTTAATCAGACCCGACCCGCGCGGTTCGCCCCCGCCGCTGGCATGGTTGACGAGCGGTCAACCGGACCGACCTCCTTGCGAATCTTCGCGAATGCAGCGCTTATCTGTTTGGAATCGGCAAGACGCACCCGATTGCGTGGGCGACATCCGATTTATATTTGCCATTCAACTCAGTCGCAAGAGCCAATAACGCAACTCGGCACCCTTCACGCGCGAACCGCCGCGCCAGAGCGGCAAATCTTCTTTTCAAGAGATGAATCGATGGACGGCTCGACTTGCATTTTCCTGATACGTTTCATTATTCATTTCGGGCCGAACTGTACTTTGATCTACCAGCGGCCCAGTGACCTTTCCCGCCGGACTCGCATAAAATCTCCCACTCTTGATGGACGCATCACCGAGCGAATGCACAATTCGAGCCGCTCCGGTTTCTAGAGGATGAACCATTCCAAATAACGGCATTACTACCGGAAACATAACGTACTGGATTAAGAGCTTTAGCGGCAAAGGAAGATGATTCGGGGCGTCGGTCCCCTTCGTGCTTCCAGGGCTCACGGTTATGAGCTTCAGTTCAGGATGTTTCCGAGCGACGGAAGACATCCACATGGCCGCTAGATATTTCACCTGGCCAAATGCCACCATCGGGTCAGCTTTTTTGCCTGCAAAACATTTCCCATTGCAGACTGAGGAAAACTCTTCAACCGAATAGTTTTCAAAGGCTGGGCTGTTTATACCCAATTGCCAGACCCCTCGAGCGGCCTCACTCCCCAGATAAATTGCCGCCGAGGTCAATTTGCTAGATTTCAAGAGTTCATCGAGCAAAACAATATGCCCAAGCAAATTATGAGCAAAGACTTCTGTGACACCTTCCGGAGTTAACTGGATGTTCGTTTTGCCACCGACTGATCCAGCATTCATGATCAAAGCGTCAATCGCATGATCTAAGCAGTCGACAGCGGCCCGCACAGCAGAAGGCTTAGATACGTCCATGATGATGATTTCGAAAATCATCTTCCCCGTGACGTGCTCCAAATCCCTTTTAGCGGCCAAAGCCTTATCTCTGTTTCTACATGCCAAATAGACTTTGCTGAATTCTCCACCCACCGTCAGCTGCCTCGCAATTTCCTTTCCGATACCCACATTAGCGCCCGTGATCAGCGCTGTTTGTTCCTTATTTTGTGTCGTCGTTGAGTTCATTCGAATCTTCCTAAAAGTAAAATTATGTTTCCTTTGGATTTTAATTTTGTAACGAGTGCTACAGAAACGACGATGCCGAGGTTGGCAGCCTTTGGCAACAATATTCTTTAACGGTCGCTACAAATGTGAGAAAGTAAAGGCAAATGCGCTCTTTGGGGTTCGACTATGCGAATGTCCTTGACCGGGCAACTCGTCTTTTTTGGAAGATGGGCTATGCCGGCACATCACTTCGCGATCTGCTCAAAGGGATGGAGATAGGTGAAGGCTCCTTCTACAACACTCTGAAAAGCAAGAAAAACGCTTATCTGCAGTGTCTCAAGCATTATAACGCAACAGTTAAACGCAACCAAGCCGAAGCGTTTTTTTCAGCACCGACGGCTGCCCTAGGAGTGCGGGCGCTCTTCAAAACTGTGCTCGACTGTCTGGACGACCCCGATACGCCGTCACGACTTTGCCTAATGGCAGGCAGCATGACTCGCGAGGTTTTGGCCGAGCCGGACCTGCGCGAATATGTGCAGGAACACGTTTCGATGCTTACCGAGCGAATCACGGCACGCTTCGCTGAAGATAAGGAAGCGGGGGTCTTGCCCGCAGAGTTCGATCCACCATTTGTTACGCTTGTTATCGTCACTTACCTGCAAGGTCTGTGGCGAATGGCGTTGGTCTCCTATGATCGAACTCGCTTCGAGCGGCAAAACGACTTATTCCTCACCGGTTTGGGGCTCTGATACCCTGCCCATTACCGAGGACGCGCGCTGCCTCACAACCTCCATAGACGCCGACGCGCCAAGCTTGCTCAAAGGTGGCCGGGTCCAGGTTAATCAGACCCGATTGCGTGAGCGACATCGGATTTATATTTGCCGTTCAACTCAGCCGCAAGAGTCTCGATGTATTCAGTAGATCGAGCCAATAAAACGACTCGGCAGCCCTCGCGCGCGAATTACCGCGCCAGGGCTGCACCTGCATCGAGTTGATTAGTTGAGGGGCTCGATTGTGACATTAGCCCATCGCTTTGAAACTCCCGAATAACCGCTTCAGGTTATTTTCCGACGCTTGTGCCCGCAGCGGAACAAATTCGATTTTGGCGTCACCGGGACCTTTTCCAATCGTAGCAATCTGGTGCTCGTTTTGTTCGGTAACAATGCGTTTGCACGACAAAACATGACTGTGAACAGCAAATTTACGGTAGCAAATTCGAACCAAATCCCGATCTTTCCTTCGTAGGGAGAAGAAGTGGAGAATAGGGGATTCGAACCCCTGACCTTCTCATTGCGAACGAGACGCTCTACCAACTGAGCTAATTCCCCATGTGCTTCATTATCAAGGAGTTACAACTGAAATCAGAACCACTCGTTTTTTGACTTCTAACTGTTTTTTCTAACTGCGTACAATAAGCGCCATGACCCGACCGAGCCGAGCCAAAGCGAAAACCAGCAAGTTTGTAAACGTGGGACATGATCTCTATAAGAACTCCGAGAGTGGGAAATATTACGTCATTTTTAGGAAAGACGGCAAGCAGATCTGGCGCTCCCTGAAAACGAAAGACTTTCAACTAGCCAAGCGAAAGAAGGACGACACCGTCAAACAGATCGATAAGGTCGACGCCAGTGCAGTAGGAACCACCCTAGAGACGCTTATTGAACGCTATCAAGCGAACCTCGGTCAATTGGCAGACAAGACCATCGCAACTCGAAAATCTATTCTCGCGAATTTCAAGAAGACTTGGGGTGGTGCTTTGACCGCAAGGGTTTCGTCGATTAAGCCCATGGATCTTCAGGCCTGGCTGGGGCAACACCGAGCCCGATTAAAGAAAGCCACCTACAACGAGTACACTCGCTTCTTACGGCAGTTGTTTGAAATTGCCGTGGCCAACAAGATCATTGCCGAGTCTCCAGCAGCCAATCTCAAGGAATTGAGGCGTGAAACACCTGTCAGGGATACGCCCACCTGGGAGCAGCTTCGAGAAATCGTAAGAGCTATCCGAGAGCAACCCTTGAACGCTGACTCCGAGGATTCGGGGAATTTAATCGAATTCATAGGTCTCAGTGGGATGGGCAATGCCGAAGCCTGGGCCCTACGTATTCGAGACGTTGACTGGGAGGCAGGTTTAATACGAGTCATGCGGAAGAAAACCAGTACAGGATTTACCATCCCCATCTTTCCCGGCTTGAGACCGTTCCTGGAAAAGATTGTAGCCGAGCATGGCAAGAAACCAGACCCCGAAACCCGCCTGTTCAAAGTCCGTGATGCCAAGAAAGCTCTGGCGAGTGCCTGCAAGCGACTGAACTACCCGAACTATTCCCATCGATCCATCCGACGATGCTTCATTACGGCATGCGTTGAAAAAGGCTTGGACTTCAAAACCATCGCCTCATTCCAAGGGCATAGAGATGGAGGCGTTCTCATCGCGAAAACTTATTCCCATCTTCGCTCCGAGCACGCCCAGCAAATGGCCGCAAAACTTACCGATTTGACTGTGTGACATCCGATAATTGATATTATTCGGTTCTGAGCAATGGAACTTCGTTCAGACTTCGGCTATTCATCAACTTGTGAACGGAGAAGAAATCAATCCTCACGAGAAGAACCACCTAACAAACCGAGTTGTGCTGAGTGAGACGACCATCAAACTCGCGTCCGCATTGTTGAGTCTAGACGAACATGACGAAGAAGACCTTGACTCACCAACGGCACTGTTTTTGCCCGAAGGCAATCAAGTGGAAATCTTTGATAAAATCAAAGCGTTTATACATATGTATAACCACAGGAATGAAAGCCTTCCGCCTGAGTGGTGCATCCGGGCGAAAGAATCCTACCGAGGTACAGTTAGTTGCGGACGAGGTTATGTCTTGATACCAGAATTGACTAGTTTTGCCCGAATTTGTGCCGTTTCTACTGGGTCAATTCCCTGTTACAACTATCCGCTGTTCGCTCAGTGGCGTGATCTGTTTTCCTCGGTTTCTGCGATAAAGTTTTTTCAAAAACCACTGCAGGTTGGCGTACAACCTATTTATATGGCCGATAAAGACTTCGAATTAAATAGCCACTTCAGAAACCTGTTAGAGTTTTCAAATGCGGTGAATCCTCTAGGCGAACATGATCAACACCTACACATTTATTTCGGAACTGACGGGCAAATGATGCTTCGAATCAACGGGCAAGATCTAAATACTTCGCCGCCCGACGTTTTCGCGGCATTCGTAAAATTGATTTTCTTCAGCCAACTACGAAGTCCCAACGGATTCAATCCGGTTGATTATTGTACTATGAGAGGGTATTCGCACACCAACCCGTTGACTAGCGTAAATCGAGACTTCGAAGAGATCAAAAAGAGATTGGGTTTGGGTTTCAGACTAGAAGCTCTAGGGAGCCTTCGAAAAATACAAGGAGCACACTGGACTTTCGGACTCTCGGACGAAGCTATTCGCCAATGGAATGATAACCATAAAAAAAGAAATAGCCTTTGAACAGCTTAGCAGGAGTTAGCGCGGTCCCCTGGAACAAGATAGTCATTTTTAGCAAAGATTAGCATTTATTTATCTTTTCAGCATATCGGATACGTATACGGGTATGCAAACCGCACAAAACTGTTTCTGCAGCACTCGTATGGGGTACTCAGTTGCCGAGACAGCAAAATTATTAGGAGTATCCTCAAGGTCAATTCGCCGACTTCTCGATAGAAAGCTGCTCAAGGGGTCTAGGGCGTTGCGTACAATTATAATCCCCCGGTCAGAGATTGAGAAATTTCTCACAGACACCAGTGAGGTGATTCAATGAAGCACCCCTATTTTTTAAAGGGCTCATCAAGGCAGTCTTTCTTGCACGACGGAGATCTCTCATCAGAACAATCTTATGCGAGTTTCATGAGTGAGATCCAAATTGAGCTGAAACGGATGCGATGCCCGTTCATTCCGGTTGCAAAGCCGTATCCGAAGGATTTTGCTCATTTAGGAGCCTCTTCAATTTCTGACCGTTATCTGGACGGACTCGGTGACAATATTGAGCTAAGGCTGGGTGCCAATCCAGATTCCGGTGGCGATTCATATCTCGCAGCGGTAGAAACTTACGAGGCCAAAAGCTTGGCGATCGTAATGTCAGAGAATCGGGTCTTATCGGAGGTGCTGTCGATTACAAGGGGGGAGAGTACCACACTCCTGTTTCCCATTAAAGAAAACTGGTTACAAGCTCTCCGCTTTGTCTCTCAATCAGGCGATGTCATGGCAATATATAAAGGCAAGGGATTTGCGACTCCAATCGTCGAGAACGGAATCAAATGGGCGATCAAGTCTCAATTTTCCACGAAAAGCAGGATCGAAAGCATGGGGTTGTTGTTCCCCGAAGAATGGGAAATTCAATGCATGAAGGGTGGTAAATGGATTCCCTGGGAGGTTTACTCTTGATCTCGGAAACATTCGATATACGAGCCCATGCAGAAGTGCTGCTTGGCCCGATTACGTGGGAATCAGCAAATTTAGGTTACTGTCAGTGCCCCGGAAAACATCTGCATACAGGGCAAAGTAAGCGGCGGGATTGCCGAGTCTTGCTGGACCGTGTGCCCACTGTTCACTGCTTTCACCAGTCGTGCGCGGGTGAGATTCAAAGGATAAATGGAAATCTACGAGCGGAAAATCCAGAACGGTTGCGATTGCCACCTGAAGAGGCAAAACGATGGGCCACTGCGCAGGCCGAAAGACAGCGTCTAAATTTAAGGGCTAAAAGTAGCGTCCCTCAAATGCTGCGTTCTTACTCATGGCCGCTCACCGATATCATATTGTCGAGTCCCTGGGAGCTCTCCGACAACAATGAACGTGACGTTCATCTGCTGTGTATGCTCAAGGTAATGTACGAGGTTATTGACGGAAATTCTCTTATCTGGATAGGAGACAAGACTCATTCCGGAGCAGCTTACAGAAGTTGCTTTCGCACCAGGAACCAGTGGATTGAACTAATCAAGCGCGGAACCGTGCCAGATGGTCCCCTAGTCTGCCCTTCGGTATTTCGGGCAGGCACGTTTGAACGCAAAAACGAGAACGTGGCAGAAACTCCTTATCTAATCGTTGAGAGCGATACGCTTTCAAAGGATCAGGTGGGAGCGATTTTCAGATGGCTCGTTCAAACTGGGCTGCATCTTCATGCCGTAGTTGACACTGCAGGAAAGTCTTTGCATGGCTGGTTCGATTATCCCGATCAGGACAATCTAGACGACTTGAAGATCATACTCCGGGCTTTGGGATGTGATCCAAAGCTTTTCTCCCCCTCACAACCAGTTCGCCTCCCCGGTGGATTGAGGGACGGAAAAATTCAGAAACTAGTCTATTTCGATGGACCAAATCTGATGCGGTAATTAGACGACGAGACGCAATATTCATGAAGCATAAAACTTAAATAAACGAAGGTCGGGCGGGAGCCCGAAGAACAAAATGACAAAAACAAAAACACCCAAAATCAGGAGCAGAAATTTAGCGAACGAAAGATCAACGGTAACGACGAAGAAATTGAATCTCAAGGATCAACTTCCCCTACCCGATATATATTACGAATCTCCGGCGTATTGGATAAAGGACAGTAAAGGTATTTGGATGTCAGTGCCCGCTTCGGGAATTCGAAAGCATCTAAAGGAATCTGGGTTTTCCGGACTTGCTTCGTTTGGAGGCAATTCGGAAGTGGACGCAATTCTGTGCAGAATAGAGAGGGAAAATCGCGTTGATTACGCTGGTGCCTTAGCCGGGTGCGGCAACGGGATTCGAAGCATGAACAACAGGTTAATCCTAGTGACCGAAGGGCCAACAGTTATAGAACCGAGAGAAGGTCCATATCCACACCTGACACGCCTCTTCAGTTCAATGTTCGGTGACGTCCAGCTTCCGTACGCCTACGGATGGCTAAAGATTGCGTACGAATCATTCGTAGACTGTGTTCAAAATCAGGCCTCAGCTAGACCGGGGCAAGCCTTTGTAATGGCCGGTCCGGTCAACTCTGGAAAATCGCTGGTACAGACAATCATTACCAATATTCTAGGCGGGCGGAGGGCGTACCCCTACGCCTATTTGCGTAAGACCACCGACTTCAACGCCGATCTTTGCAAGGCAGAATCTTTGGTTATCGACGATGAATTCGGAACATCCGATTACAAGTCCAGGTTGGCCCTTGCTGCAGGCATCAAAAACTTGCTGGTCAGCCCAGCAGCCCGTTGTCATCCAAAAGGAAGGACTGCCTTCGAAGTGTTGCCGTTTTGGAGGCTTACCATTTGCGTTAACGACAATGAAGAAAGCCTTCGCGTGTTGCCGGTGATGAACGAAGATATTGCAGACAAGCTTATGTTATTCAAAGTTCAGAGGGCAAACATTGATCGTTCGATGAATCGCGACGGTTTCATGGCCTTATTGAAGGATGAGCTTCCCGCGTTCGTTTTTTTCCTCGTTAATACGCAGACTTCAGCGATCGTAGCTGAGCAGCGTTTCGGGGTGGCTACGTATCACAATCCCGACATTTTGGAGGATATTTCTAGCCTCGCTCCAGAAACACGGCTTTATGAACTGCTCCATATGTCTACTGATATTCTACACTCTGATCCATGGGAGGGGTCCGCAACAGAATTGATAAGTAGTTTGACGGCAGTTGATAGTCGGACACGCAGCTCAGCTCAAGACCTTTTGCACAGCCCTAGCTCGTGCGGCCAATTTCTCGGACGACTTGAAGCAAAGTACCCTGAACAAATCCAACGCTTACCAAGAAGGAACAATGTAGTTCATTGGCGGATCACCGTACCCAGACCAGAATAGACTAGCCTAATGAGGAGCCGAATCAGTCCTTGAAGATTTGTTCGGTTCGTCTACGCAAACCTTTTGGTGCCAGACTGCTAGAGTGTTTCAAGGCGTTTGATTGAGAATATCAGTATAAAAGTTTACAGATGCTAAAAAACGAAAACCCCTAGCAGTCTGGCGTCCGCCTTCCAAACGATCCGACCCAAGACACCTTCGGTTAAAAAAAGCCAGAAACACATGTACGTTCTCGTGCATTTGCGAGCAAATAGGCAGAACAACCGTAACACCAACGATTGCGACTCGGATGGATCGGATCTGTCGCGGTAAAGCTAAATAGCTGCCGCTAACAAGCGCGGGAGGAATAGCGCTTTTAAGTCATTTGGTCACGGAAGTTTTTTCCGTCTTCTTTCTTTTAGCCTGTTCCAACTCAAGCTCATCAAAACACTCCCGTAAGAAAGGCATGGTGAGATATGGACGGGATTTTGTGAACAACGCCGCCATTTTCTTGAATTGTTTTGCTCGGTCTCGCTTGAGAGGCCCTGCCGTGAGCAGCAAGGAATTAATCTGGGCCTTATAGTCTCTTTTAACAAGGAAAGTAGGCAGCGCTTTTGGTTGTTGTTGAAGCAAGATCGCATTCAACTTCTCGTTAATATCATCCAGAGCAAATCGTAGTTGATCCTCGTTAGTCTCGTTTTCGCTTTGCATCATCCCAAGCGTCTCTTCGACACCCTCAACGCGGTCTTGTGCATCACTCGCGTATTCCCCAATCTCACTGAGCGATTGCTGGATCTCTTTATTAAAGTCGGCCAAGAATAGACTCAAGTCTCCCATCTGATCCTTTAGCGTAGAGGAGACGGATTCGACCTGTTCTTCCAATTCTTTAGTGGCATCCTTAAAACGAGAAATGAAATTTTCGGCCTCTAGTTCCAAATACAACGCGAGCAGGAGCCCTGGCGTAAGCGGATCATTGCTAGTGTTTCTTCGAATTTTATACAAACCCGTCGCCGTACAGTGGGGTTTCTGAGGACTAGAGGGTATAGAAACCACAAAGCACCTCTTTTCTTCAATGATCTGTACCGATACCTTTACCACAACGGGGGGAATGCACGATCTTGCTTTTCCTGTGATCGTGTTCATCTCCTTATCGCTGGTTGTACATCCAACAACGTCCTCCTTCGTTATGAATTCAGTCTCTCGTTTGTCTGCAATTCCCACCACTATCTTACCGCCCTGCCTTGAGTTGGCGAAGGCCACAAGGTCTTCACATTCAATAGCTTTGGCCACCACCTTGAACTCCAACTCGGCACCTTCTTTCAGAGGAAGTTTCATCAGTGTTGACGTCATCGGGAAGGGGGTTCGTGGTTAGACTTTTTAAGTGCGGCGTAAATTGCCTTTTAGATGATCCGACTGCGCAAGTTCGTCGACAATCGTGAAGGGCTACGTTGTGGGTTTTGGCTTCGGCTTACCTTTCGACTTAGTTTTCTCTTTTTGTCCCGTACTCTTTTGGGACCCTGTTTTCGTAGAGACTTTGGCCTCAGGATTCTTTGGTCTCGGATCTTTTACTTGCTCCACTATTTTAGGCGACTTTTCTTTCTGTTTTTCTGCTTTTAGCCCCGACGCAGCTTCGTCAGTCGCCTCTTCAGATCGAGAATCGGTATTCGAGATTTCCGTCTGCTTCACGGCAAGCATAGATGCAGTTGCATCCATTTGTTCTTTAAGCCTTCGGACCTCTTCAACCTGCGCCTCCATTTCTTTATATTCTTGGAGGAACAGCTCTCGCTTTTCGTCACTCCAAGTGGCGATTTCCGTGTCCGTCCAGCTACGCCTGAATAGTTCCACATGTTTAGCGAGTCCAGACAATTGGTCGCGGCCTGCACTAGGCCGCTTCAGTTCGGATTTAGCTTCTGGTTTTAAAGCTCCAGTAATTACATATGCCTGAGTCAGCGACAATTCATCAAAGTCTCTCAGTAATGAGAAACTATTGGCCAGTTTCATGTATCGATAGGCGGTCGCGCTGGAAAGGGTCTTGGAAATGGTTTTCAACCAGGGTGTAAAGGCGCGACGTTTCCTTGTCTGAACTTCTAGTAGCAGTTTTCCCGCAGTGTATGCTGCCCGTACAGCGGCGGTAACGCCTGCAATCGCGGCCAAATGCGCGTTTTTAATTTGCTCTTCCAAGTTATCGTCCGTGATCTTAGAAACATCCGGCTCGTCTGAAACTACATCCTCGACGGTAATTTTCTTTGGCTTGTCCCTGAAACCTAATCCCAGTCTCTGGTGGTCTTGATTGGTCACCAGTCTTTTGAAAATCTCCGGTATTTGACGGGATTGCTCGTTATTAAACTCCTCTGGCCATTCACTCCACTCTCCGCCATGCGAATCCTTTAAATTTTGATCCTTGCCGTTTTTTTGAATCTTGTATGCCTTACCACCTTTAAATGGGGCGGCGCCAATCTGTTTGAGAAAGAACGAGGTGCTCGTTTTCTCGCATTGCTTCTTGATCTCTTCAGCCCATTCAAGATGAAAGGGCTTTGGGTTACTTTCCTTACCACTTTCGCCGCCAACAATGCACCAGTGTATCCCTTCAAGATCGAGGTCAACTTTTTGCCACAATGGCTCAACGCTGAGCCCCTTTGTAACCCCATTTAGTTTTTTCAGGTTTTCCAGCCTGTTTTTGTTCGTACTGTCAGAGCTGGTAACACTTGTCATCGCGACGAGGTTTTTGGGCCAAGACAAATTCTGTTTTTTCAGCCATCCATTAAAATCAACCATTCGGTGAGGCAGTTTTGTCAGCCAAAGCCAGACATGCCTTTGGCCGTCTGTCCTGCTTACTGGGTCGATGATCTCTTCTTTCAAAAATTCGTTGGTTATTCCTTTACTCAGAGCATCCGCCATGTCCGAGATAAAAATCATCCTTGGAAAATCATTTAGCCAAGGCTTATTCGGGCGACAGTAGCCCGTCAGAGTTGGTTTTTGGGCCATCTCCATAACTCTACCTCGATATGCCGTTACCTGTTCAAATTTTGGGGCATAGCCTCTATTCACGGGACCACGCGTTAAATGCTGTCTCCCAGCATAGCAGCGAAGGCTCTCGTCTATAACAGTTTCAAGCCCAGACACGTCCACGGATAATTTCGCTACGATGTTCTCAACGATCTTCTTCCTAGCCTTATGGATATCGGTTCCATCTTTCCATTCCTGAAGCAATAATTGTATTTCCTTCCTATCGGCTTTTGGGTTCTTTTCAAGAATCTTTTCCTCCAGGGCCTTTTTGATTTGGAGCCCTGTTAACCACAACTCGCATCCCTGACAGCCCATCACCGGATTTACTGCATCGTCACACCACTGAATTGGAGTATCTGTAGCCATGAGCCTTTATTTAGGCACCCCAGAAGTAAGTCAAGATTAATGGTTTTGACTTTCAGGCAGCAGCTCGAGCCCGTCGACAAAAACGTGGTTTTTGAGGCGAGCGAAGTCAACAACGTGTTTACTTTATGGGCGATTCTCCTCTGAAAAAGCGGTCAAAATAAATCTGTAAATTTCGACCGATTTATCGGTATTTCCGATTTTTTGGGGTGCTTGGAAATCTTAACGTCCAAATGCTCGAGTTCTACTCTACCCCCGTCTACTCGGATCTGATTTGCGACGTGAACCAAGGCTTCCATCACTTCGTCCACGTCTTCACCTCTATCATTCCGAAAGGTCGACATGGCAGCAATTACAGGGTCATTTACTGTGTCGGATGTAAATGTGATTTCGACTGTCGCGGAATAATGGGAGGGCATGAGTTTGACTGGTTAGAAAGCTGATCTTTCGCGCATAGCCCGGTCTCAGTTTCTGTGGACTTCGATGAGAAGAAATTCGAAGTCTTGCTTGTTGCGCCGAAGGGTTGTCGCGAGTTGGATTAAGGTGTCGAAGACCTCTTCGGGATCCTCCACAGAAGTCGTGTACGTCCCAGTTGCCTTCTTAGTATAGACCCCTTGATCGAGCCTCGTGCCCGCCAGAGTGAAGTTGACTGCGTTATTTCCGGCAGCGTCGCTGTTAAAGCATACTTTGACGACGGATGTGTAGTGATTTGACATAGATTTAATAAATTCTCGGCCAGGCTAATTCCCGAGCGAGTTGTAAGGAATTATTTTACTTTATGCGAACTCATTAATCAATAATGTTAATAGTACGATTGCGATTTATTATCAGCAGTTTGTGCCTGTCGTTATTCTAACGCCTTGCGGCATCAGAGGTTCATTCACCGGCGCGTGATGCGCGCTTTGTCGATTGATGATTGTTTGTGCTCAACGCCTTGCGGCATCAGAGGTTCATTCACTTGAACTCCTTGTTCCCTATTCCATATTTCATTAGCGTGCTCAACGCCTTGCGGCATCAGAGGTTCATTCACCGGAGGGTTTTGGCGCCAAGAGGGAGGTCTTTAGAGTAGTGCTCAACGCCTTGCGGCATCAGAGGTTCATTCACCACACTGTTTCAGTTGATGGGGTTTGCTGTTATTGGGGTTGTGCTCAACGCCTTGCGGCATCAGAGGTTCATTCACCGGTAGGCTAGCGTTTCTGCGTCGGTCTTAGCCTGGTGCTCAACGCCTTGCGGCATCAGAGGTTCATTCACCATTAAGCCAATCGGGAAATACTTTGGTATTAACTTTAAGTGCTCAACGCCTTGCGGCATCAGAGGTTCATTCACGGTGGCATAGATGATGGAGGAGGCCGCTGTTTGTTTGTAGTGCTCAACGCCTTGCGGCATCAGAAGTTCATTCACTGTCCGATCCAACAAAGAATGTCGGACGGGTGGTAGTGTGCTCAACGCCTTGCGGCATCAGAGGTTCATTCACAACCAAAGTGCAGACCTGTTGCCCCAAAAGTGATTGCTGCGTGCTCAACGCCTTGCGGCATCAGAGGTTTTCACCGGACTATATCTGCAAATTGTATTGCGATTATTGGTGCTCAACGCCTTGCGGCATCAGAGGTTCATTCATTCACAGTCGTCTTTGATCCAGTTGGAGCGCATTCAATGGTGCTCAACGCCTTGCGGCATCAGAGGTTCATTCACAGTTGTCAACCATTCCGGCCCCGGTCTGCCTAATGCGTGCTCAACGCCTTGCGGCATCAGAGGTTCATTCACCATTGTTAGGATGCTGCGGATCAAACGCCTTGAAGTCGTGCTCAACGCCTTGCGGCATCAGAGGTTCATTCACTTTTCGGCGAGCTCGTGCAGATCATCCTTCATCAGTGCTCAACGCCTTGCGGCATCAGAGGTTCATTCACTCGGGATCGAGGCCGTGATGTGCTGCTAAAGCCGCGTGCTCAACGCCTTGCGGCATCAGAGGTTCATTCACTGTAGATAAGACCATTGCTCATGGCGCATATGAGCTGGTGCTCAACGCCTTGCGGCATCTCAGGTTGTTTCACCGGCCTCTCTTGTATATAGACTAGAGAATTAACTTCAGTGCTCAACGCCTTGCGGCATCAGAGGTCTATTCACACCCGTGAGCAATTTCGGCGATTCAGTCTTCGGCGGTGCTCAACGCCTTGCGGCATCAGAAGTTGGTTCACCGAACCTACCCCGCTGAAGATGGCTAGGAAGGTGGCATGCTCAACGCCATGCGGTTTCCGTTCTAGTATTAAAATTGACAAAGAACTTGGTCAGAATGGCTTGGTAATCTTAGGCATTTGATCCAAACCCGGCGCTAAACCATAGAATTCCTTCAAATCGCCCGTTACGTGAACTGTCCCAGCTGAACCCACATGATCCACCCAAAGAGGTAGAGAAACCAGTCCCACTTCGCGCTTTAGAAAGATCTGCCAGCTCGACCAATCTCGGGTCTCATCAATCTCATCTATTTCAAGGAGAGTCACATCGTTTACCAGATGCGAACTCTCACCTAAGGAAAGTCCGCCAAAACGGGAGATTGATCCACGTTCACTCGCGTTCAACGCCTTTCTCACCCGTGCCTCTAATCGCTCGCCTGCCGTATCTACTTCTTCGGTCGAATCGAGCCAAATGATTAACTCCATTCCTGTGAGTAATTGCTGGTAATCCGGCCTTGCATTGTTGCCCTGTCCGGGCGGTACTCCAGCACTCTTGATTCTCCACACGGTGCGAAGTACTGTGCTGAGCTCTCCAGAACGAAATGCGGCGGTTACTCGGGCCCCCAGATGGGCAGATCTTTGCGTTTCCCCGACGAGGGAAAGTAAAAAGCCGTAACAGGTAGATGGCGGCGGTAAAGGTTCCGTCTCCAGATATTCACGAGCCAATCCTTTTCGGAAACAGGCCACAGGAACCGTTACATAAAGACCGAGCATAGGTGTTTATTTGGAAAGAGTTTCGAGCTTCGCCTTCAACCGTTCTTCCAGCTTTGCCATCGCTTCCAATACACCGTCGAAAGTTAGTACCTTCGCCGCTTTCAATTTCTGTCCGACATCACTGGAGACTATTGGTCCTCCCAGGATCAGCTCTTCGGCTGGGATATCCCCGCATGAAACCCGGCGGAGGAGTTCAGGGGTCGTAATCGTCTTTCCGTTATCTTCCGTTTCAAAGCAATAGAGCAGTCGTGGAGCAGGGTCATCTGTAATTCTTAAAACTATGGACTCGGGCGAGAAGTCAAACAGATAGCGGCCATGGTTTCCCGCTACCCGATTTAAGGCGGCTAGGGCCTTAAGCGCCGTAAATGCACGAGATTTATCGTGCAATCGCTCTGGAGTGAGAGCCATTCCATATTGATAGCGCGTGGCGTGCTGTTCTGTCCCATAAAGAGCGGGGTTAGAACCTTTAGAAGCAGAGGCAGTAGCTCCAGGACTGGCGGCGTTAAATGTGACGTCACCTGGCCAAGGGGTAAGCGAGATGGCGCGAGTGATTTCTAAAGGGGACCTGCGTACCGTTGCTTTACCCTTGGTCCGCTTCTTTTTGCCGGAGTTGTCCAATTCATCAGGGCTTTCGTCGGTCAAAGTTTCCGCTTCTTCTTTCGCTGCTTCTGCATTCATGAACCCCAAGAGATCGCTGTCGACATAGTTCTGCCATGTGGCGAACGAAGCGTCCTTCCAGGCGTTGGATCGAATTGTATCATCCCAATGGCGATTCACTGTTTTTGGGTCTTGCTCAAAAAGGTATTTCCGAATCCCAAACCGAATCGCTTCGGCACTTACGGTAGAGTGGGTTGCACCCTGCCAAAGAATCTTTTGGAGAGTTGTCACATTGCCCTCGTTTTCGGCTCGATTGTTCGAAGCGATTCCATAGGGCGTTACGATATTTGCGAAGATGTGAATACTCATATTTTTACTGTTGGCTAGGGTTGTCTGTGGATTTTTTTATAGGGTCTGCGGAGTTCGGATTCGAGTAACTGGCCAGAGCTAGAAGCGAAAGATCGCGAACCAGTTGCCATTCTTTCTGAGTGAGAAGTGGCAGGAGAACGCGCCAGCTTTCTGCGAGAACTTTATTTTGACGTGCTCGACTGAAAAGATCACAAAGGCTTGTTCGAAATTGATCGGCAGTTTTAGCTCCAGAAAATGCAATTCGCCACTTCTCGTACTCCCGATCAAAGCGATTGTTCATCGCATCTCGTTTTCCAGAGTTTTCCTCAGCAATTTGGCCGTAGCGGCACCGCATGGCTTGGTGCACGGCTCGAACCAAAGTTTCCTCCGCCTCAGAGCTCCATTTTATTTCGTTGATCATCTTTTGCAGTCCTTTCTTTTCATATGCGATTTTATCTCGAAGGGGTTTTCCATCGTCGCCTTGGTCTACCATTAGAGTTTTGAATCCGGCGTACCAAGGTCTATGTAGCGCTAAGTTATCAGCGATAAAGGGTCTCAGAATGCTGTCAGCCCAAAAAGTTCGACTGTTTTCCGGGTCATCAGCTGCTTTTCTTTTTCCGGTTTTGATGGGCTTCGCCTTCGGCGTAACCAATCGGACTGGAAAGTTGGCCAAGGCCATTTCAAATTGGCCTAACCACGTCTCATTCCCTGGAATTAATTGGAGTCCCAGTGCACGACTCTTCTGCTGTTTCGACCAAGCGAGAACATTAAGCTCATAAGCCGAACATTTCGGCAGCTCGGTAATCTCAACTACTTGTGCGCTACGCAGACGGATGTAGGCTTGAAGTACAGCATCACTCGCCTTAGAAACCTGGCACTGGGCGGACTTAAGAGGAGTAAATTCGGGGATGCATCGGGCAAATTTTGTAAGGTCCACAACGTCTGGAATTATCAAGATTCCAATTCTGTTTCTGACTGTCAGGGAAAGCGATCCGATTGGCGCAAAGCACAGCGGAAGAAATGTTTGGATAAACTCAGAAGCACCTGTCAAAGCACTGTAGGCAACATGTCGAACGGATGCCCCT
>CAVURW010000095.1:0-13928 GCA_963743595.1 uncultured Verrucomicrobiae bacterium
AACCTCCTACATATTACCTTTTATTAGGTTGGCTAACCGATTGTTGCAAGGGCCGTCGTTGGAACTTGGAGCAGCGGTGTGCGCTTTGGCAGACATTCTCATGGCTAGTCATGAGTGGTGCTGTTGTGGCGGCGGCTACAACAGGTCGTATCGTGTTCCCTGGGGTTAAAAACAATGAACGAAGGGCAGTGTATTTGGCTATTGTCGTGGTGCTTCCCGCCTTCGTCTTCAACGCATCACGAGTCAGTAATGATGTTCTATTTGCTTTTTTTGGATTTTGGTGGTTTACCGCTCTCATCTGGTTCTGGATTAGTCCTTCTCTGATTAGGGGTGTTTTGCTCGCTACGCTCATGAATCTAGCCTTGATCACTAAGGCGAATGGGCTTAGCTTCCTGCCCATAACAGCTGTGTGCATAGTTCTTCATCCTCAGCTTAGTGTCTGGAGACGAAGTCTAATGTTGAGTGGGTTAACCGCGCTTTTTATATTGGAGGCGGGGTGGTACTACTTTCCCCGATTTCTAGTTGAACACAGAGCCGACGAATATATTGTTGGAAATATACAGCAATTAAATCCTAAAGCTCATGTGCCAGACGTTTTTTGGAGCAGTCTTGTATTTAATCCTGTTAAGATATTGGAATATCCATTTGTCCAACCTTGGGGGCCTCGACATGAGTTTTTTGGGGAATATTTCTTCAAATCAGCATTTTTGGGAGAATGGTGGATGAGTAAGCCGTATAAGTGGATTGCTCGCATCTTCATGGTGTGCTCGCTTTGGGTTCTGCTCTTTTTCCTAAAGGATATGTGGATTTTTTTGAGAGGCAGTAGTTGTTTTAAGGTGCCTATTACAGTGACAATTATATTTGTATTATCGGCTCACTGGATATTTCTGCAGTGTGCTCCTTATATGTCTACTCAGGATTTTCGATATTCATTAGTTATATTACTCCCGATAGCAATTGTATTGAATATAAATAGGAGCTCCGGCCGACGTCTCCCCTTACTTCTTAATATTGGTAATTGCGTCTATTATATACTAGCGATTTCCACTTGAGTATCTCAAACTAGTCTATTCCGTTAATCGAGAAGGAGATTTCTCGCTTCTCAGGCCTTTCACTCACAAAGGTTATGGTTTGGTTGCCCGAACCCGAATAAAGTGGAAGGGCGATCGGCTTATCTTGGCTTTTAAATGGGAAGGTTTGGCACGACCAAGAGTTCGAAGCGACTTGATCTTGGCGCACCATCAAAAGTGAATCAGCAGTATCGTCCTTGGCGGTTACTAAAATCTCGGCGCGGGAAGCGGTGCCGAGATCGCCGGGTAGGGGTGCTCCTCTCCCATAGAGTCCGATTATATGTACCTTGGAGTGCGCTGTGATCCAATTTAAGTCTATGTTTTGAATCAAGCCATCTACGAGGGGGTGAATGTTAGAAAGGAGGGCTGATGCAAATTCTTCGTGTTGTTGGACGATAAAAGTAAATTGATAGGGCCCATTCACTCTCCACAACTGGAAGTTTAACGGAATGGAGCCGATTTCGCCACTCGCTTGGCTTACGCCATCTTCGTAATCAATCATTCCCTTTCTTGCCGTAATCCGCAAGGCCTTCACAGTCCAAGGATGTTCGGATGACTTACTGTGAAAAGAATACTGGAGATCGTGTCTCGAAAACTGCGGCGTCTCAGTCTTTGGCTTGCTAAAACGCGCTTTTAGGTAATCGTACCAGGTCATCGCACTTACTGGAGGCCACTTTGGCGGTGTGGCTAACGTCAGAGCCTGCAGTCGCATCTCCTCGTCCTCATGCATCTGAGGCAGTGAAGACCCGGCAGCCACGTCAAATACAGGTGCAGCCAATGCAGGGTTGGGAGTGGTCAGCTCAATTTCCTGGATGGGGGAATGGCTGACTCGATCCAAAAATTCAAAGTGCCAGTATAGATTGGGGGAGTCGGTTGGAACGCTGAAAATACTTAGCCAAAAATGGGTGTGGTTGAACAGTTCTGGAGAGGATGACCATCCATTTATGATCCAACGGGGCCCTGTCGGCGAAAACGAAATATCCGAGTCCATGTCAATTGGATGGGTAGCGCTTGGATTTCGGTCGAAGTAACCGGAAAGAATGACGTCGCCGACTCGGCGGCCTTGACCAGGAATCGTTTCATCCCTAAAGACTACTTTTTCCACCACCATCTTTTCACCAGAGACCACAAAGGTTTTATTGATAGGGTAAATAAGCATGGGAGATCCGGAAAAGCAGTTATAAATCAATGACATTCCCGCAATAACAAAAAATAAAAACAGACCGGTCAAAAAGGGAGCGCGCCTTAACATCCAACTACGCTACATCATGTTTGGACTTTCTCCATAAAAAAGACCGCGTGCGGATACAAGAAAACCACCCAAGGGTGTTATTGCTTGTAATTACAGCAAAAAAAGGCCTTGACCGGACCCGTCTTCCCATCTAGACCCTGACCTATGAAAAAAACTATTCTCTTTCTCCTGCTTATACTCCCTGCAGCATTTTGGTTTTTCTGTCAGCAAGCAGCTTTAGCAATCCACGATCAAGACGTTCGACAAATGCCGTTAGACAATAGTTCCTGCCCCCCCTCAAGCAACCCGTCTAACGGGCAATGAACATTTGAAAAAGGACCTTCAAGCCATGCGATCTCTACTCAGCTCAAGTCACATTCACTGCCTTGTGTTATTCATATGGATTGCTATAGCCTCAACAAAAATACATGCCTGTGGACTAGATTGGACGGTTCCACAGAACCATTTCGATGGGGTCGACGAAAACGGGCACTTATCGTACTGGAAGCAATTGGGTCAGATCGATATAGGAGACGGCTATGTAGTACCCTTATCAGTAAACTTCAGTTCGGTGCGACATTCTCCTAGCATGTTGGGTGAAGGATGGATAGTGCCGCTGCTCGAATCACGAATTGAGCCCGTCGACGAGAATACGTTTAAGGTTGTAATGCCTGATGGGTGGATCTTCACCTTTCTCCGCAATGGAGATACTGACACATGGAGGGGAAATTCCGGATGGTTGGGGGAGAAGAAAGACAACATTGTAAAGCTTTCTGCTCCATGCGGGTGGTCGCTATCTTACAATGCTGGTATAATTCAAGCGATCACTACTCCAAAAGGCAACACTGTCTCTTACACATATTTTGAAAATGGCGGAGTCAAACTTGTAAACGAAGCAAACATCCCGTTAATAACATTCACGCATGCGGAAAAACAAACAACAATCGAAACACAAACCTTCTCCATTTCAGTCACTACTTCTGCTTCCAGCTACGCTGTTTTGTACAGAGAAAACAAATCGCATCAAATAAACAAGCAATTCTCCTTTGAAGTTAGTAAAACCGACGGCCCTGCTGTCTCTTCCTTGAAAATTACTAAAGAGGCTGAAGCATCCAGATATTTTGGATGGATCACAAAGACAGGATGCGTCTGCTCTGATGGAGATTGGACCTATACCGTCAGCTCAAGTAATCCACCTACAATAACACGAATAAATGGCCTGCACAAGCAGTCCTATTGTGCTGGAGAAGGGGAGATTACAGAGGAGACAGATGGATTAAGGACGATAACTACGTTCTTTAGCAATAGTGGCATTCTCGCACATCATTTGCGCTCTATAATTACGATGAAAGATGGTAAAACAGTCTCTGAAGAACATTATACTTATGATGAAAGGGGTGCATTACTACGAATCACTCGATCTGATGGCGTCACAACAACGTGCTCCCAACCTGATGCATTGGGATGTACGACCTCAACATCTGTAGATAGTAAGGGGCAGGTTAAAAGCGTTGTTAAGGCCGATTCTAACAATAATGTCATCTCGTATTCTAACGACGACTCAACGATGTCCACCATCAAGCCTTCTGACGCTGCTTGGTCAATCAAATCGCCTTCCATAATGGCCAAGATCGAACTGTATTATCCCAGTCACGAACCAGTTACCGCTATCCGGATTGTCCATTGGGTAAGCAACGGTACCAATCGACCTGATACATTTGAGACGGATGATGATCTAAAAAATGAGTTTTACCGTATCGATCAGGACGGTCATGTGTGGGCTGACGTTAGATCTACTTATCAACGAGAACTGAAGGTTGACGGTAGAATATACGAAAAAGATTTGTACGATATCAATCATAAGGTAATCCAACAACAGCAATATAATAGCGATGGAAAGTTAGCTTACTCCACAACACCTAACGAAAATAAATAAATAAAATAACTAATATGAAACATATAGCAAGCGTCCCATCACTCGCAGCAACCACAATATCATGTCTTTTGCTGTTTCCTGCCTCGGTATCGGCCCAGACTACGCTTTCGGCGAACCCAATGCCTTTTGTTGATAAGGAAGGTAATATGTACTTCTGTAGTGGCACGTCCGTGACGTTTACTACGACTGCCGATCCAGGACCTACACCTCCTACAAAGCAATGCTGTCCCAAGCCGGGGTCGAATGATTCAGTAAAATGGAATTTAGATAAGGACGGCAGATACCAACTAATAATTGAAGATCAGAATGGAAAAGAACTACAGATTACGCCGCAAAGTGGGTTTGGTAATTCGAATACCGCCACGTATACAACGACGATAAAAGGAAACGGTGGGGAGAAACAAGGGATTCAGTCTATATCAAATTATATGTGGGTATGTAGTGGTGATATGTCTAAGCAGCAGACAGAAGACTCAACTCATGCCATGATAAATTATCAGGTGTGGGACAACATTCCTCCCGCTTCGATTCCCAAGCCATCGCCCAGAAGTCCTCAACCCTTTCTGTTCGGCGCAAATGTACCAGTAAATGGGGTTTATACTCAAAACATAGGAGTAGTTACTTATATAACTCGCCTGGACGGTACGTTAAATAATATTATGGCTACTGAGGCATATAATGTAGTCCAAACATATGCTAGCCAGCCGTGCGGAGAACCGTTCAATACAAATTACACGCCGCCTGTCTATTCCTACTCTTGGGGAGCTGCTGTCACCATTCCAGGAACCGCGGCAACACCTGAGCTAAGTGTAGGTTACTCAGGTGGTTATTCCGATCCGGTAAATGCTCCCTCACCTAGCAACGTAGCGGCACCACAGGATGATCATCACTACGCGAGTGTTATTTTATACGAGCAAGATGTTAATTGGGTATCAGCTACGTTCACGGGAAGCTACGACAAAATCACAAGTATACCGGGGTTTAATACCCCTTCTGTAGACACGGAGGTCCAGGGAAATGCTACAAACGCACCGGTGGCGTTATCGACTATTGGCAATACACATATTGTAAATGGATATGTCTATAAGTCTGCACTTGGGGAATGTTGTACGGCTCCTGGTGGTAGCGGCAATCCAGTCAATGGGCAATAGGATGTTATCTGCAATCTTCCGTAAGTACGGGCCGCTAGTGGCAGCCTACTCAGTATTTATTGTCGTCCGGCTGGAGGCTGAGTCTCCTCCGGCTCAGGGAATAAAGGACTGGCTCTCACCACAGAAGGAGATGCTGCTTAAAATCGCCGATGGTAGCTCAAGTAGTACTGGTATTAGGGAGGTGGCCGCGTACATCGACGAGATCTTAACAAATTTTTCTACTGCGGTGCATTCGCAGACCACGATACCTGTGCTTAAAGATCTTCAGGAGAGTTTGCTCTTTTATACAGACGACAGAACTAACTTTAGCGACACCACTCTTGATTTTGTAGTACCTGGGAAGGGAGTTGGGGTTCTCCCAGGTCCTATTGTTCCCTCTAGCGGCTATCTAATACTCCACCCTATAAAGTCCCAAGAAGATTCAGTTGCCCTGTGTAAACTGTTTGATATGCGAGTAGAGTTGCGCATCAATCGCGCTATTATAAAAGATATTACAAAAGGATATTCTTCAGCATTATTTGCCGAAAAGGCAAGTGTGGTGTCGGGGGTGTCTGTGCCTAGGATAGAATTGATCTATAACAAGGTGGGGGCAGGTTTGGGGATCATGACGTTGCGCGGGGTGGTTTCACAACTAAGTAAAGAGGATATTAACGCTATGTGTGTTTTCAGCGATACGTATCCTATGTCTATTGATGAACTCTCGCAGGATGAAGCTGTGCTAGTCGACTCGCAGCTCCGATCTCGGCTGACTGCGGATTTCGCTAGAGTCAATGGTGGTCTTAAAGAGTTATTTGGAATCCACGATGTGAGTCCTAGTGCTTACCACGATATAGTTGCTGGTGCGTGTCGGGCATTGAAGAAGAAGTTGTTAGAGGTAAGCGTTTCGGTTGCGGCGCAAAAGAGACTAACTATTGAACAGGTTAAGCTTTTGGAAGATGTTGCGAATGTGCCTCTGACTGAGTTGAAGGATCCAGTAGTTGATACCACTAAGAAGGTCGTCGCGCTAGGGGACGATGTACCAAGCGACGAGTGTTGTGCTCGAATGCTTGTAAGGTATGTACAGTCTTTTAATCCTGAATTTCTTGGGTCCCCTGTCAAAGTGAGCAGGAACGCTAGCTTGTCAAATGAAGCATGGAGCGCCGTGATACCAGTGCTATCTAAGTATTCGAATCAAAATATTGGTTTGGATTCGACGATGTTGGCTCTTAGGGATCAGGCTTTGGGGATACTCGCAAAAATCAAGGGACATTGAGCTTATGAATCGAGAATGGAGTAAGCCGCTGTTGTTTGCATTCCTACTATTATTTAGTAATATCGGAAAGGCCGCGATTGCATGTAGCAATAATGATCAGATTATGCCTTTAGACGGGTGGGAAAAGAGGTGTAGCTGCTCCTTTAAAATTGTAAATAATGGGTCGTCTACCGTGCGCATTAGTGACGTCAAGTCGGATTGCTCGTGCACAAATGTGAGTCTAAGTAATAAATCCTTAAGTCCTGGTCAGAGCGTTACATGCAACGTGATTGTGGACGTTAAGACGACTGGTGTAATCCGGAAGAAGTTGGTAGTGATGACTGATTCTGGGGAGCAGTTGTGCTTGAATTTGTCGCTGATTATGCCCGAGACAATAGTCTTTAGCCCAAACAATATTGTTATTAAAAAGGGTGATGGAGATGTTGATATTAAAATTAATCGAGTTGGACGTCTTATTTTTCACGGGTACTCAGTAGCCTGTGACGATCCTGGGATACGTTGTAAGATTGTTCATGAGGAGGGGAAAGAAATTGTGAGGATGTCGACAGCGAATCCCAAACCTAGATCGGGAGTGGTTCGCGTTATCGCCGATTATCCAAAGGATGATCCTATGGAATGGAGAATATCTTTTCAGGTGCTGTAGCAGATAACAGCATTATGAGGTGAGCATGGTGCTTTTTGTAACATGCGTGTTCTGTTGTTTTGATCTGGATATAGCTCGACTGGACGTCAGGGATGTTTCAGAAGTCCTTCAAAATAGACTCCGTTCATTTAAAGGTCGACACAACTACACCAGCCGCTTCGCACAATCCTACAAAGTCTAAAGTCCTTTTTTCCTCATAAACCGTAAACCAGCCTCTGGGTTCCGTTCAGCTTGTCAAGCGCACACGTTTTTTGGTTCAACAGGTTCAACTGCAGGTCCCGAGGATTTGGCATTCCTTAGAAGCTTGCAAAACGCAGGATCTCCTCAAAACTTATCAACTATTGTTCGCGAAAACGGACAAATAATTAAATTTACATCTACATCAAATCAATGAGCCACGAAGAATTCGAATACAGTTGTCAGGAGGGATGGATTCTTATTCGAAATTCAGAATCGGGTGCACTTTCTATTTTTAACAAGCTAGCTCAGGCAGTACTTCTGGTTGTAAATAGAGTAGAGCACGACCGCATAGTGAATAAATTACTGAGCGAAGGTGTCGAAGTAGTGGGAGGGGAGGACGCTAGAAAGTTGATGGCTCGGAAAACCTTTTCTGACATGCTAAATGAAGGATTACACCGGACATGAGAAGAAGCTATTGAGAAATTTCCTGTGGAGATGAGAGAGAGCGTAAGGGCGAGGTTTAAGTCTAAGGACAGCGACAAAGGGGACAGGCATCTTTAATTGGTGCTATTTTGGACAATTCCGCTCGATCTAATGTTTCAGTTACGCTATTCATGGCGTCTTATAAGAAATCCGTCCAGAGGGGAATGAAGAGCCGGTGTAGGGTATCGCCGAAGAATACGACACCACCAGGGTGAACACGTTCAAGCATATCTTAACGATCATGGATTCTATGGCTTGACATTACCTGAGTGGGCGTCATTTCTCCAGTATGGTGGGCCCCTCTTGCATTAATTTGTAAAAAATGCTTAATCGAATTAAGAGTATTTATGTTGCGAGGATATGTTTGATGCTGTTTTTGCTTTATTCTATCCGCGATTTTATTCACGATTTCCCGAATGAAGCTCCGCTGGTGAGTTTTTTAACACTTGTTCCACTCTTGTTTTTAATCTGTTCGTTCTTTAATTCATTTGCGGCTATATTGGTTACCGCAATCGGTTTATTTGGATTATCCGCATATTGCGTATTATCGGTCGATTTTTCTATTTTAAAGCCCGTTGGAATTATCGCGACTGCGATTATTCTTATTGGTCAATTGATCGTTCCCTTAGCCGTTTGTGTGATGACAGTGTGGGAACACTTGGATGATCGCTATGCGAAAAAGTGAACTACACAGGCGAGCGTAGGTCAAAGATAAACGCAAGTACCAGCTTCTCGCCTGGAAACTCTATCCCCTACAACCTTGGCCCGTCCTGGCCTCTCTACATCGATAAAATCGCTTAATGAAAAGCGAATCGTGGCTATCGCTGGGAACAGGGGAGGAACAGGAAAAACGACGACCGCAGTTACCCTCTACGAGTGGTATCTCGTCAATGGAATCAATCTGTTTTCCTACGATTACGAGAGCGATAATAAAGAGAGTTCTTGCTTTGCCCACTTCGTGAAAGACGCAGAGCGCTACCCACTCCACTACGAACGCGACGCTCTCGATCAAATGCTTCAGGATCTCGAATCTAAACAAGAAGCCATTATCCTCGCCGACTTTGGAGCTGGGTCTCAGCGAGAAACAATCCAGTTCTACAAGGACTATTATGAAATGCTCATCGCCCACGGTGTACGATTGACCCTGGTTGGAGTTCTCGACTCAGACGTTGGTGCTCTCAAGGGAATTCTGGAATGGGCCGACAATCTGGCCGAATTCACCAAGATTGACTGGATGATCGTGCTCAATGAAAAAGACGTGATTGGTGAAAAATTTGAATATTGGCAACGAAGCAATCTAGCCGAGGGATTCCGTAAGCTTTGCAGGCCAGCAGTAATCACGCTGCGATCCCGAAATCCCGTCTTTCAAAACGCGCTTCGCAACGACGGCCTTACCCTCCAAGACGTAATCCATCGTAAGCTGTTACCTGGACATCCGCTCGACAACTTTACCCAGGAGTCGCTAGCGCGAAAGTATTGGAACGACATTAAACGCCAACTCGATTCCATTGCTGCCTCTCACCTACTGCCGGTCAAAGAGTAGTATGTTATCGAGCAGCCTTACTGATGTCTCCGCAAGCTATACTGTGGTGGACAATCTGCCATTAGTTATATGGCGACAGAAATCTCGAATGGAAGGCAAACGGTCAAACTTTATAACTCGGTTAACCGCGGTAAGACGATGTACCTATTATGCCGGTGGGCGAAGAGTGCAAAAGAACTTTAGCGACAAGGCAGAGGCCAAGGGGGTGGCGAAGCAAATCTTGGGCGAGTTGACAAACGACTCAAAGGCAGTGGAAGCGATGGCCACGCCGGAATTGGAGAGTCTTATTGCAGCGCGCAAGGTATTGGCTTCGGGTTATGCACTCCATGTAGCGGGATCTGGTTTGAATAAAAAATCGCGATAATCTAATGATTGCACATAAGGAGGCCAAACAATGGTAGTCCAAAGGAGGTTTAGGAATCCTTTCCGTTGATCTGGCGTGGAAGTGGGCGTTGGAGGAGGAATCTCATATTGAAGCCCCTCCAGGTGAAACGGTTCGTCCTGGTGTAAAAAGGGGGGCAATGCCAATTGCGTCACCATCTCTTTGAGGGCTGGATCACCCATTTTGGTCATGACGACGTTAATCTGATCATCCGTGGCCGGATATAGCTGGTGGCGACTACTACATGTCCCATCGCTTGGACACAAATTGACGAAAATGGCGTATGTCTGGACCTCTACGGAAGTGCCCGCAATGTTACGAGCGATTTCCTGGATGGCTTGACGTTGCAAAGTTGATCAAGTCGACCCTCAAGCGTAAAATTGGAAGAGTAACCGTTTAACGAATCACGTGCAGCGTATCCTTGTGGTACATAATAACCTAGGCAATCCTTAAGGCGATTTTTGTGATATGTTTCGTATTGCATCGTGATATGAGGCCTTGACTTGTTGGTTCCCTTCTTTAGCGTCCCTGTAGCGAAATTAAACCGGACACTAACTTTGAGGGAAAACTAATGAATACATGGAACATAGCTGGGATCACCGTTAGTCAAGATGGAACCAAAAAGACCTACTGGGTAAGTGGTGCAGACATCGATGCAGATGGAAGCAACGGTCAAAACGGTCAACCGTTTGCATACAATCGAACCGACACCGGCTTGGATTTATTGAGAGATGCTGGCTACCCGAGTGGCGCGTGGCAGAATGTATTGGTGCCCGATGCAACAACTGGGCTGCCAATTGACGACGGAAAT
Organism: uncultured Verrucomicrobiae bacterium; assembly: GCA_963743595.1. Classification (GTDB taxonomy): domain Bacteria; phylum Verrucomicrobiota; class Verrucomicrobiia; order Methylacidiphilales; family UBA1321; genus CAVURW01. The sequence goes on from CAVURW010000095.1 coordinate 10,683, forward strand.
GGGAATTTTTATTCGTCGACGACGTATGCTTGGCCTGGACGACCAATCTCAACACGATATGTTGATGCCGCAACCGTACCCTACGTTGTGGTCAACCCAATCGTTCGATTGGGATCTCTAGGTGTGGTTATCGGCTGTCGGGCGCTGGTGTCGTATCGGGGTGCAACGGTGGAGGCTGTAGTTGCGGACGTCGGTCCCGCTCATAAAATTGGAGAAATCTCAATCGCTGCAGCCATAGCTCTGGGAATTCCTTCCAGCCCAAGAACGGGCGGAGTTGAGTCTGGAGTCTATTTTCAACTGTTTCCCGACACCCCAGCAAACGTGAACGGTATTGTTTACGAACTTCAACCAGCTTTCTGAGAGTCTTCTAAACTTAAGGCAGATAACGATTATCAAATAAATTTATGGCACAATATGTATTCGGAACGGAGGTTCAAGAAATTCTTGGAGCCGCTCAACAAACTCAAGGCAAAACGACAATACAGCTCGGCGATACTTCATTTACACTACCCAAACCGTTTCAGTCGCCGACGGATTGGAGGGATTGTACAATATACTTTCTTCTTCTGGATCGGTTTAACAACACTTCAATCGCTCCAGTGTATCCCTGGAACCAGAAAACAATGTCCCGACAGGGCGGCACATTCAAGGGGGCAACTGCTAAACTTCAATACATCAAAGATCTGGGCGCAAATGCAGTCTGGATCTCACCAGTTTTAAAGAATCCCTGTGAAGCCGCTAACATGAGTTACCCAGGATATGCAACCCAGGACTTTATCAATCTGGACAAGCGGTTTGCCTCAGATGGGACTTTACCGACAGCCGAAAAAGAATATCGCGAGTTGATCGATACTGCGCATAGCCTCGGAATTTATGTTATTCAGGATATTGTAATTAATCACACTGCCCAGGTTTTTGACTATGTGATCAATGGAAACATCATTGGGAGTCCTGACTATCTCAACCGACCTCTGGGACAGGAGCCTCCGATTGACTGGTTTAATGGCCTGGGTTTCGCCCGAACCGACTGGCAGGATCAAATCCCTCCTGGTACTGTGCTATCGCCCGATGACGTGATCTGGCCCGCTGAACTTCAGAACAAGGTCTTTTTCCGCAGACAGGGCAATAAGTCCTCCGACACGCCAAATGCTCAAGGTTTTGTTCCGGGCGACTTTGGAACGATGCGTCAACTCGTAGCCGAATACGATGCAACGCCTGCAAGCCAAGCCGCCTTTCGGAAGGCATATGGAGAAAAACCCGTCTTATCAATTCTCGTAGAGTCCTACCAATATCTGATTGCCAAGTATGATGTAGACGGATTTCGAATAGATACTGTCAAGTACGTCCGGCCCGATATTGTCGAAGAGTTTTGCAACTCAATGCGCGAATTCGCACTATCCGTGGGGAAGCAGAACTTCTTCACCTTCGGGGAAATTTGGGACAGCAACGCGACGATCAATCGATTTGTGGGTCGTCACAGCTCCGATGTGGATGCGGGTGGTTTGGATGCAGCATTGGATTACCCGCTTTTTTATGCGCTTCCTAATGCGGTTAAGGCGCAAAGTGGTGTCGAACAGATCAAGCAAATGTTTGATCAACGAATTACCGAGGAAGAAAATCTAGTCAGTTCCCATGCAGAAGCGGGACGCTATTTTGTCAGCTTCATTGATAATCATGATCAAAATCAGCGGTTTCACCATCCATTAACGCCAGCTAAACAGGTCACCCAGGCCCTCGCTTGCTTGTACATGCTTCAAGGCATTCCTTGCCTCTATTACGGTACCGAGCAAGGCCTTACGGGGACGGTTGACGCAAGTGGTAGGCCCGTCCTCGACAGTCTAGAATCGGTCCGAGAGGCGCTTTGGGGCAAACAGTGGGCTCAACAGCCGGATGCATTCGATCAAAGCAACTCGTTTTACTCCGATATCAAGGCGATTATAGCCGTTCGAAACAAATACAGAGCTCTTCGCTACGGACGGCTGTACTTCAGGGAGGTTTCGGGCGACGGATCGACTTTCGGGTTCTCGTCTGGCGTCGGGGGCCTAATCGCATTCTCGCGCGTTCTGTCGAACTCAGAAGTTGTCACTATTGCTAACACCAATCCTACAACTGCGTTCACTGGTTTTGTTTTGGTCGACTTGGACCTGAATCGATCTCTTCCAAATTATCAAGTCGCATACAGTAACTTCGGGACGGTAGGCGCTGGAGCAGTTCAACTCCGCTCAAACGTCGCGTGCCTCTATGTGGTGATCCAGCCAATGGAAGTTCAAATTCTTGCAGTAGCCTAAGGACGATATGCCCCAAGCTAAACGACTTGCCATTACCATTGCGGGTGCGGTTTCACTCGGAAGCTATGAAGCAGGAGTGCTCTATGAAGTGATTCAAGCAATCGGATCTCACAATGCAGGCAAAACTGCCAGTGATCCTAACAGAATCGAGATTGATGTCATTACAGGGGCCTCGGCTGGAGCAATCACTGCAACCGTAGCCGTTCAAAAACTCATGTACGAAAAAGGCGCGTTGGCGAAAGCTAACGACAATGCGCTTTATAATCCGTGGGTGAAAGACGCTGTGCTAGATGATTTTCTCAAGTTGCAAGCTGGTGACAATCCGACGGTTTCTATTTTGTCATCTGATTACATGGAAGGGATTTCGCAGAAATACATCACGCAGAGGTACGCAGCCCATCTCACGGCTCCGAGTGAAAAGCATCCAGCTGCAGCGGACACAATTCGCCTGGGTCTCGCATTGTCGAACCTTAATGGTGTGGACTACTCGCGCCCTACAAATTCAGGGGGTTCCTTTACCTATACGAAATACCAAGATCAGATTATTCATTCCTTCACCCCTGCAGACGACAAGAAAGATATTTGGGAAACGTTTCGAAAAGCAGCAGTTGCTTCAGGAGCCTTCCCATTTGCGTTCCGGCCTCAAGAGTTACACCGTCTAGAAATTGAATACAAATCAAGCCAATACTTAGTTCCGTGGACATTCTCAAGCAAATCGTTCACTTATACGGATGGCGGCGTATTTCAAAATGAACCTTTAGGAATGGCAAAAAGTCTTGTCGACGAAATTGACGACCATCGGAACAACGATAGTAGATTCTATCTCTTTGTTGCTCCCGGATCCCGAGGATCTACTTCAAGTTCTGAGTTTAATTTAGATAAGGCGAACTTCGCAGGGATGGCCAAGCAACTCGCTACGTGTGTGTTTCAACAGGCACGATTTCATGACTGGATACAA
>CAVURW010000096.1:0-23597 GCA_963743595.1 uncultured Verrucomicrobiae bacterium
GTGACAACGAAGCGCGACTGGGTTTGAACTTGATCAGCCGAAAACTGAGGGTGGACGGAGGGGTGAGCGATGAGAGACGGTTTTGTCTCTAAGAGGAGCGAGGGAAGCGCCGTTGGCCCAGCGCAGATGGCGGCGATCCATTTCTCTTTCTTAAATTGCTTCAGGAGCAGCGCCTGGACTAGGTGATGGGCGGCGAGGTTCTTCGCACCTTCGGCACCGCCGGGCAGCACGATGATGTCGAACTCCGCATTGGGATCGAGATCGGCGATGTGGATATCGGCCAGATGTCGCGTCTTGCGCGAGGCCGTAATGGGGTTGGTGACGAGTCCGGCGACGGTCGTCTCGATCTCCGCCCGGCGGAGGACATCGATGATGGTGATGGCTTCAATTTCTTCAAAACCGGGTGCGAGAAATACGAGTGCGTTCATGTTGGGTGAAATAGTTGGTGCAGGAATTTAGTGAAAGAGGATTGGTCTATAAGAAATTAGCCGGGTAGCTTTGTAGAAATGAAGAAGATTTTCGCGTCGATTTTAGTGTGTCTGGCGTTGGCGATTTCAGGTCGTGCCTTTTCCCAGACAGCTCCCGTTTGGCCGCCGGCACCGGACAATGCAATCGGGATTCCTGATGCCACGCATCCCGCTTCCGCAATTGTCCCGGTAGCACCGATTGCCGATGTGATTCCCTCGCCGCGCTTTAATGTGCGCGCCTACGGGGCTAAGGGCGATGGCGTGACCATGGACACGACGGCGATTCAAAAAGCGATCGATTCCGCTAAAGGTACGGGCGGTTGCGTCTATCTCAGTGGCGGGAAATTCCTGACAGCGCCCCTGACCTTAAAAGCGCAAACGACGTTCTACATCGCCTCCGACGCCACCCTGCTTGGCAGCACAAATCCCACCGATTACCCGGATCAAATGCCACGCCAAACCGCTGCGACCGATTTGCGAAAAAGCCTTCTCTTTGCCGATGGTGCGGACGATTTATCGATCATCGGTGGTGGGACGATCGATGGGCAGGGCCAGAAATTGAACATGGGCGGCAAGGAGCCGCTGCGCCCTTCGCTGATTCGTATTTTCTCCAGCCGACGCGTCTTGATTCGGAATGTGACCTTTCAGAATCCGCGGATGTGGACGCAAATCTACAGTGAGTGCGATGGGGTCACGCTGGATAACGTGAAGGTCATTTCGCCCAGGGGATATTGCCAAAATCTGGATGGCATGGACATTTGCGATTGCAGCCATGTGGTGGTGCGAAACTGCAATATTAAGGCGCAGGATGACGGAATCTGCCTCAAGACCCACGGCCAGAAGGGGCTCCAGGATGTGCTGGTGGAGAATAATGAGATTACGGACTACGATGCCAATGGAATTAAGCTGGGCACAGCGAGCCATGGGCCGGTAAATGGAATTCGCATCTTTAACAACGTGATTCACTCGGCCAAATATGGCGGACTGTGCATTGAGAGTGTGGACGGCGGACAAGTAAACGATGTGGTCGTCAAAGCACTGGATATGGAGAATGTGGCCGAACCGATCTACGTGCGGCTGAGTTTGCGCAACTGGAAGCCCGGGGATACACGTCAGCCGGGTTGGATGCAGCGCATCTTGATCGAAGGGATTCGCGCGATTCACCCCCGCAAAGACGGGAAACCGATTCCGAGCAACACGATTACTGGGGTGCCCTTCGCCCGGATCGAGAACCTCATTTTACGCAAGGCCTACATCGAGATGCCCGGCGGCCTGGCGAAAGTACCGCCAATACCCGCCGAGCACGAAGCCGAGTACCCGCAATCGGATGAATTGAAAGACGTGCCCGCGCTCGGTTTCTACGTTCGGCATGCGGATGGCGTGTTCTTCGAAGACGTAACGATTGTCCCGGTAAAGCCCGATATCCGTCCTTGGATGAGCCAGGACGATTCGCAGGTGAATGCGGACCGGTGCGGGCTAGGGCATAATAAGTAATAGTGGAGCCTCTTGTTTTGTGGAGTCCGTTTTTTTCAGCCGTGACGCCTAATAACAGGAAGTGGCGAAGCCGAAATATTAAACAAGAACTCGTGGTTAATCGATTCATTCATTTCACTTCGATTATCGAAGACGAGCCCGTCTAGAAAGACGATGTTGTTAGCGTTCCGTCAGGGAACCATGTTCTAAATGCTCTTTGTGAAGAACTTATGGATTACGGCTACAACTACTCCAAAATAGAAATTGTTGAGGACTATTCTTGGGAAACGACCCTACAAATAGATTCGTTCACTTGCTGCATTGCCATACACTGTATGTCTCCTTGGCTCCTAAACATTAAGGATAAAGTGTCTCTCCAGAGAATTATATGTTGGGGTTGGTATAATAACAACGTAAAGGACCTGAGTTGTAGGCTCTGTGATGTGCTAAGAGACGATAATAGATTCATCTTTCTCGACGCAACTACTACAGTACAGTCACAAGTAATTGGAAAGAGAAACCTATTCCATATCAACTCCAACCCATAGTTTTAAATGATTCAAGCCGTCTAAGGTCCCACCAAGCGGCGCATCATCGTTTCCAACCGCCACAGTAAAGCCGCCGAGATCAAAATGAGCCCCGCCAGAATGCCGAGCCAAACGCCGATGGCTCCGTAACCCAGCGTAAACGCGAGGTAGTAACTGAGCGGCAAGCAAAGGAGCCAGTAGCCGCACAGAATGAGAACGGTGGGGATGGTTACGTCTTTGATTCCGCGCAGCCCACCCATGCTGACGGTTTGCAGACCGTCGCAAATTTGAAATGCTCCCGCGATAAGCAGGATCTGCGTGGCGATGTGGACGACCTCGGCGTCGCGCACAAAAAATTTAGCGATCTGCGCGGGGAAAAGGCAGATGAGAAGGGACGCCGCTGCCATGAATATCACCGAAAAGATGAGCCCCGCACGCGCGATGGAGCGGGTCTGGTGCAGGTGACCTTGACCGTACGAATGACTAACCCGAATGCTGATGGCAATGGCTAATCCCAGCGGCACCATGAAGGTGGTGGAAGCGACCGAGATGGCGATCTGATGTGCCGCGAGAGCGCGATCTGAGATCCAGCCCATCATGATGGAAGCGGCCGTGAAAAAGCCCACTTCCAGAAGTACCTGCAGCCCCGCCGGCAGCCCGATTCGAAGCATCTCCGCATAAATGTTCTCGCTGGAGGCAGCGCTCGTTTGTTCCTCGGACGCGGCTGACGTTTTCCAGAGGAACAACCAGACGTAGAGCGCCAGCAAAATGAGCATGAACGTGCGGGTGATCAGCGTCGCCCAACCCGCGCCGACGAGACCCAGGGCGGGCCAACCGAAATGGCCGTAAATGAAGACGTAATTGAGCGCAGCATTTACCGGCAGGCCCAGGCAAAGGATAAGCATCGGCGGCCAAGCGGCATGCAGTGCTTCGCAATATTGCTTGATCGATTGGCCGATAAAGACGGGTAAGATCGACCAGCCCAGCAGGATAAGGAACGGGCGCGCCTGTTCGGTCACGATGGCCGGCTGTCGAAAGAGGCCGAGATTCGCGCTGATCACGATGACGGCGAGCGTGGCCAGAATCGCCAGGCCTAAGCTGAAGAACGTGCCGCGCACCAAAACGGCTCGCGTTTCCGCGTGCGAGCCGCGCCCATGAGCGTTCGCCACGAGCACGGGAATCGCACCGAGAAACCCAAATCCAAAGAGCAGCGGTAAAACAAAGATATTGCACGCGAAAGCGCACGCTGCCACGGCATCAACGCTCACCCGCCCGACCATGACGATGTCCAATACGCTCAGAGCATTTTGCAGAAGTTGGCTGGCGATGATCGGAACAGCTAGGCGCAGTGTGGGCACCAGCTCGCGCCAGATACTGCTTTTGGCGTCGTGGTGGAGGGGCTTCATGAGCGAATGACGTTACACCAGGAGCACGGGACAACAAGGTTGATAACGGGGTTGGCTGGAGGAAGGTGTTTGGGAGGGAGATTTGACATACGGCTGTATTGACTGGATAGTTAATTAAATCGCGAGTCGTCTCCTGTGCAATCTGCTTATAAAAGCGGTTCGTGATTTGTGGCAAAACCCAAAATCTGTGTTAGAATAACCGTCCTTCCCAATTACATGAGTGCGTCTTCTTTTTCTCTCGACCAAGAACATCGTCAGTTTACTTCTCCCGGCCAAGGGTTCTGGCCGAACGCCACACCGGAGCAATGGAACGATTGGCAGTGGCAAATGCGCAACAGCGTCAAATCGATGGACGATCTTAGCGGCAAGCTAGAGCTTACCGATGAAGAGCATGCCGGGGTGTTGTTGGCCAACACAAAGCTCGCCATGGGCATCACGCCCTACTTTTTCAACTTGATCGACGTTTTCGATCCTCATTGCCCAATTCGGCGACAGGTGATCCCTCGCATCGAAGAGATGACCTACACGCCCACGGATATGGCTGATCCCTGCGGTGAAGATCACGCCATGCCCGTTCCGGGACTTGTCCATCGCTACCCCGATCGCGTGCTCTTCTTGGTGACGGACCGCTGCGCCTCCTATTGCCGATACTGCACGCGCAGCCGGGTGGTGAGCGGTGTGGGCGAGCAGGAATTGGAGCTCGATTTCGACCGGGCGATTGATTACCTGCAGAAACATACGGAGGTGCGCGACGTGCTGCTTTCTGGCGGCGATGCTCTTTTGCTCTCGGACAAAAAGCTCCGAGGTTTGTTGAGCCGATTGCGTGCTATTGAGCACATCGAGTTCCTGCGCATCGGAAGTCGCGTGCCGATCTTCTTGCCGCAACGGATTACCCCGGAATTGTGCGCAATGCTGAAAGAGTTCCACCCGCTCTGGATGAGCGTGCATGTGAATCACCCGAAAGAGCTTACCGTGGAAGTGCGAGACGCCCTGGGTCGGCTGGCCGATGCGGGTATCCCTCTGGGAAATCAATCGGTTCTGCTGCGTGGCGTGAACGATAACCCCACCGATATGAAGGTGCTCGTGCAAAAGCTGCTTCGTTGCCGCGTACGGCCCTACTACCTCTATCAATGCGACTTGATCCAAGGCTCCTCTCACCTACGCACGTCGGTGGCAAAGGGGCTGGAGATCATCGAAAGCCTGCGTGGTCATACTTCCGGTTACGCAATTCCACAATATGTGATCGATGGCCCTGGAGGCGGTGGTAAGATCCCGCTCAACCCCAATTACGTGCTGGCTAAAATGCCAGATCGCGTGATTTTACGGAACTACAAGGGCGATATTTTCGAGTATCCGGAAGTGGGGCCAGAAATCCCAATGGACGCTCTCTCAGCGAACTACCGCCACCCCGAGTTTTTCGATGTGGGCGAACACGCGAACGACGAGGAATTGACGGCTAAGAGCTGGCGTGCCGGTCGGCGGGACTAGCAGCGCGGTTAATCGCCGAACTTGGCCCAGGCCTTAGGGAAACGCTTAGGCAAATCCTCCTCCTCCCAGGTAACGCCTTTCGGACCACCTTTTTGGTAGCCGAACGGCGAAGCAGGAACGCTTTTTTGGTATTCCCTAAAAACGGTGAAAAACGAAGCGCCCGTTTTTTCTTCGTAGATTTCGGACCCGGTGAACCCGAATCCTTCGAAGGAGACTTCATCCCGTTCGCACCAGTCGACAATCGATTCAGGATCGAGCAGTGCCTTCTCGAAGCGCTCCCTTCCCTGGGCGATTAAACCGGAACAGAAATAATCGAACGCGTCATCCGAGCAACCTTGGTCGACAATATAAGCGACGGCCCAAATCTCCCATGTGTAGCATTCGGCCTCCATCTGTATGAAGGTGAAGGTAAACGACAGAATTTCCTCCGGCGGCAACGGGGTGAGTAACGATTTTAAGTTCTCCAGCTGCGCGGATTTTGAGCCAGCAGTTCCCTCGCGCGATTTCTCGATGATCTCCCAAAAAGAATCGGTGTTCATTGCGCGAGCATTACAGGCTGCGGCGATACACCAAGATTTTCTTGAACGAAATTGGTTCAGCTCACCATCCCCAAATAACTGGTAACAAATCTCCAGTGGCCGGACCGCTTTGCAAGTGCACAATAAAACGACGAATACCCGGCGCTTCGTGTCTCGATCAATGCGACGGCAGACGAGGGTGAGATCCATCGGATTTCCAGGATCGAATACCCCGGCAGCTCCTTCAATATCGCCGCACGCATTTCCTGTACGTCCAGCGCTGGTCCAGGATTCAATTTCGAAGCACTATCGAAGCGATTCCAAATCGTTTGATCGGCAAAATTATGTCCCTGAGGCCTCGCATCGCCCGGCCATTGAACGTCGGAACAACCGTTCAATGGCAAGGCTAAAAGGACGAGAAGCGCGCGCACGAGTTTTAAAGGTGCGAGCCCAGATCAACGAGATCTCCGCAGGTTCCCATATCGGCGCTGAAGGGGTTCGAGACCGTTTTATCGCTTTGCAGCCAAGATTGCTTCACCATGGGACAATAGGCTTGGAAATAGGCGGTCACATGAGCATCCATCAGCACGTGAATCAAGGTCTTGCTAATCGCGACAAAAGCAGCGCGGGCAGCGACCAGATCTTTCGCACCGGCCAAGGAATCGGCTTGCGCCACCAGTTTTCCCGGCATGGTTTTATCGGCAGCGGCCGCAGTAGAAATCTCTTTCGCGGCATCAGCGATACCATCCATCGAATCTTTGGCGAGGGCATCGTGGATTTTCAGGTAAGGCGTCATGACCGCTTTGATGTTGGCGGGAACATCATCCGCAAAGGCGCTAATGCTGGAGAGCAGCGCAAGCGAACAACCGGCGAGAATAAGGAAGAGAATTCGGTTCATGGAGAAACGTTAACCGAAAATGGCTCGGAGACAAGAGTCGGCCAAATGAGATCGACCCGGAAAGACAGCGCGCAAAGATGTTGGTGGTTTTCTTCAGAGGCTTCAGGTAACTAGTTGTCATGCGAGCGATTTCGGTGCGAGTGCCAGCCAGTACGTCTAATCTAGGCCCTGGATTCGATACGCTCGGTCTGGCGCTGCGCCTCTATAACACGGTGACCGTGACGTGGCACACCGACGCCGCGCCCGAGGCCGAGCGGCCCATGGACATGGTGCTGCGATCTCTGGAGTTTTTCAAGAAACGAACGGGGCTTTCTCACCTGGAGTGGGATCGCTTTGGCGTTCACATTCACGGCGAAATCCCGATTTCACGTGGGCTGGGAAGCAGCGTAACGGTGCGACTGGGCGTGCTCCTGGGCGTGGGGCATTTGCTGCATTCGTTGGGCCACGAGATTGGCGGCGTGAACGGGTGGGGACGCGAACTGGTTTTGGATTGGGTGATCGAGCTTGAGGGTCACCCGGACAACGCGGTCGCCTCGTGTTTGGGTGGGCTGGGGATCTGTTCGCGTCACCGCGAGGAAAACGCCGGATTTGGCTACACGCGATTTGAGGTGGGCGATGCGTTGGAATGGATCGCGCTGGTGCCTGAGCTGGAGCTGAGCACGGAAGAGGCGCGCGGTCTCCTGCCGAAAGAGATTTCTCTGAAGCTCGCGGTGGAGAATGTGCAACGGGCATCGCGATTGGCCGTGGTCTTGGCGACCGGTCGCTACGGAGAGCTTCGCGGATTATTCGTCGATCATTTTCATCAACCGTTCCGCGCCGCCTTGATTCCCGGTTTCACCGATATTTTAGGGGCGGCTGAAAAGGCGGGAGCGCTCGGGAGTTTTTTAAGCGGGGCCGGCTCGACCTTGATGGCAGTCGCGCTGAAATCGGATAGTGTTTCGGATGAAGTTGGCAAGGCGATGTTGGCTGAGGCCGAGAGGCACGGCTTAAAGGCAAAGACCTTAACGATGCTGGCCGATAACGAGGGAGCACGGGTGATTTAAATGAGCGAGTCCACGAGCAGCGATTTGGTCACGAAACGGAAGCACATTGCGGTGTTTGGCGGGTGCTTTAACGAAGCGGAAAATGTGGAGGAGTACGTGGCGCGTGTGCATACGACAATGGCCAAATTCCCGAAATACGATTACTCGATTTGGTTTATCGATAACGCTTCCACGGATGGAACGGTGGATATTTTGCGGCGAATGGCGAGTAAGGATCAGCGGATTAAGGTCATCGTCAATTCGAGGAATTTTGGACACATTCGCTCGCCGTTCTACGGGTTTTTACAGGCCGAAGGCGACGCGATCGTTTCGTTGACTACGGATCTTCAGGAGCCCCCGGAAATGATCGAGGAATTCATTCCCCACTGGGAGAATGGCTACCCGATGGTGCTGGCCGTTAAAAAGACAAGCGACGAGCACTCGATCATGTTTTGGTTGCGCACCAAATATTACCGAACACTGGAGCGGCTCGCGCAAATGAAGATGTACGAGAACGCTACCGGCGTGGGGATGTTTGATCGTAAAGTCGTGGACATTCTGCGCTCGTTTCACGATCCCTACCCCTATTTCAGAGGCATGCTAGCGGAGATCGGTTTACCCGCTGCCCAGGTGGTCTATCATCAGCGCAATCGCAAGTTCGGCGTAACGAAGAACAACTGGTACACGCTGCTGGATATGGCGCTGCTGGGAATGACGAGTCACACAAAAATCCCATTGCGCATGGCCATCATTCTCGGCTTCATGGCGAGTATGGTGAGCCTGTTTTTAGGCATTTTGTACACCGTTTTAAAATTGATGTACTGGCAATCGTTCCCCATCGGGCTCGCGCCCATCATGATCAGCCTCTTCTTCATCGGCTCTGTGCAGCTGTTTTTCACCGGCATTATCGGCGAGTACTTGGGGGCCATTTACACGCAAAATTTGAAGCGCCCGCTGGTTGTGGAAAAGGAGCGGATTAACTGTTGAGCCCTGTGGGAACAAAATTGATCGCAGTCATCGGTGATGTGCACCATCACATTTGGCTGGCGGTAGAGGAATTGGCTCGGCTTGAAGAGGGTACAAAAAGGAAGATCGATCAGGTTTTATCGGTGGGCGGAGTTTTTAACCGGTCCAGAGAGCTATAAGCGGATCGATGAAACCGATCGAATTCGTGAAGCATGGGCAAAGTGGCAATGGCCGCTATCGATGATCGGCGGAAACCATGAACCGTTTAATCGTTTGCGAGATTGGGATGCGGCACACTACGATTATCGGTTGAACTACACAGACTCCGGCGATCTTGTGCATGATGTTCCCGGCATGCGGGTTTACGGGCTAACGGGAATCTGTGGTGACAATTACGGTAAACGGGGGCGCAGCGAGCAGTGGCCGTATCTTGTCGAGCAGGTCAAATCTGGCGAGAAAAGCGCCAAGGAACTGATGTACTATCGAAAACGTGAGGTGGATCAACTCCTGGGCCTGCGCAAACGCCCGCATATTTTAATGACTCACAATTGGCCGATTCGCTCCTCACCGACAGATTCGGACCGGCTCGATCCGGAGCGAGAGTTGTTAAACTTACTGGAGCCCCAATTTCACTTCTCTGGGCATAAGCATCTCCATCACATTCAGCAGATTGGTAATACTCGATTTGAGGGGCTGAATCTCATCTATCTGAAAAATCAGCCGACGAAGATTGCGGAGGGATGGTGCCGACTGCTGGAGTGGGACGGTGCTCAGCTGAGGGTTTTGGAGGATTGAATGAAGTGATGAAGTGAAATCGCTTCGCACCACTTGCACGCCCTAAATATCGGCTGAGAAAACGAACTTTTCTCCGTCATCAATACGGTAACGAATCGTGTATTGATAAATAATATTATAACGACCCGGCAGTAAGAAAACGGTGCTATAAACTCGATGGCGGTCAAACGTCTCCTCAACCTTGACCCGATGCAAGAGTTCTAAGCCTCCGCTAAACCAATCGTACTGATTAAATTCACCCAGGCCCCTGCTCAAACAAAACAATTCCAGGTTTGGGTCGGCAACTTGCGTGTACATGATAAAAGGCGTGCCCCGACCGATTCGTCAAATATAGGGTCACGTTCGTTGATTCGCCATCGTAGACTGCGGTAGCTTCCGCCGAACAGATAAACGGGGACTGGGCACGCTCCGACGGGATCGGTGGAGGCTCAGAGGGGAACCATCGAGCGGGCTTAATGAAGAGCGGTGTGAAATACACCCCGATCGCGATCCAGTAGATGACTCCTGCAGCGGCCAGAATGGAAAGTGGTTTTAGGCGAGGGAAATTCACACGCTGAGACTACGCCTCTTCTGGGACGTAAATGTCAGAAAGTGGAAGATTTACTACAAGGACGCCACGCACATCCCGATATCGAGTGCCTTCCGCACACCCACCTCATTCACCTGTGCGAGAGCCGGGGGCTCTTGTCCCGGAGGCAACTCTCCGAGCGCTTTCAGCTCCGCCACAGCTTTCGCATAGGCGGTGGGTGTGTTTAGCCCCTCGGTGAGGACCTCGCGCACGGGATGCTCAGCGGGAACCTGATCCATGGACACGCCGTATTCGATTCGACTGGGGCCAGCCCAGGAAAGCGCGCCAAGATCGTACCCCGAGATCACGGTGGTAGCCACGATTGGATCGCGATCCGCAGGCAGCGCAAACGTCCCGACGAGCCGTTCCGCCTGGGAAGCGGCGACAACCGGAGCAGTGAGGGAGGTGCTGTGTTCAGCCTGAACCAAATGCACGCCGACAGACATCACGTCAAAACCAGCCGCCTCTCCTGGCGCCTTTACAAAAACCGCAGCTCCGATTGGAGGCAGGCCATGTTGGACCGCTTCTTGCCCCAGATCCGTGACAAACTGCATCCGACCCTCTGGCGTGCTAAAGAGCTGTTGGATTTCTTCTGTGGCGAGAACCTTGGGCTCAGTCCCCGGAGAGAGGGAGTGCGGCTCGTTTTTCCACTGTTTAAGATACTCATTCACCCAAGCGGGTAGATGGATCGCATTTTCGGGTTTCTTTTCAGGTTCTTCTGAATCGTCTTTCGGCTGGTGCTCGGGTTCATCCGCTGCGGCAGAGGCGTTATAGATCAGACCCACCCGCGCATATTCTTCGAGCACGGGAATGGCATTTTCGCTTAGGAGTGAACCCGTTTCGATGCCGCGCTTCGCCAATTGATCCCTCCAGTCTGAGGGTTTCACGCCTTCCCAAAATCCGGTCAGCCTCTCGATATCGGCCCCTTTGGCAGCCGCCATGATCTTACTGACCTTGGAGGCGCAGCAGTGGTCCATGCACTGGGCGCACGTCTCTCCGTTAGTAAAGAGCACGATCTTCTGGCCGTTCTTGGCCGGTTCACTTTCGCTGAGATCGGAGACGCCCAGCTTTCGGCTGGCCGCTTCCAGTGCCAAGTTCTCCCCGTGTCCTCGAGACGCGTTATTGGAAACGACCCGATTCACACCTGAGGAAAGGAGCATGTAGACTCCGGTTTGCTCCTCGTGAGCGAAGATTCCAGTGCCAAACGGCCCCCCCGTCTTTTCACCGACGTTTTTGGCCGACAGATCGATAGCGAATTGCATGCACGCCTCAGGCGTATCGAATGCGAGGTCTGGGACCGGCAAGCGTTTTCCCAGCTTCGGATCGGGCTGATAATTTGCAACGAAGCTTTCCAGCCAACCCGGCGGAGTAATCTGTAGATCGACGAGTTCGACGGTGTCCTGCCGTGGATAGAGGTCCATATTAAGTGCGAGAGAGGCTAACAGCCTGCTGAAAATTCGACAATCTTCCAGGTTGCGACTTGGCTGGAGGTTCGATCCGCCGAGGGGAGCTAGCTTTTACACCGGGAACTACACGGCGATGGAGAGCTCAAATTCGGTAGATGAGGCAGCCATCGGCTCGGCAGGCATCGGTTGGTGCTGCCAATGCGCGTTCGGCGCGCCCAGCAGAGACTTGATCGATTGAGGAAACAAGCGAAGTTGGCGCAGATCATTTTCAATGCGGCACTGCGTCAGAGTCGCCTCCCACACGTGATAGACGAGTCGCGCCGATTGCGAGGGGCAAATAACGGAAATATCGCCGCGGGTCTGGGCATCGCGGATGGCGGATTCAAAGAACGAGATAAGCGTATTCAGCATCTCCGCCGTCATGCATCGGATTTGCTCGTCCTGCGTGCTGATCTCGGAGGCCAGATTAAAGATGGGGCATCCCAGGACCCGCCCGGTTCGATTGAAATGGGTGCTCTGGCGTTGCATGACAAAATCAACGTAGTCGAGGATTCGGCCCATGGGCTGGTTTTCGCTTCTGAAAATGTGGCTTAGGGTTTGCAGACGCCGATTGCGCCAGTCCTCTAAAGCAGCGAGCGTGAGGTTAGACTTGCTTCGGTAGAAATGGTAGAAAGTTCCTTTTCGCACCCCAGCCCGGTTGCAAATATCGTCAATTGTCGTCGCGTTGTAACTCGTTTCCCAGAACAAGGCGCTTGCGGCGTCCATTAGTTTTCGTCTGGCGTTACTTGTTCGACCCATAGGGGCTCACTATTAACCATTCTTTTACTAGCAATTCAAGCGTCGGCTTGGATTACGCGTAACTTGTTGAAAGTTAATGTACCAAATAGTTCACTATTTGCAACGCTTTAATTTGCAAAATGTATCCGCGAGCTGGGCTTAAGATAGCAATAACGACTCGCTCTCTCTACTGGGAGAATTTAGCCGGGTGAATGGTATCTAGCCGTGTCTGACGCAACCGCAGGAGATCGTCCTTGCTACGGAGGACGACATCCAGCGGGCGCACCAGGCCATCCACCAGCGCGTAGACCCAAGCGTGAATCGCTAGTTCCTTTCCCTGCTCCCAGGCGGTTTGCGCAATCGTCGTCGCTCCGGCGTTCATCGCTTGCTGGATTACGTTCAGCTCGCACAAGCGATTCACGCGCTCGGAGCCTTCTGCATAGGTGCTCAGGTGTTCACTATAGAGACCGGCGATATCCCGCACATGGGCGATCCAATTTTCGATGAGACCCATCTTCGGTGGCTGAAGGGCTGCTTGAACCCCGCCACATCCGTAGTGACCCACAACCATGACGTGCTGGATCTTCAGCACCTCGACTGCGTACTGCATCACCGAGAGGCAATTCAAATCGCTGTGAACCACCACATTGGCCACGTTCCTATGAACAAAGACCTGACCCGGCGGCAACCCGCAAATCTCGTTTGCCGGGACGCGACTGTCTGAACAGCCGATCCATAAATAGTCCGGGTGTTGTTGGACCGAGAGATTCTTGAAGAAATGGGGATCGCGTTCAGTTAAGGAATCGGCCCAGGCCCGATTGTTCTTCAGCAGGTTGCATAAGCAGTGGCTCTCAATTTTCATGTGGTTTTCATGCTAAGCTAATCTCGATCCAGGCCATGGTAAAAAGTTTTCTTGACCCATAACATTTTCTGATGATTTCACGGTCTAAATAACTAATCTCAGCAAGTCGCGTCGTAAGCTGGGAACGGTGGTGCCCATGTTCTGAAAACCCGTTGTTAGGCGATATTCATCTGCCAGATCGCCCGGGACGGCGACACCAGCTATTTCCAGCAGCCGCGTCTCAAATCGGATGACCGCTCGCCTTGGACAAACGCGATCTTCCAGGTAGCTGATCGCGCGATCAAACAGCTCATACTCTTTCGGGATCGGCGTGTCGTTCTCGGTAACCGCCTCCACCAATTCTGCAAAATACTGAGCCGCCAGAAGATTCGCGTAGGATTGGCGGACGCCTAGATGCGGCTTTAACATCCGGATCTCGCGCAGCGAATGAAGATCGCTCCGTCGCGCAGGCGCATACATCATATCGACTTCGTAGAACAGATCGATCGCGCCTAAGAACGGACTTTTTGCGCGCTGGGCTCCCTTAGCCATGACACTGACGCGACCACTCTCCAGTGTAAGACACCGCACGATCTCGCTCGTATTCCCGTACGGCAAGCGCCCGACAACATACCCTCGGCAAGACCGGCACTCCGTCGGGGCAACGTCTCCCATGCCTCCAGTTCTCACATTTTCCCCATTTCGTCACGGAGAAAACCGAAGCGGGGTCACGGCTGTCCCGCCAGTCGCACGTACGACACTTGTCCTTTTAGGTTTTCCGCTTATGCTTTTCCCATGGAAGCGACCCCTGTTGAGCAAACACCCCCCGGAATCGACTCGATCGAGTCAGTTATCGAAGATCTCCGACTGGGTAAACCGGTTATCGTTACGGACGATGCTGACCGCGAGAATGAAGGCGATTTAGTGATTGCAGCCGAGCGAGCGACGCCGGAAGCGATTAACTTCATGATGAAGCAAGCTCGCGGCTTGATCTGCGTGCCCATTACCCGCGAGCGAGCCAGCGCACTCAATCTTTCCGGTATGGTTCTCGATAACCGGGAGTCGTTCAAAACCGATTTCACCGTCTCCGTGGACGCGAAGGAGGGTGTCACCACCGGGATCAGCGCCCACGATCGTGCCCGGACCATCCAACTGCTCGCCGATCCTAAAGCTCACGCAGACGATTTTGTCCAACCCGGACATGTGTTCCCGCTTCGCGCCAAACCGGGCGGCGTATTGCAAAGAAGCGGCCACACGGAAGCATCGCTCGACTTAGTAAGACTCGCCGGGTTACAGCCCGCAGCCGTCATCTGCGAAATCGCGAACGACGATGGCACGATGGCTCGATTACCCGATCTGCTCGCCTTCAAGAAGACGCATAACCTGAAGCTCTGTACGATTCTGGACTTGATCACGTATCGACGTCGAAATGAGAAGCTCGTCGAGCTGGAGCAGCGCGTCCAGATGCCCACCGATTACGGAAAATTTGATCTTTTGCTCTATCGCTCCACGACAAGTGCTGAGCATCACCTCGCCTTGGTCAAGGGCAAGCTGGACGACGGCGAGCCTGTTCTGGTTCGCGTTCACAGCGAATGTCTCACCGGCGATGTCTTTGGCTCACGCCGTTGCGATTGCGGCGGGCAACTGCACGCGGCTCTGGAACGGCTGGAGAAAGAGGGGCGCGGCGTGGTGCTCTATATGCGGCAAGAGGGGAGAGGCATCGGTTTGGCCGCGAAGATTCATGCATATAAGCTTCAAGAAGAAGGGCTCGATACGGTTCAAGCGAATCTCAAGCTCGGCTACCCTTCAGATCTGCGGGAATACGGACTCGGAGCGCAAATTCTCTTCGATCTCGGCGTGCGGAAGATTCGGCTCATGACGAATAACCCCAAGAAAGTGGTTGGGCTTGCTGGCTACGGTTTGCAGATTGTTGAGACCGTACCGATCCGGATGACCGCGAATTCCGATAACGAAGCTTACTTGAAGACCAAGCAGACCAAGATGGGGCACATGTTGTAGTCTGGGACGAGTATTGTTTTAGCAGGCAGTTCGGTTATAGTGATTTTTCGCTTTCCCGCGGACGTGCCATGTTCACTTATCCTAAATCTTACGATGTCATCGTTGTTGGCGCTGGCCACGCTGGCGTCGAGGCGTCGCTGGCGGCTGCCCGGATGGGTTGTGAGACGTTGCTGCTCACGATGAATCTGGACGCCATCGGACAGATGTCCTGCAATCCAGCGATTGGGGGGCTTGCAAAAGGGCAAATGGTCCGGGAGATCGATGCATTGGGTGGTGAGATGGGGATCAACACGGACGCTACGGGCATTCAGTTTCGGATGTTAAACGCTTCGAAGGGCGCGAGCGTGCGCGGGCCACGCGCTCAGTGCGATAAGAAAGCGTATCAATTTCGGCTGAAGGCGACGTGCGAGCGACAACCAAATCTCGACCTGCAGCAAGGTCACACGATGGAGATCCACGAGAAGGATGGAGTGGTTACCGGTGTGAGCACGCAGTTGGGGGTGTTTTACGCGGCAAAAGCGGTGGTCATCACCACGGGAACATTCCTGCAGGGCCTGATGCATGTGGGACTCAAGACGGCAGTAGGCGGTCGCGCGGGCGATAGTGCCAGCGGACTCTCAGCCTCGCTGTTGAAGTTGGGCTTTGAGTTGCAACGCCTCAAAACGGGAACGCCCCCTCGCCTACTCAAGCGGAGTATCGATTTCTCGAAGATGGAAGTACAAGAGGGCGATACGCCGCCGCGTCCCTTTAGCTACCGCGCTTACGATTTGAGGAAAGAGCGGGATGAGATCTTCACGTTGAACGAGTGGAAAGACGGAATGTTCCACGTGGAACAATTGGCGTGCGCGATTACCTACACGTCGCAAAAGACGCATGAAATCGTTCGCTCGAACCTGGATCAATCTCCGCTCTATTGCGGTAAAATCGAGGGAATCGGGCCGCGATATTGCCCGTCGCTGGAAGATAAGGTCGTGCGGTTCGCAGATAAAGATCGGCACCAGCTCTTCCTCGAGCCCGAAGGCCGACACACGGACGAATACTACATTAACGGTTGCTCCACGAGTCTTCCCATTCACGTCCAGATCCAGTTCATTCAATCGATCCCCGGGCTTGAGAACGCCAAGATCATGCGCCCCGGCTACGCGGTTGAGTATGATTTCAGCCCGCCCACCCAGTTGCGTCCGACTCTCGAGACCAAACGTGTCGCCGGCCTGTTCTTCGCTGGGCAACTCAACGGAACCAGTGGTTACGAAGAAGCGGCCGGGCAAGGGCTCATCGCAGGAATCAACGCTGCCGCCAGGGTCCTGGGCAAGCCAGAGCTGATTCTGCGACGCGATCAAGCCTACATCGGCGTGCTCATTGATGACCTCATCACCAAGGGCACGCAGGAGCCTTACCGGATGTTCACTTCCCGCGCCGAGCATCGTCTCTCCCTTCGATACGACAACGCCGATCTTCGACTGACAGAAATTGGTCTGCAGTACGGTCTTGTCTCGCCTCACCACGCAGAGCGATTTCGCAACAAACTCCGCCTGCTTGCAGAGACCCGTCACCTCCTGGAGACGACTAAAATCAACGGGCAGCCTTGGGCGCAACGCCTGAAACGGACCGATACGTTCTGGACTGATCTTCCCGAACCGTTCCAACTGATCGACGAGGACCTGGCTACCCAGATCGAGACCGAGATCAAGTACTCCGGATATCTCGCCCGTGAAAACGCCCAGATCGAGCGAAATCGACTGGATGAAGATCGCTCGATCCCCGACTGGGTGAATTACGACTCTGTTTCTGGCCTTAAAGCTGAGGCGCGCCTCAAGTTAAAAAAGGTGCAGCCGTTGACTTTTGGCCAAGCGGCGCGAATCTCCGGCATTAATCCCACCGATATTTCCCTGCTCCAGATTCACGTGAAGCGCGGTAAAATGGCAGTCGTTCATTGATATATTGCCCGCTTGATCCCGCTGCCCGCTTCCTGCACGCTCTCCAGCGCGATGCAACTCCTCAGCCTCCGCCCTCGTTAAGCCACTCTACCACCATTCTCACGATGACCTGCCGCCGGGTCCCTTCGATTACAACACGGCGACCCTCTATTTCGGGATCGGTGGCGGAATCGGTCTACTCATCGCCGGACTACTCGTCTGGAATTCGATTGCCTCCCTCTCCCGTCAACGACTCATCAGCAACACCCCAGTCTCAAAAACGACCGGCGTTTTCATCGGATTCGTGGAGCTTTCGGGTATCTGTGAATGTGAAACGCCGACTGTCAGCTATCTGGCGGAGGTAACCTGCGTGCACTACAGCTTCAGCGTGGAAGAGGAGTGGCGTCGCGTCGTCATCAGCTACGAGACCGATAAAGAGGGGCGGCAACGGGAAGTACGACGGGTCGAGACAGGTTGGACCACGGTCGATTCTGAAACGGAGAGCGTTCCCTTCTATCTAAAGGATGACGTTGGACACATCCTTGTCCATCCAAAAGGCGCAGAGATTCAGCCGACCCAAGTCTTCTCGGCGCAGGTTTCAAGCTTCGATCCGCTCTACTACGGCAAGGGCCCCAACACGACAATCGCCGATTCCACGGGAGTGCGGCGCTTTCAGGAATCGGCCATCCCTCTCCAGGCGTCGATCTTTGTGGCGGGGCAATCCCGCGAACGGCAAGACATTGTTGCACCGGAAATCGCCCATAAAGAGGGCGAAGAGTATTTCCTCATCTCCACAAAAAATCGTGACGCTGTCGCCAGCGGCCTGGGTTGGTCCATCTGGCTCTCGTTCTTTGGTGCGCTTTTCTTGCTCCTCTTGGCCAATGGCATCGCGCTCATCTCGATCCTTCAGCAGAACTTTACGGACTTTAGCCCGCTGAACTGGATCGCTCCCGTCTTCACCGGCGGCGAGGTTTTACTCATCATCCTAGCCTGGTTCGCCTTTGCCACGCTCACGATCTACAACAGCCTGATCATCTTACGGAATCGTGTTGAGCAAGGTTGGAAGCAGGTCGATATCCAATTGAAACGTCGGCACGACCTAATTCCGAACCTCATCGCCACCGTCAAAGCGATCCGTGACCATGAGATCGAGACCCACCAGAGTGTCGCCTCCATGCGGTCGCAGCTCTCCGCCACCCCGCCCGGCCAGCCTGGCGATGACTTTCGCTCGGTAGTTCCGCAGCTCGTGGCATTGCGGGAAGCCTATCCCAATCTGAAATCGGACCAGAACTTCCTCGCCTTGCAAAATCAGATTGAACAGACAGAAAACCGAATCGCCCTCGCCCGCACTTACTTCAACGACATCGCTACCTTTTTTAATACACGCCTTGAAGTCATTCCGGACCGATTTCTCGCTAGTCTCGCGGGATTACGTTCGAAATCGCTTTTAGCCGCCGATGACTTTGAGCGCGCCACTGTCACAGTCAACTTCGCTCCAGCAACCAGCTCTGTGCCCGCGAAAAACTAGAGATACTTTCAGGTAGCATTCTCACGCTTTTGTAGTAAGCTCCCGCCAGATGGAAACGTATTTTGTCGATATCAAAATCGTCGGGATCGAGGAAGAGGTCACTTACCGGCCGATAACACGGCTCTATCTCGTCTTTTTAAAGCTTTCGCACACGCCCCATTCCGCGTGGATACGTTTTTTTAATGAATCTCGGAAAACGCCCCGGCATCCCTTGTGGCGAAATGCAACGATCGACCGTCGGTTTATCGCTCTAGAATGTGTTCCGGAAGAGATCGAAACTCACTTGCTAGAGGGCCTGAAGCAAGATGTCTCGTTCGCAAATGCTCGCTATCGGGAGTTCTTAAAGAAGGAACTTCAGGAAGAGATGGCGATTCGTGGCAAAGCCCCGTCAGCCGATCGGATCACTGAGCTGCGGAATCGTCTAAAGTTCGATTAACCTTCACTGCGGTAGATCGCAAGCAGTTGAAGCACCGTCGTTAGATGGACGGGGCCGCTACCGGGAGGTACCGTCTGTTTCCCCAATCGTACGCCGAAGGGCTGTTGCGCTTCATCGAGAGCGAGCGCCCAGCGTGTCATTTGCGAAAGCCTCGCCTCCAGAGGCATCTCTCGAAGTGCCGATTCATCCAGTAACAGTGCCGTCCCCAAGCTACCAGCAAATTTCTTCACCATGAGCGGTCGACCCCGCGCGTAGGCCTTCCACGCCACGTGTCGTAAAGGCTGGCCGGGCTGATAATTGATCAGACCAAAGAAATCGTCTCCGGAGACTTTCGGATTCGGCACGGAACACTCGATCATCTCGTTATCGTCCGTGGTGCTGGGAATCGCGGCATCACCCTCGGGCTTCGGATAAATGTAAAACGGTTGATTTACCGTAAACGTGAGATGCGCGGCGAATAAGCCGGAGGGATAACTGCTCCGAAGCTCTAGAATCTTCAGATCGTGCAACCCGCGCTTGGCCGCCGCCAGCGTTCCTTCGACTTCTGCGCCCGGAGCCCGGAGAGCGCGTAGCACCGGACTCTGGACAAGCAACTGTCTCGGCAAAGGATCCCGCGTGTGACAATAGACCTGGATGGAGTACCCAGGCGTGGCTCCCAGATTCCGGATCGAGAGGTCCATGTGCACATCCCCGCTCACAAAGGCGGGCCGAATACGCACCATATCCACGTAAACACCCTTCAGATTTCGCAGCGCGGAGAAGAACGAGACCATGCTGAGCGAGACGAGCAGGTAGAGGATAAAGTAGACGAGATTATTAGAATAGTTAATGGCTCCGAGCCACACACAGAGGAGGATCGGCCCCATGACCGCCCACATTCGCGTGGGATAGACTCGGAGCGACCTCTTCATAAATCCTTACCGCACCGGCACAGTCGTTAACATCGTTTGAACCAGCCCGCTACCCGAACCGCCGCTGCCCTCCAAGCCGCTGAGCCGATGCGCGATTACGCTGCTGGCGATGGCCTGAACATCTTCCGGTAACACCGCTTTGTGCCCGCACAGAAACGCCCAGGATTGCGCCGCACGCTGCAGTGCCAGTGAGGCGCGCGGCGATAGGCCTCGTCCAACCGTGTCGAGCACCCGGCTTTTCTCGACGAGATCCAGCACGTAATCTCGAATTCGATCCGATACATGCATCGCGCGAACCTCCTGTTGCCACGCCAGGAACTGCGCACGATCGATCATCGCCTCTAATTTACTGATTATCTCCCGCCGCTCTTTGCCTGCCAACATCTCCTTCTCCGCAATGCGCCCAGGGAAGCCTACCTCGATCCGCATGAAAAATCGGTCCAATTGCGATTCCGGCAGAGGGTAAGTCCCGATTTGACGTTGCGGATTCTGGGTGGCGATCACGAAGAACGATTCCGGCAAAGCGTGCGTCGTCCCTTCGATGGAGACCTGCCCCTCCTCCATCGCCTCCAGGAGAGCGCTCTGCGCTTTCGGCGTCGCACGGTTCACTTCATCCGCTAACAACATTTGTGTGAAGATCGGACCGGGATGAAAGATAAACTGCCGCGTATTCACGTCGAAAATCATGCTGCCGAGTAAGTCCGCAGGAAGCAGATCGCTGGTAAACTGCATTCGCCGAAACTCCAGCCCAAAGATTTTCGCAAGCGCATGGGCCAGCGTCGTCTTCCCCACGCCCGGTACATCCTCGATGAGTAAATGGCCGCGTGCCAAGAGGCAGCAGACCGCTTTACGAATTACCTGCTCTTTCCCAAGGATGATTTGATCCAAGGCCTTGAGTACATCTTCCAATTTTGCAGACACGCGCAACAGGCTAGATCACACGGGGAAGGCTCCGCCACATAAATTTCAATCGGTTACGGGTGCCGCGCAATTACCTTCGGCGAAGGCTGGCTCGTATCTCCTCACCACGACTCTGAATTTACGAAAGAAGTTTAAAAAAGACGGGTTTTGTTCATTTCTCTGTTGATAAGATTAATGGTTTCTCTAGGCTGCGGGTATGAAACCGTTGTCGCTGCGCATTTGGGCCTGCCTAGGGCTCGTGGCTCTCATTTCTGGAGGCAACTCCGCCTACTCGGATGATGTTTCGAATCCGAGCCGCAGTAAGGATAATGATTTGCAGTATCAAATGGGCCTCGACAGCGCCAAGTATTACCAGGCGTACAATCTCTACCGGATGGGTCTACTCACCGGGATTTGCCAAGTGCATCATAAGAAGCTTTTCCAGGAAACCGTGCCTCTGAATTACGGCCGTCCGCTCTACGCCGCTCCCGCCCCCGGTGAACCTTCCGATGTCTATCGGTTTACCCATTTCCCACACGCCATGCAGTATGAGCTGGCGGGTCATATCACGCGCCACCCCAAGACGGTGGATATCTACGTGTGCCCCGATTGCCTAAAAGCGCAGTACGCCTGGGAGCGCAAGTGGTACGCCGATCATCCGCCGGCCGTCGATCCAAAGATCCGCGATCAGCAGAACGAAGAGAACGGCAATCACTCGGCGTTGTTTTAGGTTATTGGGTTAATCGATGGTCGATGCTGAGCACGCACTTTCAACTAATGGCGCGAATCTAAGAACAGCTAGATAGCCACTGAATCCAACAGCAATGCCGTGTTGGACATTTTGGGATAAAAAGAATACAAGGGTATACCGTGAAATTGACAGCTGTAATCTATCCTGACTCCCAAACGGCCTTATACGTTGCTGAGTGTCCTGAAATCGGTACCGCCAGTCAGGGCACCACCGAAGAAGAAGCCCTCGAAAATCTGCGGGATGCCACTGAAGTTTACATTGAATCGTTCCCTAACGCATTCAAGAAATCTGCGGCCATTCGCACTTTCGAGCTATTAAATACCTAAACTGCCCGTTGTTTCGGGTAGCCAAGCCGTTTCCGCCTTCAAACGCCTCGGATTTTTCGTCGATCGCCAGCGAGGCAGTCACGTCATCCTCAAAAAGATCACGTCTCAAGGTGAGCTCGGTTGTGTGATTCCCTTGCACAAGGAGATCGCCATCGGGACCCTACGCAGTGCACTCAGAATGGCAAGTGTCTCACCGGAAGAATTTGTCGCCGTTCTCTAATTTTCAGCCTCGCAAACAAAACAACTCGGTACCCACTATTTTAATCTCTTATCGTGCTGACGCTCTTGATTCTGCGATCTCGTCAGAAACTGAAGTGGTATTGGAATCCGATCACCACGAGCTTCGGAAACAACATCGAAATCGCTGTCCTTCTTGGCCCTACATCTCATTAAACTCCGTGCCGTGCGCTAAGGTCAACAGCACGTCGGTTTTACTGAGAGCACCGACCAATCGCCGGTTGGTGGGGTTATCGATGATGGGGAGCCGTTCGCCGTCATGTCGGGCGAAGACGATGAGCGATTCTTGAAGGGAATCGCCGCTACTCAGGCAGGGGATTTCCTGGACGAGATCGATGGCCAGGACGACGTTCGGCATGTCGCTGTCCTGGAGAAACGGCTTCAGGTCTTGCAGCGCGATTGCACCCAGCAACGAACCCTCGGGGCTCACCACATAAAGGTGCTTGAAAGTGTTGCTGGCAAAGATGCCCACGATTTGCGTGAAACTGGCGCTGCCGGGAATCGCCAGCGGATTCGGTTTCATGAGATCGCTCACGTGCAGGAGGAAGAGCGGCGCTTTCGATTTCGGCCCACCGCCGCGCAAGTGCTTGCTGTACATCGATTCCGCCCCAAGCTGGCGCGCGACGTAAAAGGCGGTGGTGCACCCGAGCATGAGTGGCATCACTGCGCCATAGGTGAGGGTCATTTCGAAGATGATCAAGATGGACATGATCGGCGCGTGGGTGGTGGCGGCCAGAAAACAGCCCATGCCCACGAGCGCAAAACTGTTTGGCTCAAACGAAAGGCCGGGGAGCAGAGCCGATTCCGCCTGCGCAAAAAGGACGCCCATGGCCGCGCCGCAGAAGAGCGTGGGCGTAAAGACGCCGCCGACCGCCCCGCTGCCGGTGGTGGAAGCAGTGGCCAGCACCTTGCAGAAAAGGATATCGGCGAGGATGAACCAGGGGTAGGGCGCTTGCAGCAGGTTCTCGACAACGCTGTACCCGTTACCCCACACAAAAGGACTGTGAATGGAGATGATCCCGACGATCAGCCCGCCCAATGCAAAGCGATACGGCTCCGAGAGCTTGCTGGAGCGAAACGCCTTCTCGCTGATACGTAAGATCGCCAGAAATGCGGGCGCAAAGAGACCCGCCACCAGACCCAGGATTACGAAGAAAACGAGCTGCCACGTCGGCACGTGGGTGAGCACGTTATCGGGAATATTGTAGACTGGCCCGGAACGCAGAAATTGATGGGCGGTGACGGTGGCAACTACGGATGAGAAAACGAGCGGCCCGAAGCTCTCCATGGCTATCGAACCGAGAAGAATCTCGGCCACAAACAGCGCCCCGGTGATCGGTGCGTTGTAGGCGCACGCGATACCCGCCGCTGCACCACACGCAACGAGCAACCGGCAGCGCGCGACCGTGAAATTGGCGTAG
>CAVURW010000097.1:0-6561 GCA_963743595.1 uncultured Verrucomicrobiae bacterium
GAGAATTCAAATTGCGGCTTTTCAAATCTTCACAACTCTCCATAAAATTATCACACAACATCTATGATAATAAATATCTTATGTGATTTTATGATTGCATTTTTGTGAAGTCGATGACCACGTTTTGAATCAAGATTTTGGTATAAGTTTGGTATAAGTGAAAATCCGCCGAGGGAAAAAATGCCAGTGACCTGATTATCAAACAGGAAAAACACCATGAACCGACACACGATCTGTCTTTTGAAGCCCAAGTACGCCGTGCGAGCACCGTCCGGCCGCGGATTCACGTACCGCGAATCGCCGAACTGGGCGATGAAGTTCCGGGACCGGACTGGCCGGCAGGTGATGAAGTCACTCGGAACGCCGAACCGCGTCGCCGCGTTGAATCGCGGAAAGCAAATCTTCCGAGAGCTCCAAGAACAGGCCTGGGCGGTGCTAAAACCGAAACTGCCCGGCGCGCACCGGCACAAGATCGAAGAAGTAATCACCCTCTATCGCCAATTCGCGGCTGAACAGGGCATCAAGGAAAAGACCCTTCGGGAATACGTCGGCAATCTGAAGATCCTTACGCGCGAAGCTGAGGTGGACTCGGTCGAGCGGCTGCGCGAAACCATCGGAGCTTGGAAAGCGAGCCAGGAAAAGCGCATGTCAAGCACGGTCGCCTCGATGATCCAGCAGGCCAGCGGCGTCTTCAGCAAGCGCGCCTTGGCGTACTACGCCGAGAATGGCATGCAAATCGACAGTCCATTCGCACGGCTTCAGCGGAAGCAAATCCAGGTCGCTCCGTTCCAGGGCTACGAACGCAGCGCCATCGCCGTGCTGGTCGATAAGGCACGCCGCGAACTCAAGCCGGTCGATCTTCCGGCTTATCTCGGCTTCGTGCTCTGCATCGGCGCCGGCGCCCGCCAACAGGAGGCCGCCTGGGCGCGGTGGCGGCACATGACACCCCAGGGCATTCTTTGGGAAAGCTCCGATGCCCATGAGACCAAGTCCGGGCGAAGCCGCCTCGTGCCGGTTGGCCCCAAGCTGATGGGCGAAATTCTATCGTTCCGCCCGCCGGGCATTTCCGGCGACGAATTCGTCATCCAGGAAAATGCCCCGGTCGCCATGCGCAGCAAACGCCCGGCCGTCCGGGCCATGCCGATCTTCAAACGCCTGGCGCAATGGCTGCGGGCGAACGGCGTCAAGGACCAGAAGCCCGTCCACGTCCTGCGCAAGATTTTCGGCTCGCTGGTGGCGACCCAGGAAGGCCTTTTCGCCGCCCGCGACCTTCTCGGCCATTCGACCGTCCGCGTGACCGAGGCGAGCTATGCGGCGCTACTCAAGAAGCCGGTGATCGATGTCGGCGACATCGTGCTTGATGACGCCGCCGGCAATCCGAAGCCCGGGAAAGAATCGAAGCCGGGCGCCGATCACGTAGCCGCGTAAATAGACCGATCACCGCTGTCTGTCGCTTACGGAGTGACGGTCTGCAATGCCCATGTGGTCAGAAACGCTCCTTTGCGCAAAATTCCGTCGGTTCTAGGCTTTCTGGGAGGAGATCGCCTTCTCGATCGCTCGTTTGATCCGCTCATAGCGTTCGATCGCCTTTGTGGGCTCGGCAAGGCTCAAGGCCGAGGCGAGGATCACAGGACCCCCGGAGGTCTGGAGGCGGAGTCGGCACACCCGGAGCAAAAAATAGATAAAGATGCCGACCAGCATGGGGAGCAGAGGCACGAGGAGGATAGCTGAAAGATGGACAAAGGGCGGCAGGATGGAATTGAAGGACAGGAACATCACGATCAAGGGCAGGAAGGCGAGCGGCGCCCACTTGCCGGGCCTGAGGGTGGCGATGCTGACCGAGGTGACATTGCGGAGGTAGAGAGTGAAGCCCTTTGCCCGGATTTCGGTCGGGGTGATGGTGATTGCGCCGTCTTCGTAGAAAAAGGGAGGCATGAGAATCAGAATCAAGTATAACATGGATTCAGCTGAGCGGGTTTCCTCGCACACATCGTAGGCCCGGTGGTCGCCGCCGTCCGTCCAAAAAGAAACCGGTTTTGAAACAAAAACGTACAATTTTTTGTTTCAAAACTGGAAAGTACGCCGCCGCGGCGCTTAACACGATTTACTTTCACGAAACTGCCACTTTCACGTTTACGTGGAAAAGAGCTATTCGTGAAAGCTAACCTGCTCACGCCACACGTGAAAAGATATCGCGATGGCGACTCAGCAACGCGGGGTCCGGCATGAAACGATGAGGAAGTTGAATCGGCTTTCCTTCAAACGGTTGAAAGTTCACCCGAATCGTCTCCGAGGTTAGATGGTCTCGAATCGATTTCGAAAGGACGACGCGAAGGCCCTCGTCCAAAGTAATGAGATGGCGGTCAAATGCCGCATCGTGGGTCTTGGCGAGGCAAAGCCCGTTCCGCGGATTCAGTCGCTCCTTGGCGTCTTCTGCCCACCCAACTATATGGCTTGCGGACAAAAGGGCAGGTATCGGATTCCCGGTGATGCAGCAGCGCGTGCCATAGCTCACAAGTACCGTTCGCCGGAAAAAATCCTGACCGAGTCGCTGACGCACGGTCCGTTCCGCCTCGGTCGGGCCTTCCCGAAGGAGCCACTGCTCAGATTCGGGTTGGGTCGGCAAAGGCTCGTGCATCAGCTGGCGGAACCGCTCCTCACTTTCGGACCCCAATTCCGTCCAATTCTGTTGGAAGGCTTCCCATACCTGCCGATCGAGTTGACTGGCTCCTTTGAGTCCCACGATTCCCCGCGCTGCGAGTACCGGATCGAACGATGCGAGATTGCACAGCTTCATCGCCAGAGACCCTGGAGTCCGATCCAGGCACTCTGCTGCTTGGACGATCAGCGGATTTCGCGCGTGGAGTTGGCCGAACGGGAGCCGGCTATAAAGATTCATAGCTATGACCAATTCATCCCGAGTCCAAGGACGTCGCACGGATGTTAACTTTTGAATATTCCGTGGTGCCATTCGAGAAACTCCCGTGCCGGGCGCGCGGCCTCTTGACGCGGCATGACCTCGAGCGTCTTCCCATGCAATGCATAGTAGTTCCGACCGTTATCGAACTCTTCGCGTATGCGCCGGCTTACCTCAACTTTGTAGTCGAATGTCACGGTGAGATACCCGAGGTCGAAGAGGTTGTGGAGATCAGACCGGAGAAGGAGCCCATTGTTGATCTCATGCGGGCCGTTCTCGGCGTACGGTCTAATATGTCCAGCCTCCAATGCGGGAAGGGTGCGTTCACCCGTAATCGCGCAACGCCGCGTGTAGGCATCAGTGACCTCGACGCGGAATGCGCCCTGTCCGAGCCTTGGTTTCACAAGCCTCGGTTCACCGTACCGCGGTTGCGCTGGCTCGCCCGATTCTGCGACCACGCCCAAAAGGGACCCCTGAAGGCGAATTTGGACCTCCGCCCACAAAGCAGCGCCGTCTTGCTTGCTGGTGTCGTAGACTTTTCCCACTTGAACGCCGTGGGTCCACTCATCTGGCGCCGGAATCCATAGCGCGCGCGGCCAAAAGAATGGTTGAACCACGATGGTGCAGCCGAGTGGACGGTTCTGCATCTCGGGCGGGCGGTGGGGGAGGATTAGCCGCTCAAAGCTCTTGTAGTCGAGAGCGCCATTCTTCTGTTCGAACGAATGCCACGCAAATGGCAGTGACACGAACGAATGATGCGCGAAGATCCCTCCGCCAACGAAATAAGGCTCTCCCTTGAGCTTAAACAGAAAAAGCGCCCCGGGCTTAATCGCGCCAAATTTATTCTGACTTCTCGGTCGCCAGAAATTCACCTCGTCCGGCTGGAGCTGGGCGAGGAACTCAAACCATTTTGGGTCCGTGATTCCCGCGTAGAATTGCACGGATTCAGGCATTCGAATTAGGGCTTCACGCAGCCTTGTTTGCGAAGGCGTCAGGGATGATGGCAAAAACTATCTCCGCAGGCTGCGCTCGGGAGCCAGAAGGTGAGGTTTCTTGGAATCCATGGTTCTCATCCTTGGCCGAGGATACCCTGTTGTCGATACCTCACCCTCCGCCGCAAGCCCGAACTAGCCTTCGCCTAGGTGGGAGGACAAGTCGCAGGGCAAGCGACCCCACCAGTGACTCCACCAGTCGCCCCACCAGTCGAGGTCTTGGGCCGCCTGCTCCAATAGGCCGGAGAATTGGGCAACGCGGAGATCATTATGCCCAGTTACCTGAAACAGCGCGATCCATGAATGTGCTTACGACGCAATCGGGCAAGCTACTCTGTAAGCTGGCGAGCGTAAGATTGAAGAGGACAACGCGCTCTGGACCAGCGTCTTCAGGAAGTCGATTGAAAACGGCTCCAAGACGACCGGACAAGCCACCGGACAAGTCTTGTCTGCATTGTTCGTGCGTGCCTATTTCGGTCTATCGGTCTGGTAGCTGCGTAAGAAAAAAAGAATTTCCAAACGACAGCGCCACATCAGGGCACAGGAAGTTGGGGAAGACTTTTGAAAATATTTGCGAAGGAGCGATATGCGGGTTCGGAATTATCCTCCATTCCGCTCAGGATCCGAGCTTCATTCGTCGCAGCCAGTTGATCCATGACTTCGAACGCAGCCGGATCGGCCTTATCCAAGCCAAGGGAGGCTTGCTGGTCGGAGGTCATTTCGGGGTCGGGAATTCGTGCGTAGACCACGCCGGGTCCCGAGACTGACAACGCATTCGCCAAGAGTTTCGTCATGAAGTTCATCGCGTTGGCCGATGTCACGATGGCGAGCTCAGTGATGTCTTTTCCGGCATTCCACGTCATCAAGCCACCACGCGGATTTTCCCGAAGATGAGATTGATCCACCTTGCCCGAACAGGTGCCAAGGGAAAAAATGTGGATGGGACGGGACTGGTGATTCGCGGTCAGAATATCGATCGCCTCAAGCAG
The DNA here is from genome assembly GCA_963743595.1 of uncultured Verrucomicrobiae bacterium. Classification (GTDB taxonomy): domain Bacteria; phylum Verrucomicrobiota; class Verrucomicrobiia; order Methylacidiphilales; family UBA1321; genus CAVURW01. The sequence goes on from CAVURW010000097.1 coordinate 4,899, forward strand.
CCCAACGAGTGATGGATTGTTCGCCCAAAGGCCGCCATCGACAAAAAAGTCATTCCGAAAATATCCCTGTTGTTCCCGGACTTTATGGAGCGGAAAATACAGGGGGGCGGCACCCGTTGCTAAACATACATCGCTCAATTTCAATTGCCGATCATGGGTCAGTCTTTCCAGGTGCGGGGTTTTAAAAACCTTTGGGCCATAAGTTTCTATGCTTACAGCTGGAATTGTAAGCGCGATTTGACGCGTGCGCCACACGTCATCCATCGTTACATTCCCGAAAATTTTCTTCAGTTCTCCGTCCAGCACTCCCTTGGAGGCGGTTGGGTGGTTCAAGTGGCCGAGCGCCCACAATACAATTCGAAGGTTAAACCCGAGTTTTGGAAATCGCTCCGGGAAAATCAGGGGTCCTTTGTCCTTATAAAGCGTTGCAATGATTTCCGGTCGCTTCCCAAGGGCCAAAGCCGAGGCTAAGATTCCCCCCGTGCTTGTGCCGCTGATCAAATCGAAGCCTTTGCCGATGTCGAGATTCGGTCGCCCGGTGCGAACCTCGAAGTGCTTGAGCAGTCCGGATAAAAGTTTTGCGGTATAGTATCCACGGATGCCGCCGCCATCCAGGGCTAAAATACGAAACGGACGCACATTCTCGTCAATCGGCCGGGTTGCCGTCACTGCGGAACTTGCGGTAGGTACAATGTTGGGAGTGGACATGGGAAGTTAAGCGGAAACCGGTAAAGCCGGACTGGGATAGGCGACAGCGTCGGAGGCCGGCACGATCACGAGGTCTTCACCTGGAAAAATGGGAAGTGAGGCGGGAACTTCGGGGTCTACTGGATGCGTACCACCACCTCTCCACACGCCCGAAAAAAGCCAATCCTCGAAATTCGCGAGCCAGTAATACGCCAACGGCACGACAATTTTCGACAGGATCATCCCATCATTCCAGCATTCGAGCCGCCGCATAAATAGGCACATGCAGACTGGCTCCGTTTTTGAATAAACGTGCGGCAACTTGCGCCCGTCCGCGAGGACTGAAAGCGGCGGATTGATACAGTACATGTCCGGATAGTCGCCCAAGGTGTGCTCGAGGCGGCATTCGTACGCGTGCGCGAGCAAATGCGGTTGAATCGACTGCTTCCAGACCAAGCGGCTGCGCCGGACCTCACCTGCCCCCTCCGGGAAACGCCGTTGAAGGTGAGCAAGCTGCACTGAAAGCGAAAGCGGTCGAGGGTGAAAATGGCTCATCAATGACCGTGAATGACGTGGGCCGAAACCGGCGCGCTCGTGCCCAGGCTCAGGCCTACGATCGGGGCGACCGTGAGCACCTGGCGATTGCGAGCTCCATTGAAGCTCTCCCCCAGCTTCTCGAATGCAGCATTGACCGGACGTGTGCCGAGCGCCTCTGAAAGCAGACGGCGTTGCGGCGCTCCTGCGAGCGGCAGCTGCTGCAGAAAGGCCACAAATTCCTTGTGCCACGCGTAGAACGCCCGGGCATGCACAGGGTCCTTCCACTTCTCGACTAGATTCTCGCTTGGCAGGCTGGGATTTGAGAGGCGGAAACTGGTCGCACCGGCTGCGTCTTTTCCGACCTCGATATGGTTCGGCATGTCCTCGACACAGCTTACCAGCAGGTCAAAACCAGACAGATAGGCGCGTGCGGCGATAC
>CAVURW010000098.1:0-39256 GCA_963743595.1 uncultured Verrucomicrobiae bacterium
TGGTGGAATCGAGATCGCCGACGACCGGGGCGAAGACGACCCATGCCCGCGGCCACCACGGCGAAGGAACGTCGCTCACCGTCAGCGGCAGATGGACCATTGCTTGTTTGCCCACATCGATCTGGATGGGAACCTGCGTTGCCCCAATAGGCACCGATCCGGACGGAGTCACCACCACCGTCCCTTGCAATGGGTTCGATCCGTGGTTATGCACCATCGCGGTCAGCATCGTCGTGGAACCGGGCACAACTTTTATCGTTACGGGAAGATCCAACGGCGGGGGCAGCACCGCGACGGCTCGCGATTGAGGCGGTCGTTTGGAGCAAACATAGATGGGATCGAGACCAACTTGCACCCCTACGGTACCGTCTGCATCGAGTGCCAGCGGTGTGGCATTGCCGAACATGTCATAGCGCTTTACGTCCGTGGAATCCGCTCCCAGAGCCAGTTCGCGGGTGTAGAGGCCCTCGTCACTCCACAGCACGACCGTGGTCTGACCCTCATCGTTCGTGAACCAGTAGGCCTCACCCTTCGCCCCGGCGACATCCAGGCGATCTTGGCCCTTGAGCCCACGCGTGCGCTGAACCAAGACCCGGTAAGCGAGCGCAGCCGGTTTAGCTTCCTCGAAATTCTCCAGGATTCCCCATTCCCACATCGGATGAAGGCCGAACCACAGGAAGCAGGGAATGACATGGGTAGACTGAGCGAACGAGAACTTTTGTACCAAGGTGCGCGCCTGCTCGCGCCACGTGATCGGATCGGTGGAAGGCAAACCAGATTCCGTTTCGTAATAGGGTTTAGTGGACTTGTCCGGATAATTAGCAGTGCTCTTGGCCAACTCGAACCAATAACGCTCGGCTTTTGCACCGTCGCCGTGGCCGTGATATGCCCAGCCGTCGATCTTGTTGGCAGGAATGAGTTTCGCCATTTCGCGGGCACGTTGCTCTGCGCCTCCAGCACCAGCGAATGCCCACCCACCATTAACAACTATTGCAGTAGGATCAGCCGCCTTAATCGCATCGCTTACCGCCGAAAAAATCTTGGCGTAATCGGCTGAAGGGCCATGAAAAAAGAAAGGTTGAAGACTCGGCTCATTGCCAAGCTCGTACCAAAGAAAACGGTTCTTGAACTTTGCCGCCGTTGCACTTGCCATGGCCGCCTGAGTTGCAATGATTTTGTCAAATTTCGCCGGATCAGCATCCCAGGGAGTATTTGGGAAGAACATGCGGTTGGACTTAAGGCCGCGCTTTTCTAGGGCTTCGAGCGCACTCTCGGCGTAGGCCAAGTCACGCTCGCTGCTTCCGTTACGGAAGAATCCATCGCCCCCGGCGTTGCGCACCACGTCGACTCCGCACCAGTCGGCCCAATCGAGAAGGTTCCATTGTTCATAGGTTCCTCCGAGATCGGTTCCATACAGGAATTCCCCGTCTTTCGCCTTTCGTATGGGTGCCGATTCTGAAACGGTCAAGAGCGCCTGGCCGGAAATCGCGTCGCTGGATTCTGAACTAGCCCAGCGGAGAATATAGACACCCTGTAGCAAGCCATTGGTATCGATATTAATCGGGAGATCCGATTTTCCCTGGGAGGAAACGGATGCGGGCACAGTTCGGTTCCAGATCTCATGCTCTTGATCCGTGCTTAAGGTAATCTGGAAAGGGCGCTGATAATCAGTCGCACCTAGATTGGTCAAATGCACTTTTACCGTGGCAGCTTCTCCGGGACTCCAGACGAAACGGGGACGGCCCGCGTCGTAACCCGTTTGATAAACAAGCTTATGAAGAGCCTCCTTGGTCGCAGAATGGAAGATCACCTTGACCTCTATCGGGGTCGGATTCATCACGAGGGTGTAGTCGTCTAGACCCAAGGGAAAATCGACCATACCATTGTGACCACCCCGCCATGGGGAAGCAACATTCGTACTATCCCAAACAACAGCATTGTGGCCCGGAACCAGAGGCACTCCCCTACTGCCGAGCACTTCACCCTCACTATCCTTCACGCCCAGCCCAAGTGTACCCACTTCTCCGGTCGCTCCGACCACTTCAACATCGGTCGTTAGCCGAGCGATTCGTCCCATCGCTCCGCCCTGGGTGTAAGGATTAAATGAGTTCAACTTAAAGGCCGACCGTTTGGTCGTTGGACCGTAGGTAATGGTCGTTCCCTCAGGGCCAGCGGTGATTTTGTAAATCGATTCGTCGAACACGTTGACGTCGAACCAGCGTTCGGGAACGTCAAATTTGAACAACACATCCTTGCCGAACGCCATGGTGCCATGTTGAGGGTCGACGACTTCCCCCTTTGTGAACGTAACACTGGCGACTGGCCCGGCCGTCTTAATAACTTCGACCTCATCCAAATAGATGGGCCCTTGCAGAACGGTGCCAGCCGGTACAGGTTCAAGCGCGTCCCTTTTGAGGACTTTGTTTTTGAGCTCAACTGACAAATCCCACGTCAATGTTCCGCCTGTGACCGGTTTCGAAGTAAGCTGGTAGGTGGTCCCATTAACATCCTGCACGCGCGGGGAAAGGCTGATTCCTGCACCTGCGGTCATCGTCGCTTCTATCGAAAACTGCGTCGGCTGGATACCTAGCGGTTCGATCTCGCGCCAGAGAATTCCTCTAAGGGGACAGCTCGTTTCTGCGGTCGTTGCGGTGAACGTGACGGTTAGTCCCTTGGCGTCAGGAGTCAGCGTGAATGGAGCGGAATTTACTTTATCCAGCCATTCCGCAGACCAGTTCTCGTCCGGCGTAAATTTCCAGAGAGGTATCGGTGCATTGTCTGCACTGGCTATCCCAGTCAATAACCCCACTGACAAGCATAGCAAAGCAGTCCATGCCGGTTTCTTGAGTTGGTTACGTTTAAACTTTAAAGCCGCGATAGGAACGGAAATTGAACTCATATTGGGAATAAATGCAGAGATGAAGGCTGCGCTGTTCTCGTGTTCGTTCACATTGCAAGTTATAGCCTACAAGGAGAAGAAAGGCGTTGTTTAAACGATTAGATTACCATCCGATTCCCACAAGGAATCGAGACAACCACCGGTTAACCCAAGTCGATGTCTTACTTTCCTGCGTATTGCCAACCGGGCCGCTCTTTCTTGTTTTCCTGTTACCTAATTCCGAGAACTGCTATCGTCTCAGCCTCTGCCGTTCTATGAAGACTTTTCTTGAGTTTTGCCGATTTAGCTCCGTTTACCTGAGGAGATATTGGTTCCGTTTTAGCTTGGGCGTTATGCTGGGTGTGCTCTCTGGATTCAGCAACGGGCTCACCATTTTCACCGTCTCCACGCTACTCCAGCGCGTGACTGCGCCGGAAAAAGTCCAAGAGATCACCGAGCAAGGTCTGGCCGATAAAAAAGCTCACGATGAATTACGGGAGCAAGGCAAGCCGGTGGTCATCAAGCCCGCCTCGTTCTTTCGCGAGGTCAAGCAATACATTTACGTTCAGCTCGATCCCCTTTTGCCTCTGCGGGGGCGCCCTGCCACGGCTCTGCAGTGCTCCATTTTATTCGCTATCTTTCCGCTGCTGGCATTGATCCGGGGCATGCTCAGCTATGGCAGCACCTATCTCCTCTGCTGGTCTGGTGAGCGGATCACCAGCGATGTAAAAGTGGACGCATTCCGCAGAATCACCTCTCAATCTACAGACTACTTCAACCGCACCACCACCTCTGAACTCATCTCCTTTTTGGAAAGTGATACGGTACGCATTCGATCGTTCTTGCAACTGGGCATGTCCGATCTCGTTCAAGCGCCCGTTGCCGTCGTCAGCATGTTCCTGGTGCTCGTCTGCATGGATTGGCAATTGACATTGCTCTCGCTGGTCTTCGTCCCGATCTTCATTCTCACGACACGTAAGATTGGTAAAAAGATTCGAAACATCGGAACCGCCGATAATCAAATGCTCATCGCTCAAGCGGCTTTGGCTCTGGAATCGTTCAATAACATTCGGGTCACCAAAGCTTACTTACTGGAGGATTCTCAGGCCGCCGCCTTCAAGAAAACGGGCGATAAAATGGTCCGGGGAGCTATGAAACTTATCCAGCGCCGGGAATTGCTCAGCCCCATCCTGGAAACGATCAGCATGAACGGCGTCAGCGCGGTGTTCGTGTTCGTCGTCGTCAGCGGGCGCTCGGTCGATACACTCGGCGCATTTCTGACGTCCCTCATTCTCTTCCTGGCGCCGCTGAAACGACTCGGCACGCTCAACTCCTACTTCGCGGAGTTTAACGTGGGTGCTGAGCGCTTGCTCCACCTCTTCGCCCTGGAACCGACCATTGCAGATCCACCCAACCCGAAGCCCTTTCCGAAATTCCAAGAGGGCATCCGCGTGCGTAACGTCACCTTCAGCTACCGCAAAGAGGGCCCAAACGTGCTCGAAAACTTTTCCATCGATATTCCTTACAAGCATCGGCTCGGCCTCGCTGGGGAGAGCGGTAACGGAAAGAGCTCGCTGCTCATGCTTCTCATTCGGTTCTGGGACGTAAATAGTGGTACTATTGAACTCGATGGAGTCGATATCCGGGAGATGCGGTTGAAGGATTTGCGCAGCCAGATCGCGTACGTCACGCAGGAGGTGCAGCTCTTCAATAATACCATTGCTGAGAACATTCGATTCGGCAGGCTCGACGCGACGCCTGAAGACGTGATCGAAGCGGCCCAAAGAGCTCACGCACACGAGTTCATCCTCGCGCTGCCGAATGGCTACGATACGCCCGTAGGTGAACGCGGCGTTCTCCTCTCAGGCGGCCAGCGGCAACGGATCGCCATCGCGCGTGCTTTCGTTCGCAATGCGCCCATCTTGATCCTGGACGAAGCCACCGCCTCGCTCGATTCAAAGTCGGAATCAGAGGTGCAAAAGGCCATCGATGACCTAGCGCAAAACCGCACGGTCATCTGTGTCGCCCATCGCCTCTCCACCCTCAAGAATATGGACGAGGTGATCGTGCTCCAGCGCGGCGGTCACATCGAAGAACGCGGCACCTTCCAGCAACTCCTGAAAAGCGGCGGGGCCTTTGCGAAAATGGCCGCACAGCAAGGCATTCGCCCGGAAGATCCCGAATCCGGCCAGATCTTGAAGGCAGCGGCTTAGTTAGGAAGACGTCGCAAGCGGCAAAGCCGATTATCGTTCCTTTGGAACTCTAACGGCTGCGGTGGTGTACCTGGCACTTCGGCCGGCTTATCAGCCGCCCTCTACCAGGCTTTTCTACGGATCGCGCCTGTGGCGCTCAACTGAATCGTGCTCCCGTTATTCCCCCTGAGCGCCAACGGCGCGATCCATAACAAAGCCTAGCATAAGATCGGCTGGCAAGCCGATCGAAGTGCTAGGTTCAACAGCCGAGCCGTTAGAGTTCCAAAGGAACGATAATCGGTGGCGACGTTGTCGATTCCGCCTTGGCCGTCCGTGCGTCTCCGACGACGTGATCCTCGGGGTGTTGCGGATCGTACTGCACCTCCACCGTTACCGAGCCATCGCTCAATTTCGCTCGCCAATTCCTGGACTCGGCCATCGTGATTTCGGTCCAGCCGCGGCGGGTAAGTCCATTTTGGGTGGCGTACTGGTATTGCAGGTGAAAGACGGAAGGCACGTCTTTATCGATGACAAGTTCGATGACTCGAGTCACTCGCGCTCGGGTGGTGATCGCGGTGGCACGAAGCGCTCGGAGCCTCAGCCACGTAGCGTAGGTGTTGGCCAGCCCGGAGAAGGCAAGCCCGGCGAAAATCGCACCGACGATGAGGCCGATAACGGTCTGCGCCATCAGGCTCGGATTACTGGAGTAACCGATGCTGAGCATGCAAATAAGCTCACCGAGTAGAATGACGCTGCTCGTAAATAGAGAGAAGATCTGGAGTTGCCGCGTGTTTGCCGGATAAGATTTTGTCACCGGCGATGGTGTAGCCAGCACGTGCTGGTCGGAGTAGCTCGGCTCGTATCGGACGTGAATCGGCTCTCCCCGCGCGATATGCTCCATCCAGCCGCGCCCCGATTCATGGTCGCCACCGAGCGCCACGTGCGCTTGATAGCTCGCGCCGCGATGGTCTTTGTATTGGTACTTCAGCCCATTCGCCTCCAGACGGATTTTCGATTCCCGCTGCTCCGTTTTAATATCGAGCTCGTTGTGCGAGGTCGTTGCGAGGATTCCGCCGGCGATCAGCTGAGTCCGCCGCTCATGATGGAACGCCGCAACCACCAGCCAAACGAGGCCCGCCAGTACAATAAAGCCGCTCGTGAACTCCGTCTCTGTGCTCCCAAAAATCAGCGCCAAACCCAGGTTGATCACACCGAGAACGCTCATGAAAATGGAGGTGTAGATGGCGTTTCGGTAACCACCTTTTTGTGACAGAGGCCTGACGCGTTTCATGATTTGGAATAATTCCACTCTATCGTGGAGTAACGGTCTCGTTCTAAGGCGTCCGCTCGCTGCTGTTCTGCTGGCGTCAGGTCTCCAGGCGTGAATGGGCCGAGCTCCAAATGCCGGGCAAACGCCTCTGGAAACGCGGCGTAAAGCGAGGCGCGTTGATCGGGGGAGGGGGGCAAGACGCTGCCTTGGTGGAGCATTCCCTCGCGGGTGCGGCGTTGGGCGGCACCCCCCAGCTTAAGCGGCAGGGAATCGCTACCGTGGGCCGGGACTAAATCGAACCGGACAGGCTTTTGAAAACAGGCTTCAGACTCGGTGCTTGCGGCGTTCGGCGTGAGTAAGCTTTCGACGCCAATTGCCGCCAGCGCCGCCTGCACACCCCGATGAATGAGCGCGTACGATTCGGGAATGGAAAGCGCCATCCAGGGATGCTCTTTGGGCGCGACAATCGTGTAGGTGAGATCGGCGGCGTGATCGACCAGACCACCACCCGTGTAGCGGCGAATCCAGGGCCGATTCGCCAGGGCGAGTGCCGAGTTTTGAAAATAGCCGAGAGAGATGGCGGGAGAGTCCCACAGATAGAGGCGCACGGTGGCTGCTTGCGTGGCGGGCAATTCGCGTAGCAGCGCTTCATCGATGGCCATATTCCGCGCAGGAGACGCGGGGCCGTGCAGAAGGAGTCGCCAGGGAAAATGGCTCATGTGGTCTTTGAGCTTATCTCAATCAACGACAATGGTCGCGCATTGCTTTCATGAGGCGATTTGGTAGCCTCACACCCCATGTCATTCGAGCTTCCTCGTTCTTTTCATTTCATGGGCATCTGCGGCACGGCCATGGGCGCAGTGGCAGCCATGCTCCGTGATCAAGGTTTCACCGTAACCGGTTCCGACGATGGCGTTTACCCGCCGATGTCCACATTCCTGCAAGAGAAGGGCATCACGATCCAAGGCGGCTACAAGCCGGAAAATCTCCCGCAAGAGGACACGATTTTGGTTGTCGGGAACACGATCAAACGGGGCAATCCCGAGCTGGAAGCAGCGCTCGATGCGAAGCGCTATTGCCTCTCGTTACCGGAGACATTGAAGCAATATTTCCTGCGTAAAACGCACAATCTCGTTGTGACCGGCACCCATGGCAAAACGACCACCACCTCGCTCCTTGCTTGGATTTTTCAGCACGCCGGTCGCCATCCTTCCTACCTCATCGGCGGATTGCCCTATAACCTCCCGCAAGGTTGCCAAAAGCAGGAAGGGCCCTATTGGATTCTGGAGGGCGACGAGTACGACACCGCCTTTTTCGATAAGCGGAGCAAGTTCCTCCATTACCTGCCGGAGCTGGTGATCATAAACAACCTGGAATTCGATCACGCCGATATTTTTGAAAACCTCGCCGGCATTCAAAAATCGTTCTCCCATCTCGTGCGAATCGTGCCCCGTAACGGGATGATTCTTGTGAATGCGGATGATACGAATGCGCTGGCTGTAATTAAGGATTCGCCCGCGCCGATTCTGGAAGTCGGCTTCAGTGAAAATGCGGCCGTACGAATCATGGATCTGAAGACACTTCCCGATGGCAGCCAGACCTTTCGACTGTTCGACCACACCTTCACGCTTCACATGGCCGGCAGCTTCAATGTGCGGAACGCGGCGATGGCCATTTCTGCTGCGCATTTCTACCAAATTCCGTTTCCAACGATTATCGAAGCCATCGGACTTTTCAAAGGGGTGAAACGCCGCCAGGAAGTACGCGGCACGGCGAAAGGGGCACTCGTGATCGATGATTTTGGCCATCACCCCACGGCGATTCGCGAGACGCTGGAGGGGTTGCGCCATCGATATCCCGGTCGGCGATTCTGGGCGATTTTCGAGCCTCGCAGCAATACGACGCGCCGGGCTGTATTTCAGCACGATCTGCCCGCTGCGCTATCGCTGGCCGACGGCGTCTTTGTCGCGCAAGTCGCTAAGCTGGAGCAAATTCCCCCGCATGAGCGACTGAATCCTGAAAAGGTGGTGGCAGATATCGCGGCGAAGGGCATCCCCGCGCATTACGAGGCCGACGCCGATGCGATCGTGGCGAAATTGGAGCCGTTGATTCAGCCGACGGATGTGATCATCGTCTTTTCGAACGGCGGGTTTGGTGGGATACACAAAAAGCTTTGTGATCTCGGATAACAACTTTGACAGCGTCTAACTCATCTACTATAAACCCCGCGTGTTATTCGTTAGTTATTGGTTCTATCTCTTTGCCGCTGTGGTCATTACAGCGTATTGGCTCTTACCCTGGAAGCCCTTACGTCTCTATTTCTTACTACTCGTCAGTATCATCTTTCAATATCACTTTGCGGGGTTTACCGGGACGATAACGACGGTGGCCCTGGCGGTGATGGTCTACTTTGCAGGGCTAAATCGAAATCCGTATTGGATCGGTTTTGCGATGGTAGTCTGTACGGGAGCGCTCATCGTTTTTAAGTATTCTCACTTTGTGACCTTGCGGTTAATTGGTCCCATTTTCCCTGGATGGGGAGCGGCGGCAGATCACCTGGCGATTGAATGCCTGCCGCCGGTAGCCCCACTGGCAATAAGCTTTTTTACATTCGAGTTCATCCACTATTTGTATGACATTCGCAGCAAGTCCGAGCCCATTCGGAAACCGCTCGATTTTGCGCTGTTTATCTTCTTTTTTCCCACATTGGTCGCCGGTCCAATCAAACGTTTTGAACAGTTCGTCCCCCAACTGGGAACATCGGCAGCCCGCTTTAATTTATCCGAGATCACCTATGGCTTGGTGAGGATCGCTATAGGTTTTTTTAAGAAGGTGGTCATGGCCGACAGTCTCACTACCTATTGCCTCTATTACGATGATCATCTCGATCAAGCCACACTAAGCACGCGCTGGACTATATTCTTATTTTTGGGCCTTCGTATCTACATGGACTTTAGTGGATACAGTGATATCGCTTTAGGCCTAGCGCGAATGTTAGGATTCCGGTTACCAGAGAATTTTAACTGGCCCTATTCAGCAACAAATCTTCAGGATTTTTGGCACCGCTGGCACATCTCACTTAGCAGCTGGATACGCGATTATATCTACATCCCCCTGGGTGGGAGTCGGCACGGCTTGATTCGTCGCGGGTTCAACGTGTTTTTTGCATTTGCACTCTGCGGGCTTTGGCATGGGCCAGAGTGGAATTTCGTCCTGTGGGGAATCATGCACGGCGTTGGTCTCTGTACGAATATCCTGTATGGGAAAATTCCGGTTATCGGTCCTGCACTGGAAAGCTTTTTCAGACAAGTACCCTTCGCTGGATGGTTATTGACGATGATCTTCGTTTTCTTAAGTTGGATCTTATTTTTCTATCCGTTAGACAAAGCGGGGGCTTTCTTGTTTTTGCTGTTCAGCCCCGACCATAATTAATCGACTATCAATGAGTGCTAAATCAGAAAAACTAAATCAGCCACTGGTCATTCGGTTTATTAACGCCCCATCGCTTCTCGTCGGTGTTTTTATAGGATTTCTTTTCTGTGTGATCCAAGGCCATGTGGTTTCGCAGGAGGATTATGTGCGCCATTTTAAACGATTTAACGCATTCATTGGACCTGAGACGCAATTTTATCCCTCCATTCGACTCATGCGGGCGTTAGCGACTAATCGATATAATCAACCCACTAGTAAGGGTGCGGTTCTCGTCATTATTGGCGGCAGTTCTGTCATGAATGGGTGTTGTCAGGGTGTGGATGATCTTTGGTCCGAGCATTTGGAAACGCAACTCGGCGGTCATTTTCGAGTCGTTAACCTGGCGATGCGCGGTTGTTCACCCACGGCGGGTGCGGAGTGCGTTGCAGAGTATTTTTATAAAAAGGGGATTCCTGTGATCTACGTGGCAGACACGGTAATGGGCACGGATCCCGATGGCGGCGCCACCTACCGGTACCAATACTGGCAGGCTTACGAGGCGGGCTTTCTCCTTCCGAATCCTGACCGTGTAAAGTCTGCATCGATCGATTCGGGGATTAATCCCATCCATGCAGGGCTGAATGAGTATCTTCGATTTGACGATGGGTGGAATTGTTTCTCCTATTGCTACGCGACCACCTTTTGGCCGGGGATGCCCTATCAAGAGTGGTGGTACCCGAAGCAGTGGCTTTACACGGATCACGATGATGATCAAACCAGCGTCGTCCCACCGGTTCCCGATCGGTTCCAACCCTTTTTAGCGGCCACTCTTTCCAGCGTTCGCACGTTTTCGGCGCATTTTTATGAATTAGACGGGCAGGGACATTGGCAAGTAAATGACCCTCACTTCAAGGAAATCGAGAAAACCTACACCACGGCTTTTGTCCCTGAAATGCGTTCCCGTACGCTTTTCATTCGGGATCAGTGTGCGCCGTATTACCGGAGCCTTTTCACGCCGATGGAGCAGGAATGCGATCGACTTACCCTTCCTGAGACTCTTCGACGTCTTTCAAATTTGGGCTTTACCGTGGCAACCGACGATGGATTCGACAATGCCGATTATCACGATGGAATTCACTTGTGCCCATCGGGAGGTAACAAGTTGGCCGAACTCATCGCTCCGAAGATTCTGGATATGGCTCATCGCCTCTATGGAACAGATTTAACCCCGGCCCCGATGCCGAAACCTTCAGATTAAAATAGATATGAAACTTCGCTTACATCTTACATTTTTTGAGACCCCTAAGCACGGTGAGACGGAAATCGCCGCCCGCCGCCGTTTCACCTTTCCCATTAGCGTGCCGTTTTCGCTGATTCTGGGAATCGGTATGGGCGTCTTCTTTCACTATCTCCTCTACCGCATGAGTTTGCCCAGCCATCCCTTCGTTTACGTCAGTTTTTAAAAAATGCGTCACAATTCATTGAGTATGCGCTTGCTAATGTAGTGCTGGCTTTGTAAGCTGCTTCCAGAAAGCGAATGCATGTATGCCTAAACTCGTAGTCACTCTACCCGACGACCGAACCAAAACCGGTACCCTCTCCCTTGTTGACGATGAAGGGAACAACTTGGCTGGGCCATTCAACGCGCTCGGCATGTCTGATCCCTCAGCAGCTGCGGCGAATGGTAACCCAAACCGTACCTCCACCCGTTACATGGGCGATTTCCCGAACGGGACGTACTCGGTCGCCGGGGTCGAGCGGATGGGCCGTGATAGCGATTCGCTGCACAGCTACGGCCCGAACCAAGTTCTGGAACTGCAACCGACTGGCGGTGACGCCCTCACGGCTCGTCACAATGGGCGGAGCGGTATTCTCATTCATGGTGGCGACCCGAGCGCGACCGGTGGATTACGCCCGACCCACGGCTGCCTGCGTCTCTCCAACGACGATATGGCATCGCTGCTCAAGACGATGCACGATAACCACATTTCCCCCGCGCACTTGACCTTATCCGCTTCGGATCACAAACAGGAACTTTCCGCGGCGGCGCATCGGGAAACGGTCGATAAGCAGCTCGGGCATGAATTTCAAAAGCACCCGGAATTCAAGGATATCGAGGATACGTACCACAATAAGATGGCGGAATCGAAAGAGTGGTACGATAGCAATTTGAAGAAGGGGATCAGCAAGGCTGAGTGTGATCGCGGTCAAGCCACGAGAACCGATAAAGCTCAAAAAGATGCGCTGGAATCAATCGCTCAAATGCGCCATGAAGACAATTCGATCAGCTACCAGGATGAGAGCATTCGCGGCAATTTCCGGCATAACTCGACCTTAAAGCACATTGAGCAGGACTACACCGAGCATGCGGCGGAAGCCAAGCAGCATGAAAAGGAGAGCGTGGGAGCGGGGACCAGCGCGACACAAGCTCACCACGCTTTTAATAAAGAAATGCAGGGCGTGGAGGACAAAGCGGTTGCGGACATCAAACATGTCCACACGGAAAACAACGAGATTGAGACGAAAGACCGTGAGCTCAAGCACGAGTTTAAGAAGCATGGCTCGGCCTACGCGGATATCGCTCACGACTACACGGAGCAGGTAAAAGAAGCCAAGCAGAACATGGTTGAATCGAAGGGTCTGGGCATTGATGCCGCCACGATTCATGAGCAATACAACGCAGCGATGTTAAGCGCTCAACAAACCGCCACAGACGCGATTCATAGCCGCTCCGCGACGCTCGATAGCACGGCCAAGTTTCAGTCCTCCCCTGCGCCCGGTCACGAGCACGATGAGCAGCACTCGCAGTCAACCATGCCCACAAGAGGGTAGCTTTGGCAGAATCGGGAATCCGGGCGATGGCCTCTGTCACTGGCCATTCGAATTCTCGCCAGTCCCGTTTATTCGGCAAGCGTCACTGCAAAGGCGGGGATGTACGGTGAGTCGAGGTGACTCGGTACGGTAACCGTAAGAGCATCAGCACCTTGCGACCACTTTAAGCTGTCAGTGGAGCCGACCACTTTCACGTCGGTGACCTTCACTTTATACTCGGACGACGTACCCAGGGACTTGATTTTGATGTCGCCCGTCGCTCCGCCGAGCGCGAACACATAGAGCGTTTTCCCTTTGATAACGAACCGGCAATCGGCGGGGTCATACGGCGTCTTGGAGACGTCGCTTAGTCCACCGAAATGGCCCTTGGCTTGCGGCGTACTAACGCTGGGCCCTTCACCGAACGTTTTCCACGGCCGCGTGCCGAATACGGCGTCCGAGTTCACTTTCATCCAGCTCGCCAAGCCTTCCAAGACGGCGACTTCATCGGTATCGATGGTTCCATCGCCTTTGACTGGGATGTTGAGGAGGAGGTTGCCATTCTTGCTGATGATATCGACCAGCATGCCCACGACCTGCTCGGCGGTTTTGTAATGATGACTGGCAAAGAGCCCCGCGTCATAATGCCAGCCGCCGATGCATGTATCGGTCTGCCACACGTTCGGGTCAATGACATCGTTCTTGCCACGCTCGATATCGCGCACCAAACATTTGCGCTGATCCATGTTCAGTCCTTTCGTGTTCATCACGGCCTCGTTCTGGCCGTGCCATTGAATGCTGGAGTTGTAGTAGTCGGCGGCAATCTTCAATCCGTAATCGCCGGGCTCCCCATTGAGCGGCATAACCCCATCGTCGAAGTAGAGCAGATCAGGCTTGTACTTGTGAACGAGATCGAGTGTTCGGTTGTAGAACTTCACGTTGTAGGCGAGCTTCGCTTCCGGTGTGCGTGCAGCACTAGCGGGCCCGTAGAGTTCTGCCGGATCGTAGCCTTCCCACCACTTGCCCTTGCCGTCGGCCTTGGTCAAGTTTCCGTCATAAGGAACACCTTTGTATTTTCCATCCACATCTGCGCCGTGAGACACGTCAAACCAGTTCCACGTGCGGGCGGCGTGTACAGTAACGCCGAAGCGTAAACCGGCCGCGCGTGCAGCTTTGGCCCAATCACCCACGATATCGCGTTTGGGTCCGATGTTTACTGAGTTCCAAGGCTGATACTTCGAGTCGAAACAGTCGAAATTGTCGTGGTGATTTGCTAGAGCGACAAAGTACTTCGCCCCGGCGCGCTTATAGAGATCAATGAGCTTCGCCGGATCCCACTTCGCCGCTGTCCAGATGTGGTCGATGTCCTTAAAACCAAACTCGGATTGTGGCCCGTAATGCTCTTGATGCCACTGCCACGCGGAGTTGATTTTTCCCGGCGCCATGTACTCACCGTACATTTTTCGAGCGTACCAATCCCCTCTTTCCGGAACGCATTGTGCGGTCCAGTGCGCCCAAATCCCAAACTTGGCGTCACGAAACCAATCTGGCGTCTTGTACTGGTGCAGGGAATCCCAGGAAGGTTTAAACGCCCCGTCTGTTACGGGTAACATACCGGAATCGGGTCCGGGTGCGGGCGTGGACGAAGTCTCGCAGTGCCCTGGCTGAAGGGTAAACCAGAGGCTGAGGGCAAGCGCGGCAAGTAAACGTAATCTCATGCCACGGTAAACACGGTGATCTTAAATAAGTTTCACACCTTTTTTGGGCGTTTCGGTTCCTTGTGTTTATTGTGTACAACGATTAACCTCGTCGATACCCACATGGAAGCTGTCCGCATCACGTCCATGAGCCAAGCGCAGGCAGATCAAGAAAGCCGGTACACGCTTTTAAACCTAAAGGCCTGTTTTCATTGCCGCCGCACCTTTTCGCATAACCTTATGGCAGAGCTCGCCGGTCAATGGGTCTGTGCCGAGTGCAAGCCTAGGCGCGTGCAGTTGATGATCGAAGGGGCGATCGAGCGTTTTGAGAGCCCCAACCAGAGCGCCACGTTTCTGGCCCGCTCCGGCACGATGGTCGGTTCACTCCTCCTCGCCTTCATGATTCTCCTGATCTGCACGGCGGTGAATTCGATCTGGGTCCGCGATTTCAGTCACGACTTTACGGATATTCGTATCTCACCCCTGGTCCTGGCTCTATCGGTAAGCGCCACGTTTCTTTATGAAGCGATTTCGATTGTCCTTCGTGGTCAAACCACCCCGCAGATTTTGGTGGGACTTCGCGTTGTATCGAGCGGAGGGCTCCCGGTTGGCCTGGCTCAAGCCGCGCTCCGCACGTTCGTGAATTTTCTGGTTTTTCCGATACTGGGAGTTGGACATCTAATGATCCTTTTCGATACTCAAAAAAGGTCCCTCGCCGATCTCCTTTGTGGCACACGAGTTGAATATGTCCGCAAGTAAAGTCCTTCCCATTTGCACGGTGTGCAGTACTTCGATCGAGCTCTCCGAGCAAACGCTCGAAACGGCCCTGAGCTGTTCTCATTGCAAAGCAGAATGGGAATTCTACGCCGTCAATCCTTCACCGAACTCGCCGCCTCTGGAATCGCTTTTGCCTCAGCCCAAGATTTTTCCGGATCAGGCCAGCTGTTACCATCACCCAGAAAATCAAGCCAGGGAGGGCTGTGAAAGTTGTGGGCGCTTGCTCTGCCGAGTTTGCATCATTGAGTATCGCGGAGTGCCTCATTGTGACGCGTGCTGGGGGGCAAATCGCTCGCCGATTCCAATCAATTTCCTGCAAAAGGAGGCGTACCGCTTTGATCAAATTCGACTCTTTCTGCTCTTCTCGGTCTTCACCTACCCGCTGTTCGCAATCCTGATTCAACCCCTCCTTTTTCTGGTTCAGTATCGGCTCTGTTACGGCGCGGAGATTCCCGTGTACACCAAGCGCTCGTCGCCGTACGAGTTCCTCTTGCCGGTGCTGACGACGATCATCGTGCTCATCGCCTTATTCGCTCAGCTCACGATTCTGAGTGCTGGCCATTTCTTCGCACCATGAAACTGTATCGAGAACTCAACCACTACGGCTCTCCGCTCTTCCATCCAGGAATGAAGAAGCGAATCTACGTCGCTGAAGATCACTTTCTAATCGCTGAGCATAAGGGCCTTCAAGAGCTCTACGGCCGAATCTATTTTGACCAAATTCGGTACGTTGGATTTCGCAAGCGACACCGGAACTTGCGGGAAATGATCGTGACGAGCGCGGTGATGTTCGTGACCGCGCTTGTCTGCTATCTAACGGAGATCGATAGCTCACTTGCCTTATTCCTCGCCATCACGGAAGCGACGTTGCTCGGACTGATTCTCCTCTTTTTCTTCATCTACTTTTGGCTCAGTGGAATGCTGGAACTCGAATGCGTCATCGTCACCAATGCCGAGACTGTGGTATTCCCGATTCCGAACACACGCTCCTCCATTCCTCGCTTTGTGGCAGACTTGCGCGAGCGTATTCCTAAGGCCGCTTCTGACTCAAAATCGGACGAATAAAGGCTCAGATGCAACCTCCTACTTCCGAGCTCAATGTGAAGTTTAGCGCCACGTTCATCCGATCTTCCCCCTGGCTGAAAATGAGTTGTACGTTCGGCAAAAATGGGAGATGGCAGTGCACGGCTGAGCGCTTTCCGCTCTACATCGGAATCTTCGCTTTAACGATAATCGATCTCGGTTTTTTTCTGCCGGAAGGTGTTCTCTCCCGGTTGCTGGGAGCACTCTGGCTGGCGATCACTCTCCTGTTTTTGGCGAGTGCCTTGATCCTGTCGATTCGCTCCCTTGCGTGGAATCGTGAGCTTTGGGCCTCTCGGGAATGGCCCTGGTTCTTGGTGGCGCTGATCGTTCCTATTTGTGCCATGCTCGTGGGCCTCTTCGGGGTCGACTGGCTTCTCTGTAACGACGAAAGCAATTTGCAAATCAGCCTGGGAATGGATCTGCTTCAAAACGATAACGCATTTGGCGTCTATCAATCGGGATATCGCGCCGGTTATCCCGCCCGGCAGTTCATTCTGGCGGCGATTCCCTCCTACCTGTTCGGGCATAGCCTGGAGCTCGTTCGGCTGAGTTTCTTTAGTTATTTCTTATGGGCGCACGTGGCGTTTTTGGCGGCAGCGGGCCAATTATTGCAAGCCAGGAAATGTCTCTATCCCTGGATATGGGCGAGTCTGGCCTCGCTAGCAGTCACTCTCAGCCCTTACACGCTTCTCACCGTGCGGATCTATGAACAATCCTCCATTCCCATTTGTGCTTCGATGTTCTTGGTGGCCGGGTTTCTTCGGGTGCTGGAGCGTCCCAGCAATTTCAATTGGTTCTGGGTGGCTTGGGCGATTGGATTCCTCCCGTTCTGCCATCGACCTGCTCTCTCCGCGTGGCCGATGAGCATGCTCTGCCTTTTCGTCCTCCTATTTTACGCGCGCTACCGTTCATTCGCGCTTGTGGCCATAATGGCTCAAGGAAGCGTGGCACTCGTGGTCGGCATGCTGGTTTTACGGAAGAATTGGTACGAGTTTCAGCACCTCTTTGTCACCCATGACCTACCGCTTCCCTTGGCGGAGTGGCGTGAGTTTCAGCTGATGACGCACTACTCGGGACCGGAACTCTCTATCATTCCTGCGCCACTGGCCATCGCCTCGATCGGCCTGATCTATTACAGCTTTAAGGTCCGCGATTTTCGGTTCCCCGCCATTTTCATTTGGGCGCTCACTTCCATCTATTCAGCCGGGCGATTGATCGGCAGTTATCCGCATGCGGCGGACTTTGATGCGCGGAACACGCTGCCCACGCTGCCGTTCGTCGCGGCAGGACTGATTCTGTTTATCATGAAGTATCACGCGCACATCGGTTCAGCTCTGGAAACGTGGCAAAAGGCGGCTCGGCTCGGCATCGTCTACCTCGTTTACACCGGCGGCTTCCTGGTGCTGCTTTTTCGAAGTCACGTGGACGGAATCCATTTTCCTTCCGACGTGGAGCGAATGGTCTTCTGTATCGATCGCTACGTGCAATCCGGCAAACCCCTCAAGAAAATCTACATCCTGCCGCCCCTTCCTAACTTTACCATGGAAGATTTTCTGCCGTACTACGCTCCCGGAGCCACAGCGGTTTTCGGTCCTCCGCCTCCCGGCGAAAAAGAGCCGGGCTATTGCATCATTCACATGACCAAGTGGGCGAAGGAAAGCGATCCCCGCCCATACGACGTGGGAATTCAGATTGATCCCGAGTGAGTGGCCTAAAGCAAGATCCAGCTTAGACCATTTACGATTGAGGTTCGGTACATTCGGGTTGAACCAGTTCGATCTATCGAATATTACACGTAAATGGTCTTATCTGTCACATGCCTTCTGGCTCTAGGCCCGAAGGGACAGCTTCATGTTCAGCCAGGCTCAGGAGCGAAGCGACGCAAGCCTGGGTTCGCCTCGTCGTGAACATCTAATTAAAGACGCCGAAACATGTTCAACATCAAACATTGTGACGCGAGCTTACAGCCCGCAGTCGCTTTTTTGGGCGAACCCAGGCTTGCGTCGCTTCGCTCCTAAGCCTGGGCTAAGTCATTGCCGGCCCTACGGGCCTGAAGGCAGAAGGCATGTGAGAGATAAGTCAATCCTGGTTATGGTTCCATCGTCACGCTGGTCGTGAAGCGAGAGGCGTGAAGCGAGAGGCGCTAGTGGGTCCAGCGTCACGCTGGTTGAATGCGGACTTGATGCCACGAGTGCGATCCGGCATTCTCCAACAGATGTTTACCCCACGACTTGTCTTTGTAACCGCCCCAGACAAGGAGAGCGCCCAAAAACTGGCCGGGCTTGTTCTCGAGAAACGCCTGGCAGCCTGCGTTAATATTCTGCCGGAAATCGAGTCCCATTATCGGTGGGAAGGTAAAATTCAAAACAGCATCGAGTGCATGTTGATCATTAAGAGCTCGGCTGAACAATTCTCGCATTTGGAAAGTCTTATCTCCTCGAACCACCCCTACGCTTGCCCCGAGATCATCGCCATTACATCAGCGGAGATTCAGAATAAGTTCCGCGTTTGGTGGGAAGACAGCATTGCAGATTCCTAGGAATCGTCGCAGACTTTACGCTTCATGTTTTTGAATAAGCCGGGCTTTCTGAAAGTCGCTGCCCATCTCGCCCTCGCGCTCGGCATCACAGCACTCATAGGGGGTACCCCTACCGACCTTCTCGCACGCGCACTGGGAATTCCGTATCACCGCGTGTTGGATCGCCTGCCAATGGTCTGTGTCCTCATCACGGTTCTCATTTTCGATCACCACCTCATTTTACCGCCTTGGTCTACCCGCACGGGTAAACGCGCATCCGGGCCACTGCCACAAACGGGGGTGGGACTTTTACTGGGTGCAGCGACCAGCTTGATCGCATTGATCATCGGGCTCGTAGCGGGGTATTGGGGCATTCGCACCAGCTCGATTTCCGTGGCGACACTCGAGACGATTGCGGTTGCCATTACTGTGGTTCCATTAATCGAAGAGACGTTCTTTCGCGGGCTGGGAATTCCCGTTAAGAAACCACATCCGCTCACCATTATGCTCGTGACTATCGTCTACGCGACGGTTCACTTTTGGCGTTTCCCCACAGCTATCGATCATGAACCGGTGACCGCTTTTTCAGGTGCACAAGCCATTTGGCACATCCTTCTGCAATCGAGCGAATTGATCTCCATTCACGGGCTTAACCTGCTGCTTATCGGAACAATCCTCGCCACACTTTACCTGCGCTATTCCAGTCTCTGGGCTTCATTTGCCGCGCATGCCACATGGGTCCTGGCGCTTTTGATTTTACCGAGTCAACTGCACCCGGAGACGGCAATCGATTCCTCCATCTTCACCTCGACTGCCCTATTTCTTGGCCTGATTTGGCTTAAACTCCAGCGCGTTTAGCCGATTCACCGCTGCTGGCCGCCTCACTAGGCATCACCAGCCCAGCGCCTGTCTTGGCCGTCACACGCTTATCGTAAGCCTGATCTTCTTCGCGCACGCGATCGGCCACTTGCGTGATCACGGACTTGAACGCAGTCTCCAATTCCGTGCCCCGGCTGTAATCGCGAGGCAGCAGATAATCGACCCGCTGATCCTGCTTCAAGATCGACATGATTTCCGTCTCCGGACCGTTCGCGTCGTACACGCCAATCGCGCTGCCGCCGTGCTGTTTCGTGTAGGCCATGTAGGCGATATCCGTTTTCCCATCGGCCACGGCGATCATGTTTTTGATCGGAATAAAATCGGGCATGTGCCGATTTACCAGCGTATCGTCATCGGCGTGCGTCAACCCCTTGCGAACCAGATCGACCATACGCGTTTTCACGGTGAAATTTGCGCTCTCGGCACAGCCATTCACCATGCCCGTCTGCTCATCATAAGTCAGCCGCATACCCATAACCGAATCCATTTCCTTAGCCAGTGAAGTCGCCTTGATCATGTCGGTCAGATTCGCGCTGGCGATGTGAAACTCAATCTCGAGTCCCTTCTCTTTCGCGAATTCCCGCATGCGATCAAAAAAATTGTCCTCACCGAGGAGGCCCTTGCTAAAGGGAATCGTCGCGCCAAACTCCTCGAGCTTCGCCTTGGTCACACCGTGCGTTGGAAACAGCATGCCGTTCACACGCTCGCCCACTTGGCTGGCGTGGACACCCTCAGCCTTCACTTTATTCCCCGCCTGCTCGCGTTCTTCATCGGTAATTCCCACGGCCTTGTAAAAAGTGCGGATGCTGTTGCCCTCAGTCACCGTTTCATCGAAATCGAAGACCAAGGCGACACGCCGACTGGGCGGCACCAGTTTACCGACCTCGTCTTGGTCGAGAATCGCCGGTTGCACTTCCATTCGTTTGAAGAAACGGTCGCAGGCCTCTTTCAAATCGGGCCGAGCCGCGAAAATCGCGTCCAGTTTGCTCTCCGCAGCCTCGGGATCACGACGCGCTTCACGACCGAGATCGACCAACTGCGCGAGTAATTCCTTGGGGTTAGTAGTCGTCACTTCGACCGGCTTACCGACACTCGCAGCCTGCTCTTGGGCGGTCTGAGAGTAGATCTCTTTCTCGTTGCGAATCCGTTCAGCCATCGCACGAATCTGCTCCTTAAACGCGGCCTCCAATGGACTGCCTTCCCGATAATCGCGAACCTGCAACTCATCCGCCGCGTGATCGTCCTGCAAGACCTTTAAATTCCGGGTCGGCTTCTCCGGATTGTAGACGCCGATTGCCGTGCCGCCGTGATCTCGTGCCATGGCCATGAACGTCATGTCAGTCTCACCGTCCCCGACGATCACCATGTTCTTCAGCGGAATTACGGTGGGTAATTTCCGGTTCACGAGTAAGCCGTCGGTCGCATTTTTATCGACAATGCCTTTGCTGATTTCGGTGAGCATGCGCGTCTTCGTCGTGAAATCGACGCTCTGGCCCATGCCGGTCAACAGCCCCGATTGCTCGTCGAAAATCAAGCGCTTCGCATTGATCGTATTGAATTCCAGCGCAATCGCCGAATTTGCGGGGATATCATAAAAATTGGCGCTCGCCATGTGGAACTGCACCTCTACGCCCTGGTCTTTAGCGTACGCCCGCATGCGATCAAAGAAATTGTTCTCACCGGTTAGACCTGCGGCCAAGGGCACGGTGGCCGCATAATCCTTAAAGTCCTGACGCGTAATTCCCTCACCCGGAGGCAGCGAATTGATGTAGCGCATTGTCCAATTTTGGGGGCGTCGCCCAGAGTGCGTTCCGCGCGCCTCCTCTTCCGCATCCCACTGACGCATCAGTTCTTTCGACATGCCCATCTTTTCCATAAAAGGCGTGGCCGTGTTTGCCTGCGTGAGGGTTTCATCGAAATCGAAGACCAAGCCGATGATCTCGCTCGGCGGTTTAAGACCCACTTTCTCGGTCGCCTGACTGGCCGCGAGCACGGACTCGGTCGGCACCTGCGCAACTAACTTATCCACGGCGACTCGGAGCTCGGGATTTTCGCTAAAAACCTTGTTTAATTGAATCTGCGTGTCGGAGGGCAATTCTTCCGCTTGCTGCCCCAGTTCGATCACGTGATTGAGCAGTGCCTGATAGTTCGCCTTCAAATCACTCATTTCGAATTTCCTTGTTTCCGAGGGCGACGCGCCAGCTCCATCACAGTCGCCTGAGCGGCCAATTCCACGGCCTGTCGAATCAACTCGTCGGTCGGCGGCACGCTGGATTTTTCGATCACATTGAGGAGATCCAGACAAACCTGTGGTTCACCCAGCTTCAGCGCCTGCTGAGCCTCATCCAATACATTCTCAGCCTCGTTGATAGTCACGCCGCAGAACACTACATCAACAAGCGGCGGTGTACAGATTTATTTGAGAAATCAAGCGTCCAGCGCAGCTTTGATTTCTTCCTTCGGCACCCGCTGGGCGAATGCGTAGAAGGGCTCCTCGGGCAGTTGTTTGGCCTTGTAGTAGCGCAGCAGTTTACCCACCGTATGGTGAATTTCCGGGCTTAAGATTTTGCCCTTCACGAGTTGATTAAAGCGCGCTTGATCGCCGAGTTTTCCGCCGATGAACATGTCGAAGCATTCTGTCATCACGCCATCAACGCGAGTTTGACCGCCTCGAAACCCGATATCGGCGATTTGATGCTGTCCGCAGGAGCTTGGGCAACCGCTAAAGTGAATGCGAATCTTATCGGAGTAATCGGAGCATTCGGCTTCGAGTTGCTCGACGAGGGTAGCCATGCGGTTTTTCGTCTCGGCCAGTGCCAGGTTGCAGAACTCAATGCCGGTGCACGAGACACAACCGCGACGGAAATTGGTCGGTTTCCATTCGAAGCCTTCAGCGGTCAGCTCCGCTTGAAGCGCCGCGAGTTTGGTCTCAGGAATATTGAGAAGAATCAGGTTTTGCTTATTCGTGGTCGTCACACGGTCAGAGCTCGATTGAGCGTAACGCTTCGAGAGATCCGCGAGCTTTCTCAGGTCTGAACCGCGAACGCGCCCCCCGGCGAAACAGATGCCGACGTACCAAAGCCCGGCCTGCTTCTGTTCATGAACGCCCAAGTGATCCGATTCCGGGTCGCCTGGGTAGACGAACGCGTCGTGGCGTTGGAAGCTGCGCCCTGACAATTCCTCAATCTTCGCGAGGAACTTTTCGGGACCCCAATCGGCCATGAGAAACTTGAGACGAGCGCGGTTGCGGCGATCCCGGAACCCGAAGTCGCGGTAAACGACCGACGTGTAATGAACAATCGGCAGAACGTCCTCCGGAGTCAAAAACACCGGCAAGGTCTGGGCCAAATGAGGCGCACTCGAGAGACCGCCGCCCACCTTAATGCCGTAGCCCGCTTCCAATCGGCCATTGTGCGTCCGCTCCAGACCGAACACGCCGACGCAATTGATGTCCGGCTGGGAGCAATGAATCCGGCACCCGGAAATCGCGATCTTATATTTGCGCGGGAGATTCGAAAACTCCCTGTTATCCGTGAGATGTTCACTCACCGCATGGAGAACCGGCGTGGCATCAATGATCTCATTCTTATCGATCCCCGCGATCGGGCAACCCGCGATGTTTCGCGTATCATCGCCGCACGCACCGGAACTGGTCATCCCCACAGCAGCGAGTCGTGAGAACACTTCAGGAAAGTCTTCGATTTTGAGCCAGTGAAATTGGAACGTCTGGCGTGTGGTGATATCGGCAAAGCCATGGCCAAAGTCATCCGCGATTGATGCAACCGTTGCGAGTTGGTCTGCGGTGAGTTGTCCTCCGGGCACCTTGATTCGAAGCATGAAATAACCGGAGTCCTTAGGGCGTTGGCGATAGACGCCGTACCACTTCATCCGATCGAAATCTTCTTCGGTGATCGCTTGAAACCCGAGCTTGGCGTAGCGGTAAACGTCGTGAATCACGTCGAGACCGTCCTTCTCCATCTTAGCCTTTTCCTGCGGCGTGGGTCCTGGAGTGAAGTTGCGGGGGGTGGAAAGCGATGGGTTAGACATAGGAGAAATGAAGCTAAAGAATATGCGGATTGCACTAAAAAAGCAAATCCTATCGACAAAGGGGAGATAGACTATTAGACCTCTCGCCGCATCGTTTATTGCGGGTTATTTTAGATATGGACGATTTTCCGAATCTCCTCCGCCAACGATGAAACAAGGTCCGGTTTTTGGACCGCGCTCAGCGTGACGCGAAGACGCGCCTGGTTGCGCGGTACGGTGGGGTAACGAATCGCCGGAACATAAAATCCCGCTTGGCTCAATGCGGCAGAAGCGCTCAATGCCGCCGCATTCGTCCCGCAGATAATCGGTTGTATAGCGGAACGGGATTGGGTCTCGAGCGGCCCCATTTTGCTGAGGAAGAGGCGAATATTTTGTTCCAAGGCAGCCCGGGCTGCTTGCCCGATCTCGGTTTGGCAGAGGCTCACCGCAACCAGACTGGCCGCAATCGCTCCTGGAGGAAGTGCCGTGGAATAGACAAACGAGCGTGCTTTATTCACCAGAAAATCGATCAACGACTGAGATCCCGAGATGTATCCGCCCACGGAACCGAGCGCCTTACTGAATGTGCCCATCGTGATTTCAACCTGGTTGGCCAGGCCTATCGCGCTGATCTGCCCTGCGCCGTGGGGCCCATGAAGGCCGGTCGAATGCGCTTCATCGACAAGCAACCACGCATCGAATCGATTTTTCAGCTCCACCAAGTCCGTAAGCTGAGCCACATCACCGTCCATCGAGAAAATCGATTCGGTAATGATCAAGATCCGGGTGGAGGCGGGTGCTTTCGCTCGGATTTGTTTCAGGATCGATTCGAGACGGTCGACGTTATTATGGGGATAGACGCGCAGCGTGGCACCACTCAGCCGTGCGCCATCGATCAAACAGGCATGCGTGAGTTTATCGACAATGACGTGATCGTTCGGGCCAACAAGTGCCGGCACCGTACCGATTGCCGCGGCGTATCCGTTCCCGAAAACCAAGGCGGCGGGCGATTGCTTCCACTGCGCCAATTTCGATTCGAGCTCGAGAATAGGAGGGGTCGTGCCCGCGCCGACTAACCGGGACGCTCCTGCGCCGGTTCCCAAGAGTTCGGTCACTCGCTGTGCCGTTTGAATCAAGGTCTCATGACGACTCCAGCCCAGATAATCGTTTGACCCGAAATCATGGAGCGGGCCCGGCCGCGAGGGCACGGCTAGGGCGCAGCGGAGTTTGCGAAGGCTTTGACTCTGCTCCAGCTCGCGGAGATGCGTCTGGAGAAACAAATCGAGCGACGGGTTCAAGATCGCGGTGGCGTCACGCTAAGCGGTGAAGAACGGGTTGTGTGCGAGTTCCTGGTCGATAGTGGTCAGCGGGCCATGTCCACACGCGAGAATCGTTTGACCTTGCCCAGATAAGATGTGACTGCGAACGCGTTGCAACGTGGCGGCGTAATCGGTACGGATGCCGCCCACCGACCCAGCAAAGAGGCAATCGCCTACGATCGAGAGCGGACGATCGAGACCGTGGATTGCATATGTAACCGAGCCAGCAGAATGGCCGGAGGTATCGCGCGACTCGATTTGCAAATTCGTCATGTGAATCGTTGCGCCGGGAGTCAATCCTACCGTATTCGGCAGATCGAGCGATTTAACGGGTGCCAGTTCCGCTTCTGCCACGTGAATGGTGATCGGTGTTGTAGAACGAAGCTTTTCCAGCAAACGCTCCAGTTCACCAATGTGATCGCCATGGGTGTGTGTCGCAAAAACGTGCCGCACGTTGAGAGAGAGTTTCTGCACAAGCGTAACGATTGGCATGCAATCGGCCCCGGTATCGAAAACAGCCGCTTCCGAAGTTTTCGTGTCCCAAACGACGTAGGCGTTTACCGTCATATCGCCATACGCCGTGTTGAGCATCGCAAATCCGTGGGGAACCTGGGGCACCTGCGGGTAGTACTGATTTTCTGCGATCGCTAGGAGCTGCGCACGACCGAGGCCGAGCGCCTTAGCCACTTCTCCCTGCTGGTCCGGCGTGAGCGGTGAGAACTTACGAATTATGGGGAGCTGCTCCAGGGGCATTCCCAAGGTTTCGACGAAAGTGGAGTCAGAAATCCCGAGCCCCTTTTGAGCTTTTGTGAGGATATCGAAGATGTTGTCTTCCAGCGGAGGCTTGGGGATGGAGGTCATAATGTTTAAGGCCACTGTAATTCCAGTTTGTGTTTTTGCTAGGCTTTCCTATTGTCAGGTCCGGATTGATCCGGATATCTCATGCGAGCGCGACTTCTTCTCTCTATTATTGGTTGGTGTTCTCTTACCATTTTTGCTGCCGTTGCCGACGAGCCCAGCCTCTTGGAAATTACTGTTTCAGTTCCCACGCCTGCGGATCAAGGCATCCTCGCCCCGTACACGCCTCCGCTGCTCATTCCCGTAATCATTAGAATTAAAAACGACAGCAACGATGCCGTCTACTTGCCCGATTTTAACCCGAGTAATCCGCCTTTTAAGATTGCCCTGCCTGACGGCACAAGTCCCGTGATCGGCTACGTCCCTAGGTCCGCCTCGCAAGTGGTGAAGATCAATGGCGGCGAGACCTACTCGGCGGTTCTAGATGTCGCTTCCCAGGTAAAATTCGCATGGATGGGAACCTACAACCTGGGCTACACGTACGAATTTGATTACACCTTTTACCCAATAACCGCCGATGCGAAACCCGATAGCTACAAGAGCCACCGCGTTTCCGGCAATGGGTCGGCTGCGGTGCCTGTCAACGCCACCAACTCAACGTACGGCCTAGCCGAAATCTATGGACCGATCGGTGCTGGCGTATTCATCCTCCTCATGATCGGCTGGATCTTCTTACGAAAATCGACCCAGCGCGATTACGTTCTGGAAGAAGCGCCTGGTCTTACGGATCGCCTCAGCAATATTGACGAGTAATCGTCAGGGCAAATTCACGGCGGTATTTGTTTCAGGCCGCCGTACTTTTACATATTGGCGAAAATCTGGGACCTTGTCTTGGATTCCGTTAAAGAACCTTTGTTCGAAGCCGATGTGTCGGGGAGAATAATGAGCACTGAGAGTCCCGAATCGATCGTGCTGGAGGTAAATCCGGCGGAAAAAAAGGTCATGGAGCTAATGGCTTTGTTACAAGAACGAGATCGAGAAATCGCTTCACTCAAGGGATTGTTGCGGACGGCCTATCTGAATTTAAATCAACAGCAGTCCCGATTAGAGAAACTATCCCGCAAAATAAAGTCCAAGGCTGGGCAGATTAATCCTGGAGATTGGCTCAGTGAAGCCGCAGTAGCCGATCGCGAGAATCCTCTTGTACAGATGGTTTCCGGGGAGCTGTGCCGGACCGCCTCACCCGTAAAACGGCAGCCGTTGAATTCGGATACTCAACAATTTGTGAGCACGATTTGGGAACGTCGCCCGGGATGGATTGAGGGAGCCGTGAGCAACATTGACGCGAGCTTTCTTATCACCATGTTGGAGTTGGTCCGGCCAGACGACGTTTTTGAAATCGGCGTCGCCTCTGGTGTGTCCTCTGCTTTCATTCTTGCTGCGCTTTCCAAGATCAATCCAAAGGCATTGCTTTATTCATACGATCTGGCTGGGGTTTGCTATTTTGATTCGACCAAGCCCATTGGCGCTGCGGTTGACGATATGGCCGCTGACTTAAAAGGAAGATGGCGCCTGTACCCAGGCCAGACAGCGTTCGACCTAAGCCCTGCACCTGACCGCAAGCATTTCTATTTCATTGATGCCAATCACAGTCATCCTTGGCCCACCATCGATTTCATGGCGCTATTACCCCACTTGAAACCAGGCGACTACGTGGCTCTACACGACATTAATCTTCCAAAAATCGCCGACGGCAAGTATCCCTACTTCGGTGCTCAATACCTTTTTGATGCCTGGCTTGGAGAGCGCTATGAGCCGGAAATGGAACTCCCAAATATCGGTGTTGTCGTGATACCCGAGAACCCGAAGTTAACATTGGCGAGCCTCATTCGTTCTCTGCGTGAGCCGTGGAATGCGGTCTCACCAATTGAAGAAAAGACCCTGGCCGATTGCGAACAGCGTATTTTCAAGTATCTCGAAAACTCTAAAGAGATTGCTTAAGTTGCGCGTAGATTTGTCCTCACCCCATGCACAACTTAACAGGCAGGCAGGAGCTGTCGTGAGTGAAGCGAGCTTTCAGCCCGCAATCGCGCGACGCTACGCTCAAGAGGGTCCAGCGTCACGCTGGCAACGTCAAATCTAGTCTTCCCGCCTTTTACCCAATAACCGCCGATGCGAAACCCGATAGCTACAAGAGCCACCGCGTTTCCGGCAATGGGTCGGTTGCGGTGCCTGTCAATGCCACCAACTCAACGTATGGCCTGGCCGAGATATACGGACCCATCGGCGCAGGCGTTTTCATCCTCCTCATGATCGGCTGGACCTTCTTACGGAAATCAACCCAGCGCGATTACGTTCTGGAAGAAGCGCCTGGTCTTACGGATCGCCTCAGCAACATTGACGAGTAAGCCCTCATCTAACGGCATGTTTGCAGCAAAAGCACCGCAAGCAATAGAGTAAAAATTCGCAGGCGTGCGGTAAAATCGCGCAAGGTGGCGCGCTTCCCGGTTTCATTTGCTGGTTATTTCAGTTAGGCTTGCGGGTGGAACGACTGTCTGTCTCCTAAACACGCAGATTCAAAAGCCAAATGGTAACTTACGTTCTAGATCGATTTGATTTTTCAGAAGAGAACGTGTTTAAACTGTTATCTGAAGGCAAACACCCGGTTTGTCCGACCTGCCGATCTTTGATCCTGATAAGAAGCGAAGGCACAACAGATTCCTCCTGGCATGCAATGTTCAAAGGAGCCAAGAAATTTTCACGTGGAATTTATTTTGAAAGAAAATCGTTAAAGGACTTCTCTAAGATATCTATTTTAAGTGAATAAATCATTCCAGGATACCGTTTTAGCTTCAAGTGGTTCGCTTGATCTCGATAGAATTATTTTTCCGAAATTCGATGCCTTCAAAATAGAATCAATTGACATTGGGATTCTATTTATTTTTGCGGTATGGAGCCCACCTTCTCAATTTGCATGGACTCGTCTATCCGCGTTCGCCAGCAAAAGTGAGTTTAATTTCCCTGTCTATGTTCTTAACACCGACGAGCTTACGGACTCTTTTATAGATAACCAATTAAAGGAACGTCCACACGGATATGGAGAAACCTACTGGGTGAAAAACGGAAACGTCATACATCGCCTCACAAGATTTAGTCGTTCTGATTTATCTATTATGACAGAGTACACGAGGAATCTCTATTGAACCGATGGTTTTGGTAACGGTTTTGCAGTCGGACTTGGCGTCAATGTCACCGGAGGCGCACTCGATCCATTCTTTAAGAAATCCTTAAAGCTCTTCAGTTTATCGGGATCGATTGAATCGACCGTCTTTAAACCGGTGATCTTGAAACAGAGCGCGGCATCATTCGGCAACTGTGCGGGCAACTCGATCTGCATGGCATCGGGCGTTTGGCTCCACGTCAGCGCGTCGCTTGAGCCCAGGAGCTCGATCTTTGTGGCTTGGCTCGAAATCAGGGGTGAATTCGTGCCTAAGGAGCGAATGGTTACCGGGCCGCTCGGCACACCCAGTGTGAACGCGTAAAGCACATCGCCCTTGCGCGTGAACCGAATGTCCTCCCCGGAATAGGTCATGTTCTTCTCGTTAAAACTGCCCGATTTCAGCTGCTTGGAGGGACCTTCGCCGTAAACGAGCCATGGGCGGGTGTCGAAGATCGATTCGCCGTTCACTTTCATCCATGCCGCCATATCCGTGAGGAACGTTTCGCTCTCGGGCGGCAAACTGCCGTCGCCATATTGCACCACATTCAGGAGAAGATTGCCGTTTTTACTAACGACATCGGCCAAAATGTGGATCACCTCAGCGGCCGTTTTATAGTGATCGTCCCGCACCCAGAACCACTGGCCGGTGGAGGTATCGGTTTGCCATGGGTAGGGCTGGATATCGTCCATGCCGCCGCGCTCGACGTCTTGAACGCACGTGCCTTCCACGAATTCGCCCGATTTGGAGTAGTTCTTCTTGCAGCAATAGACGGCGTTTAGCTTGCCGTCGTGGGTCAGCATGCTTTCGTTGTAGAGCTGCGCGACAATCGAGCGACCCACCTCGTGAAAGGGAACGCCGCCATCGGAGTAGAGCAGATCGGGCTTCTGTTGCTCGATGAGATCATGAATGCGGTCGTACCATTCGTTGGCCCAGCGAGGATCAGACGTGTACCACCAGTCATCATCGGGCTTTGTCTGGGGCAGGGTGTAGAGATCCCAGTATTCTGGGTTCGCGCCGTCGTAGGGAACGCCTGCCAGCGGCCCCGTCGTGTCAGATCCATGGGCCGCTTGCATGTAGGAGAAGCCGTGGCCGAGGTGCTCCGAAACGCCAAAGGGCAATCCCGCCTTGCGAGCCGCCTCATGCCACAGTTCCACGATGTCCTTGTGCGGGCCAACGCGAACGGAGTTCCATTTATGGTACTTCGAATTCCAGTTATCAAAATTGTCGTGATGAACCGCTTGCGAGACGAAGTAGTGGGCACCAGCCGCTTTATACAGGGCCATCAGGCGGTCGGGATCCCATTTCTCGGCCTTCCATAGCGGCAAGATATCCTTGTAACCCACCACCGAAGGATGGCCGTAGGTTCGAACGTGAAAATCGTGGCACGGCCAGCCCTTGTACATGTGATACGCGTACCAATCATCCACGCCCGGCACCGATTGCGGGCCCCAATGCGACCAAATGCCGAACTTGCCGTTACGAAACCAGTCCGGGCACTCGAATTTCTTGAGCGAATCGTAATTTCCTTCGAACGGCCCTGGAATGAGCGGGATATCCGACATGGCAGGAACCGGCAGGGCATGCGCCTCCGGCGGATAGACGACTTGGCCCATTCCAGGCAAGCCGAGAGACGCGGAAATCAGGACAAAAAGAAGAGAGCGAGCGAAACGCATGAACGGTTAACCCGACAAGCGGGCGATAGTTTCGGCCTCAATTGCGAGCTTTTAAGTCAAGAATTGGACGAAATTAGTCTTATCCGACTGAGTTCTGTCTTTTCAAGATTTGTGACTCCATCCTAGAGCTTACCATCGCTCCGATATTTTCGTGAAAGACAATTAGCTCGATACCGCTGTTACGACTGGACTTTTTGTAACACATGATGTTTCCTTAGCGTGTTGTATGAAACTGGACGAGTTGACCGCCTGCCTTCGAGGTGCCGAGGACTTCTTCCGAACCACGCTAAAATCGGATCTGGCGTTTGGACTCGGAACGCTCGAGTTTGATTCCCTTATCTTTTCGTCCGTGACCGGGTTTACACCGATCCAGGGCTTTGGAGAGGGTTTTCTGTACGTCACGTCTACGGATGAATTCTACGCCAATATTATCCAGGCAATGGGCCGCGAGCTTCCTGCGCCCATGGAGCCAGCGGTGGATTTGTTCGTCGGTGAGTTGAGTGGTTTGTTGCTGGCTCAGCTCCAGCAGGTGTTGCCTGGACGGTTAACGCCCTCGCCCACGCGCGTCTTTCGTCAGGCACCGAACGACCCCATTACTCTCCCCCCAGCCATCTACTACGCACCCCTGCACTGGAAACATCAGACGCTCTACTTTGCGCTGGGCGTCGCAGAACATCACACTACCAACGGCAATGAACGGCACTGAAGTCTTCGTCCACACGGATCTATTCGTCGATAAAGCTCAATCGCTGCGCTTGCCTCTGGTGAGTTGGCGCGTACTTCACGGTTTGGACGGAACGATCGATCTCGACGGGCTGATCGACCGCCTCCAGCTCCCGAAACCGAAGGTTTACTCGGTCATCGATGAGTTGCTGAATCAAGGCTGGATCCAAGAAGAGCTGCTCAATTTAGAGCAGTTCGAGAGCATTCTGGAGAAAGGTCATTCCAAACCGCCGGAAACGTCCTCTATTCAGCCGCTTCCCGCTTCCCCGCCCGCAGCCCCTGCAGAGACCAGCCCGGTTATTTCGGAGCCGAAACCGGCTGGCCCACGCACTCTCAAGCTGGCTCGGGTGATCGAATTTCTTTTGCGCCAGGCACCCACACCGGCGGGTGGGCGCGCTACCGTTTATCTCGTCTTTTCTCGATTGCCGCACCGACTACTCCGAGCTGCGGGAATCACCAATGTTCAGCTCGAAAACGATCCTACCGAGATCCTGAACTTGGAGCTGCAAAACGCCATCGCAGCGGTGGTCTACTCCGTCACGCACGAGCCCTTGCCCGAAGCGATCTTCACGAATTGATGGAAAGCTGAGTTTTTACTCAGAGGTGATTGTTCCAAGAACACTCATTAGCTTCATTCGCATTAATTAATTTTCATTTTACCGGCTTGCCTTCTGTCCTTCCTCTGGCAACCTCGAAAAAATTCGGTAAACCCTTAAAGAAAATATAAAATGTCTGACGATCTAAGTTCCGGCGCTATCACAAGCGATGAAAAATCTAAAAAAGTCGTTGCTGGATTACTCGGCATCTTTCTGGGTGCATGGGGTGTCCACAAGTTCTACTTAGGCTACACGAACGAAGGTGCCATTCAAATCGGCATCACGGTTGTCACGTGCGGAGCCGCCGGTATTGTCGGCTTCATTGAAGGCATCATCTACCTCACAAAGACGGATGAAGAATTCGTAAACATGTACGTGCGCAACAAGAAGGCGTGGTTTTAGTCTTCTAGTTGGTCACAGTTCCGTCGGTTTTTATGGCGAGATAACCGACTGGTTTCTGCACGGACTTTGTTCATCAAGCCCGTGTCGGCGAATCAGTTCAGCTCTCGCTTGGTCGGAGCGATGGAGTCGTCCTGCTTACTAAGCAGCCTTGATCTTCGTTACGAATTGCACGAAACCTGTTGCTTGAGCAGCTAGGCGCTTCTCGATGTCTTCGTTCACGAATTTACCGTCGACGATCGACTTTCCGACGCCGGGAATGAAGACGCGCTCTGGGAAAATGTAAGCATTGCGATAGCCGAAAATCGCTTGAAGTTGCTCGACGGGCCGAAGTGCTCCCCAAATGCCCGCCGCGAGACCGACAAACGCTACCGGACGATGCTCAAAGCTGGCCGGAAACGGCAACATATCGATGAAATACTTCAGAATGCCGGGCACGCCGCCGTTATATTCAGGAGAGACGACGACCAGACCATCCGCAGCGAGAATGGCATCAGTGAACTTAGAAAAGGCTTCCGGTTTCGTAGCGTAAGAGCTGGGAGAGAAGAGCTCAGGCGGGAGATCCTGGAGATCGAGCACCTGGAAATCGATTCCCTGTGCTGCGTAGATGGATTCAAGTTTCGCAGTAACTTTGCGCGTGCTGCTGTCGGGGCGGTTTGTACCGCTGATGAGGATAATCATCTGGCGTGGATAGCAGGGACGGAGGTCACTTGCAAGGGCGGATCTGTCGCTTGCAAGGGCGGATCTGTCGCTTGCAAGGGCGGATCTGTCGCTTGCAAGGGCGGATCTGTCGCTTGCGCATAAAATAATAATAATAACGATTTAGTGATACCCATTCTTGTCAATAGCGATATCAAAGAAATTTAATTTATTTTTGTGACATTGCAGCATGCAGCAACGTCGAATGGAGTATGGGTTAGTTGGTTAGTCAACTAAAAGCACCCCAGCAAAACAGGTCAATCTATGAACTATAATCAAAGATCACAGCGTATCTTGAATCTTCGGGTTCTTGCGCATTTGTTCGATCATCAACTCCAAATGACGGCTCCAAAAGCCGCTATTATTCCCCCTAAGAAAAGCATCGTTAACGCGGATCATTCTGAAAGAAATCGCGGCGCTGGTGTGCAAGAGAAGTCTAGCAGTCCGTTGTATATCCCATAAAATCGGCTCGCTCAGATCGCAGCTGTCGATTTAAATGGCGCACGATGCGGAGTTGTACTCACGAGATCGCGCTGTTGAGGGCGCTGTTCACAAACTTAGAGCGGTGGATCACCCCGGAGGAGCTAGTCACGATCTCCGGGGTCAAAATCGAAACGCTTCCGAGCTTAATTGCCCGGTACGTGGAAGCGGGTTATCCGGTGGAATTCGATCCCGCCGCTGGAGTTCGGTTGCGACAGCCGGACGATGTCTGGTGCGAGGAAGAGGTTATGGCGCGCTGCACAGGAGACGCGGGCGACGAGTTCCCGTGGTCGCCGCTGCTTTTGGCTTCGACCGGGTCGACGAACGATTTTGTTCGCGATCAAGCGGGGCGCGGTGCAGCTCCGGGCTTGCTTGTCGCTGCGGCTGAGCAGACAAAAGGTCGCGGTCGAATGGGTCGGTCGTGGCAATCGACACCAGGAGAGGGATTGTATGTCTCGTTCTTGTTGCGTCCTGGCTGGAGAGCGGAGGAGGTCGGGCAACTCGGGATCTTAACGAGTGTCTCGGTTGCCGATGCGGTTGAACAGGTGATCGGACAGCGACCGAGCATCAAGTGGCCAAATGATCTGCTGCTCAACGGCAAAAAGCTGGCGGGAATCTTGATCGAGACAGAGATGATCGAGGGACGCATCGGATTCGCGGTTGTTGGAATCGGAATCAACGTGCGCCAGCAGGCCGAGAGCTTTGCGCCGGAGATTCGAGAGATCGCCACCTCCTTACGGATCGAAACAGGCACACTCTATCGCCGTGCTGATGTTTTGGTGGCCTTGATGAACGCGGTGCAAAGGAGGTATCGTCAGCCGTTTGAATCGGTCCGGGCTGATTGGGAGGCAGCGTGTCTCATGCTCGGACAACGCATTCGCCTGCAAACCGTGCGTGGCGAAAAATATGGGATGGCGATGGGCTTGGATGAATCGGGCGCGCTCCTTTTACGCACGGAAGCGGGTCTGGAAGAGGTGATTTCAGCGGGCGAAATGAACGTGATCCGTTAGGGAAAGGGAGTCACCACGTCACGATTCTCTCTCGAAGAGTTGTTACTGGATTTCGATCATCCACCGATCGCCAAACGGCGGTTCTCAAAGTCGTATCCAGCTCAATGTGGTTTGGGATTTTAACCCGAGGCGCCACACCAGCATTGAAAAGCCGAGTCACTTGGCCCGACTCTCCGGTAACGGTGTCGGTCCAATCTCCTCCGGAACGTTGAGGTAAATGGATGTGACCGCAAAACAGGAAATCGGGTTCCCACGCGAGTGCCGAGAGTTGAATATCGGCGGGATCGGGCTCGACGTGAGTCCGGCCAATCGCGCAGTCGAACGGAGGACAATGCTGAAGAACGCACCACGGTTTACCGGTTCGCCGAGCCACAGCGCGGAGCTTATCCAACTCCAGTTCCAATTCCTCGCCCCACTCGCCCTCGTCATAACCGGGAATCTTCCAGGAAATTGAGGTCACCGTGATTTCGTCCAAAAAGAAAGTGCCGTGCTGTTGCTCAATCCAACCCCAAGCACCCAATTGAAACCAGAGATCATGATTCCCTGAACAGACATAGAGCTTAGAGCCCTCCGCTCGAATCGCCTCGATGACTCTATGCACCTCGATTGTCTCTTCGAATGCCAGAGGCCCGACGCTATTAATCAAGTCCCCCGTCAAAAACACAGCATCATAAACCCGCTTTTCACAAGTGACCCGCAACCACTCGTACCACTTGGGATTGCCATGAAAATCGGTGACGTGTAGCAGCTTCATGTCTACTTTCTCCAGGAGCGTAGCGCCCGCTTTGCTACGATCAAGAAATCCCCTGCCATTATGCCGCTCAGCGACAAACAATTGGTCTACCAAGAAATCTTATGGCGGGTACTGCCGATCATCCGTACTCACTTTAAGAATCAAAACTACTCCGTCTGGATTCGACTTCGCAAAAACACGATTCACCGCGAGGCTCAGTTCATTCACAACATTCCGGTCTGCCTTGTGGATGACGAATTTACCGACGCCGATTTTCATTGGTTGAACAGTCCCGCCAAAGTTTATTGCGAGCAGCCCGGTGCTTGGGAAGACTTGAAGGAGTCCGTGGCTCGCCTGTTCGATCTCGTTCCCGCTCATCTTCGCGATAAGCTCGAGTGGCCAGGTCCGTAAAGTAAAACTGGGTGCAGCGTCACGCTGCCTTGAAGAAATCGAATCCCGCGCTATGTTGTAGAAGTAAAACTTATGGCAACCACCGCTGTCATCTCAGACGCTAAGGATCCCGGCCTGATCGCTCGTTTCTTTCAGACGCTGGAACTCATCAAATTCTCGCATTCCGTGTTCGCGTTGCCATTTGCGCTTGCTGCCATGCTTGTGGCGTCGAATGGCCTGCCGGGGATTCGCGTTCTGATGTGGATTTTATGGTGCTTGGTCGCCGCGCGAACGGCAGCCATGGCGTTCAATCGATGGGCTGACTGGGATTTTGATAAGAACAACCTGCGCACCAAGCGGCGCAGCCAGTTGGGCACGCGCAGCCTGGCATTGGGACTGTGCGGCTTGTCGCTGGCGGCCTTTGCGCTCGGCAGTTGGGAACTGAATGGTCTCTGCCTATTGCTCTGCCCGGTAGCGATTGTCATCATCCTGGGCTACTCGCTCACGAAACGGTTTACCGCTTACAGTCACGCGTGGCTCGGTGTGGCTTTGGCAATTGCGCCGATGGGTGCCTGGATCGCGGTGAGGGGGGCGATGTTCGACTCGCTACTGCCCTGGATTCTGGGGGCCGCCGTCTGGTGTTGGGTGTTCGGATTCGATCTGATTTACGCCACACAAGACGTCGATTTTGATCGGCAAGCCCAGCTCTTTTCGTTCCCGGCTCGTTACGGAGTCGATGCGGCCATAACATTAGCCAAGGCCTTGCATGCGGTGACGTGGCTTCTACTTATGGCGTGGGGCTGGCTGGCTCACCTATCGCTGGCATATTGGATAGCAATGTCACTGATATTAGGCGCGCTTATGTTTGAGCATTGGCTTTGCCGCAAGACTTCAGATCTCGCTCGAATCAATTTGGCCTTTTTTCAAATGAACGCTTTGGTCGGTCTTTTCTTAATCCTCGGCGTC
Organism: uncultured Verrucomicrobiae bacterium; assembly: GCA_963743595.1. Classification (GTDB taxonomy): domain Bacteria; phylum Verrucomicrobiota; class Verrucomicrobiia; order Methylacidiphilales; family UBA1321; genus CAVURW01. The sequence goes on from CAVURW010000098.1 coordinate 36,550, forward strand.
ATGGCGTCCCTCTATTTGCCGTAAACGGCTTCGAAAAATTGATTTATGAATGCATCCATGGAACGATCGATCAATCAACTCGGCTTAGGCGCTATCGCCAGGAAAGTGGAGGCGGGTGAGCGGTTGATGCGGGAGGACGCGCTGCGCCTCTATGAAGTGCGCGATCTGAATGTGCTCGGATGGCTGGCGAATATCGTGCGCGAGCGGAAGAATGGGAACATCGCCACGTATGTGCTGAACCTTTATCTCAACTACTCAAACATCTGCATTTTAAGCTGCCAGTTCTGCGCGTTCGCCCGGAAGCCGAAACAAGAGGGCGCGTTCCAGTACGATCAAGAGGAGATGGTGAGCCAGGCGAAGGCCGCTTACGAAAAGGGGATCACGGAGGTGCACATGGTCGGCGGGTTGCACCCCAAGCTGCCGTTTACCTACTACACGGAGCTGGTAAAGGGGCTGAAAGAGGCGTGCCCGAATCTGAAGGTGAAAGCGTTTACCGCCATTGAGATTCGCCACTTGGCAGAGCGTATTGCGAAAAAACCGATCCAAGAGACGCTGGAGATCTTGCGGGAGGCGGGTCTGGACGCGTTAACGGGGGGCGGAGCCGAGATTTTTGACGCTGGCGTGCGCGATCAGATTTGTCGCGGAAAAGAGAGCGCTGAGGAATGGTTGGAGGTGCATCGCACGTGGCACAAGCTCGGGCAGCGCAGCACGTGCACGATGCTGTACGGTCACGTGGAGACGCTTGCAAATCGCGTGGATCACATGGGTCTGCTGCGGGAGCTTCAAGATGAAACGGGGGGCTTTACAGCGTTCGTTCCATTCGCGTTCGAGCCGGAAAACAACCATTTAGCGCATCTGGGGCGAGTCTCGGCATTCGAGGATCTGCGGAATCTGGCAATCGCCCGTCTCTATCTTGATAATTTCGATCACATCACCGCTTATTGGATCAGCTTGGGTTTGTCGCTGGCTCAGGTCTCCTTAAGCTATGGTGTGGATGACCTGCACGGAACCATTATGCAGGAGAAGATTTTCCATATGGCCGGTAGTGAAACACCGCAAGGCCAGACTGTTGCAGCGATGGAGCGCGCGATTAAAGAGGCCGGGCGTATCCCCAAGCAGCGGAACACGTTTTACGAGAAAATGCCGGAACCGGTGGCCAGCTAGCAGTCAGCTAAAGCCGAAGTAATTTCGTTAAGTCATAAAAAAGGGAACATAGCGATTGCGCGCAACGAAAATTGGGCCCTAAACTGCTAATCCGACCCTATGGACACGCCCATCCGTTTTCGACTGCATTATTACCCGAATATCGCGAGCAACATCACCACTGAATTGATCCTGAAACACACCGGTTTAGGGTATGAACCGGTGCCACTCCCCCCTGCGGACCCAGGCCCGATCCTCCGACTCACCAAGGGCGAGTGCTACACCGCTCCCGTTCTGGAAGATGTGTTTAATCGCACGATTGCCTTCAATCGGGCCCCCGCGTTCGATGATATTCCCCGCGTCTTAGCGGAGCTGGCCCCGCTGATGATCCTGTACCCCCCGGAATTTGACGGTCTGAACAAGATTTTCGAAACGTACGTCCGGAATGAATGTGAGCCCATCGCTCGGAAAGTTTGCGATGTCTTTCGCGACAAGTGGACGAAGAACGATATCGAAGCGGCTATGATCCGTTGCCAGCGCGAGCGGGAATCGGGTGTGGGTATTCTCGATACGTGGTCCAAGCAATTGAACGATCTCTCTATGGATTTCAATCGCAGCATCCAGCCGTTTGAGAACATTTTAACGAACCGCCCGTTCCTGAGTGGCGAGCGCCCCATTTACGCGGACTACATTTTGGCCGGAGCCATCGGGGCCTTTTTGTTCGCCGGAGGCACCTCGCTCCTGAACACATTAGTGATGTTGGAAGCATGGTACACCAAGATGTGCGCTGGTAGCTTCAAGTACCGCGAAGAGGCGATGAAACTCGACCCGAACGCGGTCTCCGACAACAGTACTTTCACGGAAATTCAACTCGACCCGTCTGAAATCGAGAAGCCCGTGACCGACCTGAAATTGCGCGCAGCGGCGCAGGTGCTCGACGTCATGTCAGGTGCCGGGCACACCGCCGTCTTCCTGGCGAAAAAAGGTTTCAGCGTCACTGCCGCAGATGCTCATCACCCGAACTTGGTGAAGACCGCGGAATTGGCCAATAGCCTGTCCCTGGGATTGACCCTAAAGCAGCATGCGCCCGAGAATCTGCCGTACCCGAATGGCAGCTTCAACTTGGTGGTCGTGCGCGCTCGCGCCCACCTGATGACCGACCCGGAATTGTTCGTTAAAGAGTGCGGGCGCGTTCTGCGGACGTACGGTTACCTGATGATTGTGGATAATATTATTCCCGATGACCAGGTGGAGGCGGATCAATGGCTCAATGCTTTAGAGAAGCTGCGTGACCCTGGGTTCGTTCGCTACTACACGCCAAATCAGTGGAAAAAATGGTGCGTCAAGGTCGGCATGACCGTCACCAAAACGCTGGTCGATGCGCACAAACAGCCTGATCTGAATTGGTACTTGAACACGCGCAATACCTCGCCGGAAAATCGTAAAAAGATCATGGAAATGATCGCAAAAGCGCCTGCTTCCTGCCGCGAGCTTTTTAAGATTGGCCAAGAAGAGGGCAAGATCACCTGGCAGTTCCGGCGCATGGTTATGATGGCTGGAAAGA
>CAVURW010000099.1:0-4679 GCA_963743595.1 uncultured Verrucomicrobiae bacterium
TTGCTGACATACGACACGCAGATCAATATGTACCAGGATCTCCAGATCGGGCGATTGGACGGCGTGTTTCTGGATTACCCGGCTGCGGTCTACGGAGTGAAAATGGTTGCGCACTTGAAGCTGGTCGGCGGCGCGGCGGACCAGATCGAGTATGGAATCGCGATCCGCAAGGAAGACACGGCTTTGGTGGCGCAGGTGAATGCGGCACTGGCGGAAGTGAGATCGAGCGGCAAACTTCAGCAGATTTGCGAGCAGTGGGGCTTGTGGAACGAGACGACCGCCAAGGCGATGGGCGTGCCGTGGACGGGCACCGTCGCGGCGACCGAGATGCAGGAATTTGCGGCCAGTGCAACGAAGCAATACACGTTCATGGAACGCCTGGAATTGTACCGCACCTACCTGCCGATTCTGTTGCAAGGAGCGTTCTTGACGCTGGCGATTTCGTTCAGTTCCATGGCGTTGGCGGTGGTTTTGGGCCTGGTGCTCGCCTTGATGCGACTCTACGGGCCGTGGCCGATTCGGTGGCTGGCGCAGTCGTTCATTGAGGTGATCCGGGGAACGCCGCTTCTCATCCAGCTCTACTTCATCTATTACGGGCTGCCGAATCTCTTCCCCAGCTTGCAATTCCCGCCATTTATGGCTGCGGTTTTGGGTTTGGGAATCAACTACTCGACAAGCGAAGCCGAGAATTATCGCACAGGAATTCAGGCGGTACCGCGTGCCCAACGAGAAGCTGCGGAAGCCCTCGGGCTCAATCTGTTCCAAACGCTGCGATACGTGATTTTGCCACAGGCGCTGCGGCTGGTGATTCCGCCGATCACGACCGACTTCATCGCGCTGATCAAAGACTCCTCCCTAGTCTCGGTAATCACCATGGTCGAGCTAACGAAGGTCTACGGCCAGCTGGCCGCCACTCATTACGATTATTTTGGGCTGGGACTGGTCACCGCCGCGATCTACTTTTTGCTCGGGTTGCCGTTTGTAAGACTCGCACAATGGGCCGAGACGAAATTTGCGATGGCGCGGTGAGAGGAGGGTGAGAATCGATATGGGACTTAACGGTTTTATTCGATCACAATCACGCGTCCTCGAATCCATTTTCCCTGCCCAGGACAATCATTTGAGAAAGCTTGGTTTTATCGCTTATCATTTCGACAGAAAGCTCAGCAGTTTTGATCGCTTCATCCAAGTCCTTGAAGTGTATAAAGCAAGCATCTCCTTCTGAATCATAGTCAATTCCGTCACACTCTGGATCAAGATCTGCGGCCAATCGGGCTGCTTTTATGAGGCCCTCCACCCCGTAACCATTGAAATACCAATCATCGATGGTATCGGTTCCGTAGGTATTCTTGAACCAACTCCAATCGTGGAACGACAATCTGACATCCTTCCATTCTGAGTTGCGGGCATCGATTAAAACAAAGGGCGCAAACGTCGTCCTATCCCATCCATCCGTTCCGAAATGAGGTGTCTTCATTTATTTATGGATATCATGGAGCAAGCCTTACCGCACGTCGTAACGTCCGTTAGCCAAGTCGTCCATGCCTTTGCGGAACTCGAACACGGCGAAATTCTCTTCGGTCCACGAAAGCATCTTCCTCAACACTTCCATTTCGCGATCTGCAATGCCACGACCGCCGACCCAGGCTACCTCGATGCTGGCCCTCAAGGGTTAACCTGAAAATGCTCTACTCCGACTGCCCCACGTGCCCCAAATCCAAGCTCCGGCCCACAGGATCATCTGCCAGGTCACCAGGTAAGATTGCCCCACGCGATCTACAAACAGATTCCACCCTTCGCTCGAAAATTTGTGGGCCAAAATGCTGAACAAGAACAAAAAGAAAATCAGATTGATCAGGACGATGATGACCAGGGAAAAGATCATCCCTTGGCTCGAGAGATCCGTCTGTTTCGAGTGAATCATGTTCGTCGTGAACGTCAGGTGAAAACACCAGAAAACGCCCAGCCCGAAGTAGAGAACCGGTTGATACGCCTTTAGCGGAAACCAGAAGTCGACCAGTAACCACAGCGCCATCCAGATCAGGGCGTACAACGGCACGAAATAGGGCGAAAGCGTGATCCACCAATTGACCCGATCCGTAATCACATGCCCGCCCGTCGACGTTACCTTAAACGCCGAGACCTTCCCGCCCGCCAACACCGCCGCCACCGCGTGCGTGAATTCATGACCCAGCACGTAAAGCCACATCGCCCGTGGCAATAACATGAAAATCAGCAGCCACGTCACCAAGCCCGCCCCAAACGCGACGAACCAACTCTGCTCCCACGACCCCGCCGCCGCCGCGCGCGCCAAGTCGATCAACGCCCACACTTCCCCCGCCACCAGCGGCGCTAACAGCAGCGCAATAACGAATTTCAGTAACTTGGTAGCCATTACTTAGAAGGACACCGTGACGGGAAATTGTCCAGAGATACCTCGGCCTGACGCCCAAACGTTCTCTCCAATTGGACGGGAGAACCATGGGGAATTTGTTGGAAGATCAGTCGCGTTTGGGACAGTCTTTGCTCAATGACTCGCCCTGCCAATGCGTTCAATATTAGCTTAGAGCTTCGGCCAGGATCGATCCTTCAGTCGCCTGCCCCTTACGATATTGAATTGCTAAAAAATGACAGTATTCCGTTTCAGGCAATGATTATTCAAGCTTTCTGTGAATCACTTCACGATAGCACGGCATCCGTGTTTTCGATCTCGGGTTTTAAAGACGGCAGAATAACCAACTTGTCTATTAAGAAACATTTTCAATTATTTTTGCAGCAATTCCCGTTTGCCTTATACTCAGCTGCACAATCTAAAAGTTTTGATTTGGAATTCTACGGAAACGAAGATTACTTCCTCCTGGATTTTCAGGCTAATCAAGGCGGCTTCCGAGTAAGAAGATTTACCGACTGGGAGACCGATGAGAAATCAATGGAGACACTCTCGATTTTGCAAACAGAGTTGGTTGGGATGCTGGAGGGCATTCGAAGGGATCTTATGGCTTTCGTTAGTATTCATGCCTCTGATTACTGTGCAGTGTTGGACCGTTTTACGCTTCTTTCGCCAGATTCAGATGATCCTCAGGTTCGAGAGGATTACATTGATCTGTACCGTACTTATTCCATCTGAAGGCATAAGAAAGCTGAATTAAACATCATTTATTGAGTTGTTTAGGTTTGCCCTCGTCTCTGCAATCTGCTAAGGGATCGGGATGACCTGGAAATCTTTTGACGAAAAGTCGCTTACATTGCTTTTGCAACGCGCTCTCTCAACTGGGTCATTGAATTGCCCAAAGTGTAACTCCCATCCCAGGACACATTAAGGCCACTACTTATTTTTGGTGCACTCAATGTGCTTTATATCAATCTATTGTAGGATATCCATTGTCTCGTTTTTTCGATTACCATGATCCTTATGAAAATGATATCGAAGGTTTTGATGTACTGATCAATGATCGAGGTAAGTTATTTATCTCTTTAAATTATTTTTGGAATAGTCGGGTTCTTCCACAATGTTTTGTTGAGAAGAAATCCGGCCATAAGCATAGCTGGAACGAAGTGACGCGAATGGCAAATAAACTATTCAGAGACTCCGCTTAAACGTTAACCGTTAGCATTCAACATTCAACAAAAAGCTATTCGCCTATATGTTTTTTATAAAAGAAACGGTGATAGATAGCGACGCGATGCAACAAACAAAGAGATTTTGCGAGTTAAAGGTGCGGTCACGTCTAAAATTGTAAGCACCACGATTGCGGACACGGTAAGCACATAAAGGATCGGAAGACTTAAAAGACAAAAAACCTGAAACACTTTGTTCTTTGAGAGGCTTTTGTAACGATTATCTATCATTTTCGAAGTTGCAACTATTGCTTCTAGTAACAACCTTCCTAAATGAGACCGAGAAAAAAGCCAAATCCTGCCGTCCAGACACCACCTAGAATGCCAGCAGCTAAGCCGTTCCCCGCAAAGCCCAAAATTATGAGGACAACGAAGCATGCAAATGTGGTATATCCATATTTCATTTACGCTTCAGAAGCATGCGATCGTTACTTGTCTCAACATGGTCAAGTGTCCACTGTTTGAGCATCCCACAACCCGCCATGGTAACCCTCATCCAATCAAAAGCGTATTGTCGCTGATAGATGACGCCGTGTTCGACCTGAGGAAGCGGTCTTCGATTTCGGTACGCGGATCGAATGTCGCAATGAATATCATAGATTCTATCTTCCGCTAACAAGATTTCTTGATCATCCCGCATTCGAGCAGTTTCGATGAATAATTTCGTCGATTTGAACATGGGAATGGATTCAAAAAGTATGTCGTAAACAGCCGGTTGGTTAGGTTCAGGAAGCGCGTCGACCTTGAGAATTGACCATAGCAGAACAACCTGGGCTTCCGGTCGCCAACGGAACTTTCGTACGTCCAGTTCGGAAGGTGTGGAATTCGAGAGGAACGCCGCCTCTTGTGGACTGATCTCATCGGTCAGTGATTCTTCAGACAACCACGACTGCAATTCATAGCGATCGTAATCGAAGGCCGCGCTTATTACACAATGTAGAACGAGCGCCCGTCGTGCGATTTCTACAGCGGTTCTGGGGCGCGCGTCGCCCGGCTCAGGTTGGGTCGGCATGATTAGGTTCGCTCCTGATAATCGTCTTTTCAAAATGCGGCCACACATC
>CAVURW010000100.1:0-26450 GCA_963743595.1 uncultured Verrucomicrobiae bacterium
TATGCTATGTATTGCTGTCTATGGATTGTCTTCAATGGCGAGATTTTTAATTACATCGAACTCAAGGCTGAGCTGGAAGCCAAAGGACATCGGTTTTCAACGAATACAGACACCGAGGTTATCCTGCACTTGTATGAAGAGCATGGACCTGAGTGCCTGAGCCGGCTCAATGGGCAATTTGCCATTGCCATCTGGAACGAACGCGACCGATCCCTGTTTCTCGCCCGCGACCGGGTAGGGGTGCGTCCCTTGTTTTACACTCTTACCGGTGGGGCTTTGATCTTTGCATCCGAAGTAAAATCCATTTTGGCCGATCCCCGTGTCCAAGCCGGGATTGATCCGCTGGCCGTTGACCAGATTTTCAATTATTGGAGCACGCTTTCACCCCGGACCTGTTTTCGAGGAATCGTGGATGTGCCGCCCGGTCATTATGCCCTGGCGAAGGAAGGCCGGATGACAGTGAAGCCCTACTGGAAGCTGGATTGGTCGGCCAACGTTCTTGAATCCAGCGCGCCAGCAACTTCCGGCTCCCGCAAGGGAACGTCCTCGGTGAATTATCTTGAAGAGTTTCGCGATTTGCTCACCGATGCCACCCGGGTCCGGTTGCGGGCGGATGTGCCGGTAGGGGCGTACTTGAGCGGTGGGCTGGATTCTTCCGTCATTGCCGCCATCGTCCGGAAATTGGGTGTGAGCCGTCTCGATACCTTTTCGATTGCCTTCAGCGATCCGAAATTCGACGAGAGCGAACACCAACGCAGCATGGCCCGCTTTTTGGGCACCGAGCATCAGGTCGTCCACGCCACGCATGCGGACATTGGCCGGGCCTTTTACGATGTGATCTGGCACACGGAGACCCCGGTCATGAGGACATCTCCGGCACCGATGTTCCTGCTCTCGAAACTGGTTCGGGAGCGAAAGTTCAAAGTCGTGCTTACGGGCGAGGGGGCGGATGAATTTCTGGCGGGCTATGACATTTTCAAAGAGGCAAAGATACGCCGCTTTTGGGCTCAAAACGCCGGCTCGAAATGGCGTTCCCTCCTGCTGAAACGGTTGTATCCGGACATAACCGAACTGGGCACCGCGGGTAATTCCTATCTGGCTGCGTTTTTCGGGGCGGGGTTGATGGAGACCAACGCGCCTGATTATTCGCATGCCGTCCGCTGGCGCAACAACCGGCGCACCTGCCGCTTTTTCTCCAAGGATTTCGCCGCCGCGATCACCGAACAGCGGAACAACGAAGGAGCGGAATTAAGTTATCCGGATGGTTTTCAAACTTGGGGATCGCTGGAAAAAGCCCAGTTTTTGGAGGCGTCCATCTTCCTGTCCCAGTATCTCCTCTCATCACAGGGAGATCGCGTGGCCATGGCGCATTCGGTGGAAGGTCGCTACCCCTTCCTCGATGTCCGGGTGGTCGAATTCTGCAACCGCCTCCCGTCGCGATTGAAATTGCGCGGGCTGACGGAAAAATATCTGTTGCGCCAGCTGGCCAAGGAATATCTGCCCGCGGAAATTCTGCGCCGGCGGAAACGTCCTTACCGGGCGCCAATCCATCGGAGCTTTTTTAATGAAGACGCTCCGGCCTATGTGCGGGAAATGCTGTCCGCAGAATCCGTGAAAAACTCACGCATCTTTAATCCGGTGGCCGTGAGCCAGCTCGCGGCCAGGCTGGAACAAGGCAAGGCGGTGGGAGAAACCGATGACATGGCCCTGGTCGGCATTTTGTCCACCCAATTGGTATATCGTCGGTTTATCTCGAACTTCAAAGCCGACGCCACGCTGACCGGACACGATGATGTGAAAGTGGTTTGCCGGCGCACGGCAGATCAGGTCCGCTCCTGCGCCTGAAGATTATGTTGGTTCAAAACATTCTGGAACAGCCCGCTCAGGCACACCCTGACAAGCCGGCGGTATGGTTCAATAACGTCTGGAAGACCTACGGCGAGATCAACCGCGAGGCCGATCTGGTGGCCGGGTTTCTTGCCGGATTGGGGGTGGGCAGGGGAGATCGCGTGGCCATCCTGCTCGAAAATTCCTTTGATTTCATCGCGGCGCATTTCGGCGCGTTGAAGGCGGGCGCCGTTGAAGTTTCGCTCAACACCGAACATACGGCCGAAACCCTCAAGCAATTATTGTCCGATTGCGAGGCAAAGGTTTTCATCGCGGGCAGCAAGTTTTCTCCCCAGTGGTCGGGCATCATCAACGACCTGCCGGAACTGCAGCATGTATTGACGGACCGGGCTCCGCGGAAGCCAGTGCCCGCCGCCTCGCGGGTCCAACTGCATTTGTTGTCCGAGGTGTTCCAGTCCAACCTGCGACCGGTGACCGCACCGGCCCGGGCCGATATTGATCTTGCTTCAATCATTTACACATCCGGATCCACGGGCGAACCGAAGGGAGTGATGCTTTCCCATCTCAATTTGACCAGCAACACGCAATCGATTGTCCAGTATCTGGGTCTCCGCGAAAGCGACCGGATGATGGTGGTCCTGCCTTTTTATTATGTTTACGGACGATCCTTGCTCTACAGCCATTTTCTCAGCGGCGGTTCCCTGGTCATTGATAATCGTTTTGCCTTTCCGGTCACCATTTTGAACACGATGCGGGACCTGGAGGTGACGGGATTTCGCCGGCGTGCCCTCAACGTTTTCAATTCTGCTGAACAAATCCGATTTAAAATCCCGCAAATTCCCGCATCTCCGTTTTGTGACCCAGGCTGGTGGCGGCATGGCACCGGCCCTGCAGAAACAGGTCGTGGATACTGAAAACCCGTGGCATCCATTTGTTGAAGCCAGCCGACGTCTGCCCCCTTTGCCAGATCCGTTTTAACGGTGAGTACCAGATTTGCCGAACCTGATCCCCCCCCGTTTGATGCGCCAAGGGTAACCGAGTAGGTGCCCCAGTTGGTAGGTGTACCGCTGATAACCCCCGACTGGGGATTGAGAGTGAGGCCGGGAGGCAAGCCAACGGCACTGTAGGTCGTTGGGGTGTTAGTGGCGACAATTTGATACCTGAAGGCAACTGCTTGGGTTGCTGTCCACGTCCCTTCACTGCTTACGAGTGGGCTGGCAGCCCGGCAGAAGGACGAAGAGAAAATCAGGCAGATCATTAAAAACGTGATTTCGGATATACGGTGGGTCATAGGATAGTCCGGCGCAGAGGAACAAGGCTGCTTCCTCGATTATCGCTTACGTTCGCCTACGAACAGGTTTTCTGAAGTGTCAAATATAGCTGATTTTGCGACACGACGTTAGCGAACCATACATTAACGCGCTTAATAGTTATAGCTGACTATGAGCGTATTGGACGAGATAGATTCAATTCCGCAAGCCTGACCCAAAGTTCACGAGAGCGGTAGGAAGACCAACTGGGCTCCCTGAGCCTCGATAAGTTTTTTGGCTTCGCTGTCATGATGAGCACTCAGGTTGTCGCAGATGACGAGGTCACCCGACTTGAGAGTTGGGCAGAGGATGACCCGGACATATTCCCGAAAGACCAGCGAGTCGGTCGGCCCGCCGATGACCATGCAAGCCGTTTCTCGACTGAGCCGGAGAGAGGCCAGCATCGTGGTGGTTTGCCAGCGACTGCCCGGAGCATGGTCATGGAGGCGTGCTCCACCTCGGGTGCGACCCCGCAGCCGCGTCATATTGGTCTTGGCGCACGATTCATCCTGAAAAACCAGCCGTTCCAGGGGAAGCTCCCTTTGGTTATGTTTCCAGAGCTTTCTTTTTTCCTGGATGTCATCGCGATCTTGTTCGCTGGCCCGTAGCGTTTTTTTTATAGTGGTAGCCCAGTCGACACAGGGTATTGTGGATCGTCACCATAGTGCAAGCGGCACCGATCTGTTGATGGATTTGCTCCAGAGTGGCGTCGCGATTCTGGTCCACATAGCGCCCGAGCTCTTTAACCTGTTCGGAGGCCAGGCTGCGAGGTTTGCCCACTTTGCCTTTGCGTGGGGCGATGCTTCCCGTGCTCAGCCGTTGGCGTTTGAGTTTGTACACCCACCACTCTCCTACCCTAAAACGTTCGGCGATCTGACCTACCGTCCACTTACCTTCGTCGCAGGCCTTCATCACTCGTTCCCGTAAATCCACAGAATAAGCTCTCATGGAACTCCACCTTACCATCCTTCAAGAGAATGTGCACTATATTTTAAAATGCTCTATCGACCATATTTGAACTGCCAGAGAAATTGCCAGAGAAATGCTGTCGTTAAGAGGCGAGGAATAGACATGCTGTAGATGCGAATTGCCTTGATCTCGAGGCACTTACGTTTTATTTTCCTAGGTAGACAAACACGGAATCAGTCCGAGCCCTACCTTCGGAGCCCTGGTTGTAAGTGATTGAATACCAAGGGAATACTCTCTGAGCTGGGCTCAAAAAAGGGCCAACAGGGTACAAAACAGGGTTCAGGTTTAGTAGGTGCTCACTACTCCATAACTAGGAGGCTCCTACTCTGCCACTACTCGTTAACGCTGTGGGTTCACAACGATTTAGGCTTATCCGATACAGGAGAAAGCCAAGTGAACAATCGATATCGTCTGGTGCGTCGGGCCTATGGGATCTACTACAGCCAGGACAAACAAACAGGACAACGGGAAAGTTTTAAAACCACAAGTAAGGATGTGGCGGAACGGATGCTTGCGGCCAAGAATCAATCTGCTGAGCAACCACTTCTTAACAAGGGAATGGCCAAGGTTTACCTCTCGGCCACCGCGCCGGAGTTCGTTTTAAGGACGTGGCGGGATGTGATGGATCGTTACGTCGATTCCGGTGTCCAGAGCACCAGGGATCGCAAGGAGAGAGCGTTTCGGAGCCGTCCTTTTCTGATGCTGGAAAAGATCAAGTTGATCGAGACATCCGCCGAACATCTCTTTGCCGTCCTGGAACATAAGAAGGCGGGTAATTCGACTCATCATTACCTGAAGCGACTCCACAACTATGCGCTGCATTTGGGTTGGCTTCTGGGTCCGGTGATGGCGGAAGCGGCCTGGCCTGCCATTCGGACCAAGAAATTCCTCGCCATCACCGAAGAAGAACACGAACGGATCATCGCCAAGGAAACGAATTTGGAACGGCGACTTTACTACGCGCTCCTTTGGGAAACGGGTGGCTCGCAATCGGACATCGCCAACCTGACCTGGAAGCGGGTCGATAAAGTCAACGGCGTCATTGAATTTGAACGGCAAAAGTTGGAAGGAAAGAGCGGCGGAGCTTCTTCCCTCAAGATAGGTCCACGTATCCAGCGAATCTTGGATCAACTCCCGAGAACCGGCGACTTCTTCCCCAAACTCAAGCAGGAGAAATCTTGGCATCGGTCCAGCGAATTCGCCCGGCGATGCAAAACCCTCAAGATCATCAAGCGCACCTTGCATTCCTACCGCTACGCCTGGGCACAACGCGCCAAAACCGCTGGCATGACGCCATGAATCATCTTGGCCACAAATCCCGGGCCATCCACGCCGCTTACGGGGCTGGGGCGAACCCAACCGTTCTGCCTCTGGAGTTCTATGAGATGGAGAAAGAGAGGAATATTGTGAGATTTGATAGTCAGGCAGTTCCGAACGCCAAAGTGTCATGAGTAAGGACATCACTTAAATCTCGGGGGCAAAAGGTCTAATGGGAAGGAACGATAACCATTTTGCAAACGACATTAGACTCTATGATTGGAAAGGGTTTTTGTCGGAGTATTGTTTCAAGAATTTTTCGACGGCCTTCCAGTAGCCTTCATTACCATCATGAAGCCTTTCGCCGAGGGCAAAATCGCAACCGACACTGAACCCCAGCCTCACTAAGCCGTAGTCGGCCTGAGATGCGGGCCAGGACCCCACTGAATAGTCCGCCCTATTATGCTCCCTACAACGGAGCCATCGAGCAGTGCATTCGCGAGCTGAAGCAGAATGTGGGGCAAGCGCTGCCTGTCCCAGACAGTTGGAACGTCGCCCAAGTGGGCATGTTCGTGGCGGTGGCAGCCAAATCAAACTACCGGCACCGTCGCTGCCTCGGCGGAGCCAATGCACAGGACATTTACGGACAGAAACAACGGCGCGGCCACTGGAGTCAGCGGCAACGCCATCACGCATTTGAGTGGATTAGCACCAACGCAAAAGCCATACTCTGTATGGAGTGCCGTGGCCCGATTCTAACGCCGGCTATGAAAAAAGTAAGGACACACCTCCGCCTGGCTGGGAAGACCTTTTTGAAAAGCGGATGCTCGATCTACTCGATAAATATCATCCCGACCTTTATTACACCGACGGCGGAATCCCCTTCAAGCATGCCGGGCTGGATATTCTCTCGCACTTCTATAATGCCAATCAGCATTGGAACAACGGAAAACTGGAAGCCGTGGCAACAATCAAACTCGATTATGTGGAAAACATCGCAGTCCAGGACTACGAGTTCGCATCCAGTTCCTCTTTGGCCAAGTATACGTTCATGTCGGATAAGTCGACTAACCATGAATGGTTCTGGGCCAGCGGTGAGGAGGCGCGTTATCAAAAAGCAGACAAGGTGATCGCTTACCTGGTGGATCTTGTCAGCAAAAACGGCTGCCTCTGCTTGAACATCCCATTGACACCCTCTGGGGAACTGGAGCCCGAATCCGAAAAGCTGTTATCCGAGATGGCCAAATGCATGAACATAATCGGCGAATCTATCTTTAGTACACGACCCTGGATCATTTCCGGCGAAGGACCTACTAAAATTACAGGATTCGCAACGGGAACCGCGCAGGATATTCGATTTACCCGAAACAAAGCGGGTGATGTTTTGTATGCTATTCTGCTTGCTTGGCCGGGAAGTGGAGCCACTGTAACGATCCACACGTTGACGGCTGACAAACTCGATGAATCGAATATCGACTCGATTCACCTTCTCGGTTTCGACGGCGCGATCACCTGGAATCAGACACCAAACGGCTTGGAAATCCATCTTCCTAGTCAGCAACCGGCCAGCGACTATGCATTTTCATTGAAACTAGCGTTAAAGAAGCCGACGTTGCTGTCGCAGCACCTGGCCGACGTCAGACGAAGTGGTTCGACCGGCGGCCGTCCGCGTTCCTTGTTGAAAAAAAGACGCCCAACTATATCGGCATGGCCGTTGCCGATTCGCTCGACGGCCCGTGGAAAATTCTTAGCGACAACTTCCACGGTGGCAAACCCGCCCCCGGTATTGCAAGCTACGCCTACGCCGTGGCGGACAAACCGGAGGGGCCGTACCAGATTGGCGACCATGTCAGCACCCAAAATATCACCAAGATCGAAGACGGATGTGCCTTCGTCTGGAAGAACAAGATCTATCTGCTGACGGATGACAACTTCGGAACGCACACGGGGATTCCGGGCGCTGGGCTTTTGTGGATTTCCGATAACCCAGAAACGTTCAAGCTGGCGGACGCGCAGATCGGCTTCCTTCATTCCGACGTCTACGACAAGCAGTTCGATCCGTCAAAAGTGCGCAGGCTCGCCGGACGCGACTTCAAGTTTGAACGGCCAGGAATTTTGATGATTAACGGCAAGCCCAGAAAGCTACGTAATGAAGATCAACGTCGACTAGCTCAATAATTTTTACCGCATGCTCTTGATAACTTGTCGATCCATAAGCTTTCAGCTTTCAGTCATGTTGGACACTCAGCGAGTAATCAACCGCAATTCACTGCCGCCGACGGTCGCCCCGTTCCCTACGAGCTGCATGACGACAAATCGACCGGCACGAGGACGGCCGAAAGGATAAACTCTCAGGAGAGAATCGTTGTGCCACTGGATGGTTATCGATTCATCCGCACCATGCTTGGGGTTGACCTTAGGAACCACCGGGCCGCCACCTGGATCGGTGGCGAAAAACCACAGATTGATCGTCGTCGTATGGTTTGCGTCGGGCGGAGAGGAAGGCGGTTGCGCGAAAACCAGCCCGCTCGCCTTAACTGGTTTGCCGTAGTCGGTCCAAATCACGGGAGCGTTATCCTTGGGTGCGGCCATGTAAACGCCGCCTAGGTCAGCTGCTTTCCCGAACGAATTGGGCGAGAGATTTCCGTCAAACAAATGACTGGCCTCCATCCTAGGAGTCTCGCTCGACGCCAGCGTCTTGACCGGTGGAGGCATGAATTGGATGGGTAGAGGCGTCGCCGTGATCTTCACGGACCCCTGCGTTGCGGGGAGGTCGGGGAATCCCGCCTTCACCTCGTGCTCGCCTGGCGCCAGATCGGCAAACGAAACGGTTTGCGAAGTCTCCTTCGACCCGCTCACGTCCACATGGGCATAGCGCAGCACGTGGCCGTCCACCGCAAGGGGAATCGGCCAGGAGGTGTAGCGTGGCCCCGAGGTGCCAGCATTGGCGTAGGTCAACTTCACCGTGGGGCTGCCATTGCGGGCAGGTGCGGACTCGCAGCCGACCAGCTTGATTGCCAGCGGAACCACCTTGCCATCGGCGATGTTGATTTCGCTCGGCATTACATTGAAGCCCTCGACGACGAGATGCGGTTCCGCTCCAGCCAGTAGCGCGGTGCGGTAACGAACGGTCACTTCCCGCTTTTCATGGGGCATGAGGTTTGTCTCGTTGTCGGTCCAGAAACTGGGCAGGACTTCGCCGCCCTGCGGGCCGGAGAGGAGCTCAGACCGGACGTTGCACGCCGGGACATCCGAGGTGTTTTCAATCCCGAGGGTGTCCACGGTTTCGGCCCCATCGACATGCGCGTCCTTGACTGTGCCGATCACCATCGCAGGGGCCAGTGTCTGCAGTTCCCAACACACATCGTCGTCTGCCACCCAGCGGACGTCGTGATCGAGCACCTTCCCATCTGCTGTAGTCAGCGTGAGCGCGAGGAAACGGGGCTGCCCGTTCGCGAATTGATCGGCCAAGCTGCCTGCCGGGGTGGTCGCATCCGCCGCCACATCGACCGTGAAGTCCGCCTTCGACTCGGTAACGCCCTGGAGGTTGACAATCTCCGCATGCACCTTCGCCCCCTTTAAGGCGTCCGGCTCGGTGCTCACGACCTGCACACCGCTGTCATCAATGCTGTACTGGACGTGGATCGGCTTGAGAGCCTCCTTCATTCCGTAATAGCCGGAGCAGGGGTGCAGATACCAATCGAAGAGCTCCCACATCATGGAGGGCCAGGCGGCGTTGACCTTCCAGAGATGGGTGCCCTCGTTGCGTGGCCGCACCTTGTTGGCCGCCTCATACACGCCCCGGTAAAACTCGCCATGGAAAAGGTCCCCGATCCAAAGATACTCCATCAAGTCCGGCATCGGCCCGAACTGCTCGGCAATCGCGGTATGTGTGGGGACATAGTAGGTGAGGGCATCGTGAAAACCGAAAGTCACATTGAGCGGGAAGTTTTTATCGTCGGTCTGGTCCCAATCGGGAATGGATTGGACGACAGAATTGATGTTCATCGGCGCCGCCATCCCGATCTCATTCTTACAGGTCATGTGTGGGTCGTGGGCATAAAGGTCGAACAATTTCCGCAGAGGTAGCTGGCGATAGGGTCCTCCCGAACTCATATGGAGAACGGGCACGGCCCAGGGGGCATTGGCGCTGCTGGACACCATCCACGGTCGTGTTCCGTCCATGGCCGGAAGCACCTGGTCCTGCATCGGCTGCGCCCAATCCTGGGGAGGCGCCGCCTCGTTGGCACCCTCCCAAAGCAACAGGCTGGGATGGCCTCTCATGCGGTCGACGCAGTCGACCATGTTATCCATCAGCAGCTTGGTATCGACCTGGCCGACCATGTACGGAGATGTTCGTGAAAAGTCCTCCCAGACAAGCAAGCCATTTCGATCACAGGCATCGAAGAAAGCATCCGGCGGCATGATGCCGCAGCCGTTTACCCGGACGACGGTCTCGTTGCCCTCGGCCATCAAGCGCACTTCATCGCGGTAGCGCTGGGCGCTCCAGCTCAGCATGGTGTCGGGGATCCAGGCACCACCGGAGAGTCGGATGGTGCGTCCGTTGCAGGTGAAGGCCCGTCCGCCGCTGGCCAAGATGTAGGTGCCGACCGTTCTCACGCCCAGAAGCGAGGACGCTGACGAGCTAGGTTTGCCATCAACCGAGGCGCGGACGGTAAGTCTATAAAGCGGATGGTCGCCATACGTGACTGGCCACCAAACCTTGGGGTTGTGCAGAATCAGTTCGGGGTGATCGGTGGGCAGCAGAATAAACTCGTTCCGCCCGGGAGCTGCGGCAGACGTTTTGCTGAAATTCCACAGCGGAGTTCCGTCGAAACTTTCCGGCTCAATGCGGACGGTAAGATCGGTGCTCACCGGCTTGTGGGCCGGGATTGTCCATGTAACCGCGTACCTTGATCGGCGCATCCTGCCCCGGCGTCCAGTTCGAGATCCACGAACCCGGCAGGATCGCGCACGGCCACCGGGCCAGTTGCTTCCAGCCAGACATGCTGCCAGATCCCCATGTTCCGATCACGCACGCTTGGCGTCCAATCCCAGCCGACGCGTTTGGTACATGGTGACATTGGCAAGAATTGTTCGGTCGCCGCCGTTGGGCCCGAACGGCGCCGTAGACGCCGCCTAATTGCTCCTCCACTGGATCGCCGGGCACGTCCAGTGGATGGATGCGAATGGCCAGCGTATTCGTTTCGCCTGCCTTCGCAAATTTGCTGATGTCGAAGCGGAAACGCTTGAACATCCCCACCACGTCCTTTGCGTTCGCAATCTGATGGCCGTTTAGCCAGACGTCTGCGCGATAGTTGATGCCGTCCAGATGCAGCCACACCACTTGGCCATGGTAACTGGCTGGCAGGGTGAAGGAAGTGCGAAACCAATAGGGGCGGTCAAACGGGTTGGAGTGATCGGGCAGGTGGCTGTACTGCATCAAATTGTAGCGCGTGTTTTCAGCCTCGTTCACATCCGGGATGCGCATCATGTTCGTGCCCATGATCGGGTCGGGATAAATCCCATTGCGCACGAGAGTCGCGAGCGCCGTTGTGGGTACCGTTGCCGGATACCAGCCTGTCGCCTCGAATGTGGGAGAAGAAAACGTGTCACCGTGGTCGCCTACGATCGCTTCTTCCCGCATCTGCCAGTTATCGTGCAGGACAAGCGCGCCCGCACTTACGGCTCCCAGCGGTTCACTATCTACCGCAGGAAAACTTGGGGCTGCTTTATCAGCTAGGGCGAGGGAATCGAAAGAAAGGATGAGAATGAGAAAACACCGCTGGAGAAAGTGAGTTGTAGTCATCTAGAAAAGCTTAAGTAAGCTTGATAGCAATCGCAAGTAGTTTGTATAAACATTTAAATGTATGTCAAGCCGAACGTTTGGGTGGGGCTTGAGCAACAACCGCCCACGGTTAAGCCAACCTTTACTGATCAAGCAATGGCCGAGTTAACCGTGAGGCTGTCTGGTTCGGGGAAACTAGTCTATTCGGCAAATTGGATTCTAAATCCAGAAATCTGCTTTTCTTCGCCAATGATCTCCCAATTTTTAATTAATTAAAAATGCGGTCAACGATTTCGGGCATTGCTCCGTTGCCATCGTCACAAAGCAGGCCAGGGCCGGGATATGCGCATCGACCGTGCAGGGATGAATCGACGTTTTGCTCAGTCCCGTGGTTCTCTTGTCAGGCGGATCCAGAACGGCGACCAGCCATGCCTAGCGCGCAAGGATTTCATGGGTGTTTAAGGAGCTCTGCATCTTTCGGTGCAGGCGCCGCGGAGCGCAGAACGACAGGACCCAGGAGCCCCGAAGGCAGTCGCGGAGAGCCAGCCTTGTAGGGAGGATAGTTCGTCCAGGTGAGCCGCTTAGCCTCTGGCAAAGCAGCGTCGGCGATGAGCCGATTGGCCCACAAGTTGGCTACCTTTATCTCGATCCGGTTTTTGCCCGGATGCAGTGCCGCGGTCACATCCGCCGCGAAGGGCGCTTTCCATAGATCACCAAATTTTTGTCCGTTCACCGTGAGCGACGCGATGACGTCCACCGTGCCGAGATCGAGCACCACCCGGTTCGGCAGCGTTTGGGGCAGATCGAACTCCCGCGTATAGGTCGCCGTGCCGGAGTAATCACGGATGCCTGGATCGGACGAGTCGGTCCAGGAACTAAGCTTGGGAAAATCCGCGTGCGCGGGGCCGCCCCATTGGGGATCGAAGCTCACCTGCCATCCATCATCGAGCGTTTGCCAAATCGGCAAGGATTCCACCAAGCCCGGTGCGGGCTTGGTGGGGGGCGGACCATTGCGGAAGACGACGAAAAGGGATTCGTGCGATTCCAACTGGATCGGCACCGAGGTCACCGGGCCTTGGCGAACGGCGCCGGGAAGCGCGTCAATGGAGCCGGTCTCGGGGTTCCAGGCCTGGGGCGTGGTGCCAACGGCGCGAAAGTTCCCGGTGAAGGACGCAGGCGTATCGCCATGGTTTGCGAGAAAGTAAATGTCGTCGGGACCGCTCTTCCTGTGCGCGTAGAGAATGTTTACGTCCGCTCCCGTTGCCTCAAAATCCTTCGGCGTGTCGAGCAGCTTCAACTCGTCCGCGGGTGACCGGCCCCACACGATCGCTCCCAGCCCGGTTTTGCGTTCTCCCGATCCGTCCGGCGTACCGGAGCCCCACAGTTCATCGGCGATCCGACGCACCTCCGCATCGCCCGCGGCGCCATCTTCGAGACCCGGTGATCCAAGCGGCTTTCGGAGACCGAGAACCGTCGCGCCCGCATTCACGAGTACTTCCAAGTGTTTCGCCGCCGCCAAAGTCATTCGATCACCGCCGGCGAGCACCAGCATCCGATAGCTCATGCCGCCAGGCAAAACGACTCGGCCATCCTTCACATTGGCGCGCAGCAAAATTTCATCTCCACAGACGTCATAATCGTAGCCGGGTGGCGGCGCTGGGCGCATCCGCCACGTCACAATTTTGAGTGGTGTATCGTTGCCCAAATGATAGAGCAGGTCGATCACCGGCTCGCCTTGGCGCATCATCTCGCATGAGCGGGCGAGGGTGTCCCAGAAACCGCGACTGTATTCCCACCAGGTGTTATTCCGTTGAAAGCAGAGGATTTCATTCGGTTCGACGACGCCCGGCTTCCGGTCGTCTCGCGGCTGATGGTTATCCGCGAGCGCGACAAACCGGTTGATGCCTAGGGAGAGCGCCGCATCGGCCAGCGGCTTCTCGGTTGCCGGGGTGGCACTAAAGGGGCTGCCGGTAAAGGACTCGGCGGCCGCAATGGGCAGCCCATACACGTGCGCGGCGCTGGCCGCTTCCTTGCAATCCATGGTGCCGTTTTTCTGACCGTACCAGAACTCACCCATGGGGATGTCCGTGCGGCCCTTGGACTGGATATTATCGCCGGGGATGCCCGTCGCGATGCCCGGCGCCTGAGCCATGAAGGTCATCCCGTCCGCGTGGCAAAGTTTGGTCATCGTGCCGAAATACTCATCGCTCATCGTATCGGCGATCGTCCGGCGGACATCGTAGAGGAAGCGGTTGGATTGGTCCGGGCTGCCCACCACGCGGCCTGCCATCGTGGGCAGGTAGCGGAGCAAATCGTACCCCCGTCGTTGGCGGAATTGCGCCGGAAAATCGGCCGTCCAATTTTGCGCTCCGCTTTCCGCGCTATCCATGTTCACCCCACTGAGCTTGGCACCCGGCACGGTCCGGATCTCTTTCAGGATGCGTCCGACATAGTGATCATATTGAATCGTCGTGGCCTCCGCACTCAACTTGTCGCATTCGAGGCCCATCGTTTCGGGCCTTCCATGCTTCGTTCCCGCGCCCGTCGGCGTATGGCCGAGGCGCATAATCGTCCACCGCCCCGGCGGAACGTCCCAAGTCAGCCGTCCATCGGCGTCCAGATGGCCGCTCAGGTCGACTATTTTATCGGGGTCGATGACCTCGTCACCCTTGTAGGGCGGAGTTCGGTCGGGATCTGGAAAATCTTCCACGTTCGCTGATTTTTCCTCCCACTGGTCGATCAACGCTTCGCTGTTCAGCCGGACATCTCCCAGCTGGAGACTTTTACCTTTTTCGACTCCGTCCCATCCGTGGAGATTGAGTCGAAAAAAGCGAGCGGTGGCAGCAGGGAACGCTGTGGTTTGCAAAATCCAACCATCCTGCCGATAGCCGCGGCCCGGCACTGTGCAGACCCGCTGCCACTGCGTCCCGTCGTTGCTGGATTCCAACTCGCCGATGGGAGGAATTGGACCTCTCCCCGGCTCAAAGGGGTTGTCGCTCCAGTTTCCGGGTTGCTGCGTGACGATGACCGGGGCCTTGGAGATAGGAAGGACCGAGTAACTCAAGCTGCGGGCCGTGAACGGATGACCATAATCCATCTGGATCAGCACCGGTTGGCCTGCTGGTCCCGGAGCAATGGCCACCCCACCACGCGCTGGTTGATCAAAGATGTGCGGCAGATCATGCACCTCCGGCGTGCTCGTCAACACCGGCGGCGCTTCGTGTGGTTCGTCGCCAGCCCGAGACGGAAATGCAAGCACCGCGACGTCCTGGTAAAAACCGAGCTTGGTCGGAGGCTGCGGCAGAACACCTGAAAACTTCTGTCCTCCTTCGACCTGCAACTCGCACGAGACCAGTCGCTGCATGCCGAGTGCCGGAGTGATCCATGGGCCGCCGGCGACGTAGCCGCTGCTCGAGTTGACCTCCAGCGTCATGTGTAGCCTGGCGCATTCGGCAGCGGCAAACCGCACCCGAGCCAGCCATTCCGGTGAAAGGCTTTGGAGAGCATCAGGGGCATCCGCAAAAACCTGTTCGTAAATAACCACGCCGCCGAAGCCAACGCGCTTCAGCGCCTCCAAATCCTGGGTGATCCCGTGATCGGTGGTGACCGATTCGCCCCAGAACCACCATACTGCGGGCTTGGCGGGCGTTGAAGGCACTAAAAATGCGTGCTCCAGCGATTCCCCTTCTTCGGCGATTCCGCAAAACGTGCCGAGGAAGACGAACGATGCCGCGAACACTAGACACCGCATCGGATTAAGTAACATATGGTGGGTTAGTCTCGGGCAGGCGCGGGGTTGAATAAAGAATGAAATGCGAAAGAGGTTTGCGGTGCCAGCGCAACTGCACTGGCCTGCTACTGGAGACCACTCGTGCTACCCTGCGAGCCATCCGCTCGGCTCGGAGGATCGACACCGTTCGTCGCCGGCGAAGGCCCAGGTTATATGCGCAATCGAAGCGGGCTGAAAGTCCGCGTATTCCGAGGGCGACCATACAGAAGTTTCCGCAAATCAATCATGTTTTACGATAGAAAAAATGTTCGCCATCAAACATTTTGACGCGAGCTTTCAGCCCGCAACCACATTGCGACGAGACCCAGGCCCTCGACCGTCTTACCAGACGGTCTTCGACGTAGGCTTAACATGAGCCCGTCCCTTCGGGCCTAAAGACCAGGAGGCATTGTGAAATCGAAAGGCGCTACTGGGTCCAGCGTCACGCTGGTTGGATGCAACGTCACGTTGCCTGGGTCCAGCGTCACGCTGGCTTCAGGCCACTGGGGCAGACTTTAGCTGTACTAAAATGCAGGATGCAGCCTCCACGCGCCTGCGCTATCTTCACGCGATGCTCGACCTCTCTTTGTTGCACGAATTATTTGGGACTTACGGAACGACCGGCGCGATGCCGCAAGTAGCCAAATTCACAATCGGCAATCGGGTTTTCGATCCGGCAAACGACGGTCCCCGTTTGATGGGCGTGGTGAATTTGTCCGCTGACTCGTGGTATCGAGAGAGCGTCGTGCTAAACGCCGATGCTGCGATAGAACGCGGGAAAGTTCTGGCGGCGCAAGGAGCTGCTCTGGTCGATATCGGGGCGGAATCGAGCTTGGCGCATGCGGCGCGCGTTGATGAAGTCGTGCAAAAGAGCGCGCTCTTGCCTGTCGTATCGGCATTGGCGGAAGCGGGTGTGATGGTTTCCGTGGAGACCTACCGCGCGACCGTAACCGAGGCTTGCCTGAAGGCGGGCGCGCGCGTTTTGAACATGACCGGCACCACCGACCGCACACGAATTTATGAGCAGGTGGCGGCGTTTGAGGCCGGGCTGATTCTCTGCTTCGTACAAGGCGCGAACGTGCGAGAGGTGAGTGATCTGGAGCTGGGTCGCGATCCCATCGGCGCTCTCTACGAATACTTCGCCCGCGAGGTGGAGGCGGCGACCCAAGCGGGCGTCACCCGCCTCTGGATTGATCCGGGGCTCGGCTTCTATTACCGGAATCTGCAGGACAGTGGAGAGCGTATCCGCCATCAGATGCGCGTCTTTCTAAATAGCTTTCGCCTAGCGAAACTCGGTTGGCCGATTTGCCAAGCTTTGCCGCATGCCTTTGAATGTTTTGAGGACGAAGTGCGCGCCGCTGAGCCCTACTTTGCAGTGCTGGCCGCCTTAGGAGGAAATCACCTCCTGCGCACGCACGAACTGGTGAAGGTGAGGGGAGTGGTGCGTGCCCTGCGCTTGGTACGTGATAAGTCCGATCTGCTGGTGCCGTGACGGCAGCGGTTTAGGATTTGACCCCACGGAATTTCTAAACGAACTTGGGCGCACGTGAGCCGCAGCATTCATCAGACCCGCAGAGATTACTTCAAACGATTGCAATGGGACTTTAGTGATCCCGGCTGGGATCGATGTCTGATCACCAGAATGTGGAATCGACAGAACAAGCTCGCGCGTATTCATTCGCATAACCTAGCCAGAACCCGACAAAACCAAGTGAATCGTGCCAATCAAAGTACGTAATCACTTCACCATCGTTACCGTCACGGTGCGCGAATCGGCTCGGCCCTTGTCATCCACGGCGCGGATGGTGTGCGTGCCCGAGTGCGGCGACCATGCCAGCGGCGTCGATCCGGCAGAGATCCCCACACAGGCGGCATCGACGAACCAGTGAATCGTTTCGCTGCTCGATTCCGCACTGGCCTGCAAATTGATCACCTCTGCATCCGGATCACTCAAGCGAATGTGGTAGGTCAGTCCCGCCGAGGGCTTCAGAATGCGCGGGCCATGCGCAGAGGCGGTGGCGTGCGATTGCTGGCTCGCGTAGCTCTCGATCAGCGGTGCAGGTGGCGCGTGCGAAATGCCCGCCAGCGTGAAGAGCCGCGAGAGATCCGAGGGCCAAAATTCCTCCACCACCTGGTGCGCCGAAGTCGTATCGGGCGGAAAATTCGGCCAACGCTTCCCCGTCTTATTATCGATCCACACGCGACGATGAACGTCGCACGGTGTGATCGGCGAAACGCCTGGAATGAACCAGCCCATGGTGGTGTGAATGCAGGCGTTTGTCGCCAGAGCACCGGAATCGGCGCACAGCCGGACCTTACGGATCTTCAGGGTGGGCGCGGGCGTGAAACACGTGCTTTGGGGATCGGTGATCGGCTTGGTGGCGCGAAGGGCGTCGATGATTGAAAACGCCAGCGGCGCGGCGGAGGCACGACCTACGAACATCGGGTTGGGCGTGCCATCGAAATTCCCGACCCAAACGACCATGACATAATGATCAAAAATGGCTGCGGTCCAGGCATCGCGAAAGGAGAACGAGGTGCCGGTTTTCCATGCGACCGGGCCATCGTGTGTGATCATGCCGGAGGCGTCGGTCGCACCGGGCCGATGTGCGGTGGAGAGCATGTCTAGGATGAGGTAGCTCGCCTCTGGAGAGAAGAGCCGGATCGGTTGACTCGCCACAAACGCGCTGGCGGGCGGGGGATCCGCCGTGTACCGGAGCGGCTGGTAGAGCCCGCCGTTAGCGAGCGACGCATAGAGCTGGGCCACGTGTACCGGGGAGATTTCTGCACTGCCCAGCGCGATGGTGAGTCCGTAATGCTTCTCCGGCCCCAGACCCGGCAGGCCGGTGGTGCGCAGAAGTGCGTAGAGATTCTTACCGGGAGCGAGCCGCGATTCTAATTCGACAGCGGGCACGTTTCGGCTCTCAACCAGTGCCTTTGTCGCCGAGATCGGCCCCATGAACCCGCGATCGAAATTCTCCGGGTCGTATCCATTAAAGCTCACCGGTTCGTCCTTCAGCAGCGAGTTGGGATGAATGAGCCCCTGATCCAGCGCCAGGGCGTAGATAAACGGCTTCAGCGCGGAGCCGGGCGAGCGGAGCATGTGCAGCCCATTCACCTGACCTTGAATCGCTTTATCTTTGTAATTTGCCGAACCGACCGCCGCGCGGACTTCCATGGTGTGATAATCGACCAAGAGTACGCAGGCGTTTTTCACACCCTTTTCGGCCTTCTGCTGAATGAATGTGTGGAGCACGCGCTCGACGAGATTTTGCGTCGGCCTATCAATCGCAAGCCGCGTCTCCTCCGCCGGACGATCCGTCTCCTGAATGAGCTGATCGATGAGGTGCGGCACGCGGAACGGCAAGTCAGCGGTCGGATGGATGGTGATCGGCATGGCCACGATTCCGGGCAGTCGCTCATCTTCCGGGTGCATGATCATCCATTGGGAGAGCAAAACTTGGCGGGCGCGGTTCAGCGCTTCATTGACCGGGTGGCTCGGGGAATGATGCCCAGGCGCGCGGCGTGCGGGGCTCTGTGGAATTACGGCGAGCGTGATGGCTTGATCGGCGGTCAGGTCGGCGGGAGATGTGTGGAAATAGATGCGCGAGGCTGCTCCCACGCCCTCGATATTGCGACCGTACGGCGCGAGATTCAGGTACGCCTGCAAGATCTCTCGCTTGGAGCAATGGATTTCCATGTGTAGCGCCACGAGGATCTGCGCGATTTTACCGGGAATCGTCTTCGTATTGAGCCCGTAATGGAGTCGAACCAGCTGCATGGTGATCGTCGAAGCACCGATATGCGGGCCCAGCCCGGAAGCGGCGTACCAGGTGGCTTTGCTGAGAGCAACGGGGTTCACGCCGAAGTGTTGGAGGAAGTGGCGGTCTTCATGGACCAGCGTCATCTCGACCATGACTGGCGAGATCTTCTCGAGCGGGACAAAGATTCGGAAGCGATCGTCCGAGGCAAGACCGAGCCGGAGGAGTTGGTTCTGACGATCTGTGTAGGCGGGCGAAAACGGTGTTGTGCCCAGGAGATCGGGGCCGGGAATGGCTTCCAGAAGAGCGAGTGAGGCGGTGATGAAAAAGAAAAAGAGCCGGAGCGCCCCGCGAATGTAGGGGTTGCGTAGAAGTGTGAGAAGGCGAGAAAAACGCACGGCGCTGGGTTCCTACAAAGAGTATCGCAGGAGGGCACCTCTTTCGTACAGTCCAGTGTGACGCTAGACCCAATGGCGCCTTTCGCCTTCAAAATGCCTTTTGTCTCTAGGCCCGAAGCGTCGGCTTTAATGTAGCCCAGTCCAAGGAGCGTAGCGACGCACGCCTGGGTATCGTCAAAAGAGCGTTTGCGGGCTGTAAGCTCGCGTCAAATTGTTTGATGGCGAACCTTTGTTCGAGCCGGATTGATTTGCCGAAACTCTATAGCTGCGGAGACGCGTCTCCAGCCCGCCTTCGGTCGGTCTACGCCCGAAATCAACGCATTGCAACCACAAGCACTTACGTTGGGAAGCACACAAATAGGCACACAAGATTTGAGGTGTCCCGATCTGGCCAAAGTTGTCAAAGCATGGCCCACATTGTCCTCTCCCCTAAAGGCGGCCGTTTTGGTCATGATTGGAACTCAATACGCGGATTAGTGTTATGAAAATCAGGAACTGACACCACGCCAGAAAGGTTTAGCTGTGACAGGTCATGACACGGAATGCTCCAAAGGCAGCGCGGTCTTGTGATCTAATTGATAATCAGGGGTTTACAGAGAGACAAACTAGCAAATCCGACGCTAGAAATCAACTAGTGTTCACTACTCCAGTACTATTTTAGGCCCTCTTTTAGGTGGATCGATATCACACCCATAAATTCTAGGGGTTGGATTATTTTCACCAAGTTCTGCGAACCTGAAAATCGCACTCCTCATAAACACTCCAGACATCATCGAATCGCGCTTGAGACATCCCAACGTCCCTAAAAAGGGAACGATTCATCGCGACATTAATGAACTCGGAATCGTCTATATTTTGATTCTCACAGCGGTGCTTACCCGATTGGATCATGCCCGATTCGAACCACTTGGCACTGATTACGAACGACGCCGATTGGCTTTCGAGAAGCGTGGCCACCAGAAATTCCACCGCCCCATGAGCACCATGGCACTGGGCACGCACAGTAATCGTATCACCGTCGCATCTAAAAAGACGGCTAAACTCAGCCCCAGTCCGAGCTGCTGCGTCTCCACAATTCCGGCGAACGCAAAGCTCATGAACACCGAGATCATGATCAGAGCGGCTGACGTGATGATTCCCGAGGTTTGTTTCAACCCCACCTGAATCGCAATGTAGATATCGTGGCTATCGAGCCAAATCTCACGAACCGATGCTAAAATGAAGACCTCATAATCCATCGAGAGACCGAATAAGGCGCAGAAGCAAATCACCAGGACAAAGCTATTGATTCCGCCGGCATTTGGGATCTGCGTGATCCAATGGCCGAGGTGCGTTTGATAACAGAAAACGAGAAAACCGTAGGAGGCGAGCACGCAGAGGAGATTCAGCGCGATCGCTTTCAGCGGCACGAAGATGGAGCGCATGAAAATCACCAGGAGGACAAACGTGGTTAAGAGCGTCGCGGCGACCACAAAGGGCAAGGACCGTAAGATCACGCGGTCGGTCTCCAGAGTCAGCGACGGCAAGCCGCCCAGGTAATACTTTGTGCCCTCCGGATGCAGTGTCTGCTCTTCCATCAATATGGATTGTACCTTATCGAGCCATTTTCGTGCGGCGATGCTTTCAGGATCGATTCGACATAAAACCAAAATAAGCTCCTCGGTGGCATCTTTGTTATTGGTAAGAAATCCCATTCGCTGCTGTTGCTGGTGGCGCGTGCCCACGGCTTCCTCCACGGAGATCACATCGAGGGTGTCTTGAAGATTTTTCAGCTTATCGATGAGAGTCTTTTCGTTGTTCAGCTCACCCACGCCCATCCACTGATCACTCGTATGCTTCGCAAAAATAACGGTCGGCATCAGCCAACCGGTGCCGAAATGTGCATTCAGACTCTCGTACCCCATCCTCGCCTCCATTTGGCCGGGAAGATTCGTCACTTTAATAGCACCCACCTCCAGTTTTAGGACCGGCAAGGCCATTAAATCGAGTAGAACCAAGCCGGAGATAAAACAGATCCAGGGTCGACGAATCACGAACTTACTCCACCACGTGGCGAGGTCCCCCAACTTATCTTCGCACGTGATCAACCGAACTCGCCCCCATTCCAGACGGCGGCCCAGCAGCAGCAAGATCGCGGGCAAAAGCGAGAGCGTGGCCGCCGCGACGCTGGCAACGACAAAAACGCCCGCAAGTGCGATGGAGGTGAAGCACTCCATAGGAATGAGGAGTAGCGAGAAAAATCCACTCATCACCAGAACAGCGGAGGCCAGAACGGTTCGCCCGGCGGTAGCAGCGGTAATTCGTATTGCTTCTTGGGTTGTCGTGATTGCCCGCTCCCTCCGATATCGGGCCAAATAAATCAGGCAATAATCGATTCCCACGCCGAGGCCGAGCATCGTGACAAGATTCGGCACAAAGAACGTCATCGTCATCAAGTGCGTTAATTTTCGCAGGATACCGAGCGTCAATATGACTCCGAGTGAGGCGACCATGATCGGCAGGACGGCGGCCACTGCCGAGCGGAATACAATTAGCAAAATGAACAGCGTGATCGGCAACGCGATCCATTCCGCCTGCCGCAGCGCGTTCGTCGAGGCCAGGTTCAAGTCGATAAACACGGCCGGCCCGCCGGTGACGTAGGGTCGGTGAGCTCCGTGAAACTCAATTCCATCTAAAACCGCGCGAATCGGCTCAATACGCTTCTCGGCCTCGGCATAATTCTGGGCATTCAGTGCGATGAAAGCAGCGTGCCAGCCTGGCTCCGATTTATGTTCGACAAGATCGTTGCAATCCGTGATCTGGGAGACGCCTTCGTACGAACGGAGCTTCTCTTGAATCTCCTGCCATTTCGCGTCGGTCTCTTCGGTTGGCCGGTCGCTTCCATCCCACACCACGGCAGTCGGAAACGCTAAAGCCGTGGTAAAATGATCTACGAGCACAGAGCGGACGATCTCGGAGCTTCCGCGAATCGTGCCGGTTAACGTTCCATGCACTTCCTCAGAAAACCGCGCCGCACTGCCCACGAACACGATGAGAATCGAGCTCCACAGGATGATCCAGGCGATGGCGCGCCTTCGCGAAAAAAGTCGATGTACCGGTAGTCGTGCCTGATTCATGTTGAGTCTTACATGCTTGGGCTCAGAGCGGGGCGCGGTTACTTTTGTTTCCACTTGCCTTCTTTGTCCTGAATCCACTGACCAGGTAGTGCGCGATTTCGCCAAATATCTGCATAATCCACTTCTACTTTTTCAATGGTGTCGTTCGTTGATGCGGCCTTATTTGCGTAGAGGAGTGCACGGTCTGAGTTCTCGGCGTCGACTAATTTTCTAGCCCGATCCAGCACAGCGGGATCAGTCGGCTCCGGAGTGACGAGCTCCAGGTAGCCGATGTTATTCTCACCAGCAATCTTATCAGACTTGAGCTGGTTGATGTCAGGTAATCTTTGCCGACGATGCGCCGCCACCTCGATACTCAACTCCTCCGACTTATTTTGCGGTGCTTGCTGCTGGTAGATATCGAGCCGCACCGTCATATCGACCTTCAATGGGTCCGGCGTTAACACTTTCACAGAGGGCGTGCAACCGACCTCCGCCGTCACTGCGACGCAGATACACATGCCCCGAAGGCGAAGGCCCAAGGAATTCCAACCCATCCTGTCAAAATACTCAAAGTTAGGTAGCACTAAAGAAAATTGTATCAGGGAAGCGCAGGCATAATCATTTACTCCTGTTTATGGATCGCGATTCGGATTGCTTCGCCCCTCGATCTGATCTTGGCTCATCACATGAGCTCCCACCCTCGCACCTTTTACTTCGCCGGAGAACTCTTTAGCGCCAAGCACCTGCTGGGCAATGCCGCCCTGGCACTGGAAATCGAACGCCTCTCTGAGGGTCGGTTCCTGCCGGTTCTCCCCCAGAGCCTACCGCAGGCGGGTGAGCATCCCCACGATATTCGCGATATGGACCTCTACGCCTGTCTCGATTGCGATATGGGGCTGTTTCATTACGACGGCACCGATCTCGATTCCGGGACCGTCGTCGAGTTTCTGTTCAATAAAGTGGCCGATATTCCCTCCGTTCTGCTTCGCACCGATTTCCGTAAAGGTGGCGATCAAGAAGGGCCGGGCGATCCCTGGAACCTCATGACCAGTTTCTTTCCTCGAACCGAGGTGGTAGTGCTCGATGCGATGGCCGTTTACCAGAAAGAGCTAGCGAGTCTTCGCCCCAAACCGTGGGCCGATGCGTGCACCCCTGCTCTTAGCTTAAAGGCCGCCGAGCTGATGACGCAAAACATCGCGCAAACGGTCGTTGCTGCCCTGGATCGCGTCGCCGCGCAACCGCCCCTCTTGGACGGAAAATCCGCCGAAGACATTTACCGATGGCTGGCGAAATTCCCCAATTTCCGCGACGCCCCGCACGCTGTGGAGCGCCTTATGAAACGACTGGAAGCGCGGCGTGCAAAGGAGACGGAACTTGGGAGCTAAGGCAGCCGAGGAAACGAGCGCCCCGTGTGAGCCTGCCGCCAGCACGGCTCTGCAAGCGACCGCCCATTTTGTTTGGGGCGAGTTCGTAGCTCTCTATCAATTGGAATTCCTGCCGGAAACGTGGCGTCCGGCTTTCGGATTTGCGGTGCGAAACTGGCTCGCCTGCGTCGTTGCGCTCTATCTGGCGTTTCTTTTCGAACTCGACGAGCCGTTTTGGGCTGGATCCACGGTCTGGTTGGTCGCGCAACCGACCATGGGAATGGCTTTCTCCCGCAGCTTTTTCCGAGTTCTCGGCACGGTCGTTGGCATCGGAGTCGGGCTGGCAATGATCGCCCTTTTTTCTCAAACACCGGAGTTGTTCGTGCTTGTCCTAGCGCTGTGGATCGGTTCCTGCACCGTGGCTGCGAATCTCTTGCGTAATTTTCGCGATTACGGTGCGGTGATGGCCGGTTACACCACAGCACTGGTTTCGCTCGATTCCTATGCGAATCCAAATCAGGCTTTTCACATCGCAATGGCGCGTGGTGCCGCCACCCTCATCGGCATCGCTTGCTCCACGCTCGCGGCGTCTCTCTTCACTCAGCATAAAGCCCGGGACAAGGTCATTGTGGAGATGCGTAAAGCCATTCGCGTCGCCGCATTGCGTGCCGCATTTCCCACCGCAGGTGCGTTTACATATCGCCTCGGGTTGGGCCGACCGCTCATCGCCAGTCTCATTGCGTTGGATCGAGAGATCGATTTCGCCAGCGCGGAATCGGCTAAATTTCGCATTCATGCCGATCTGGCGCGCAGTTTCCTGGCCCACCTCTTCGGCGTGATCGCAGCGAAGCGTTCTCTAGAAGATCACCTCATTCGAAACGGCGCGATTCAAAACAAACAGACCATCGTCTTGTATGACGACGTAATGCGCTTTCTCGAAAACGCGCCGGGGCAGCTCGACCTCGAGCAATGGGATGAATTGGCCGCGACCCTTCAAGAACTGCGCTCCCGCCTTCTGAACTCCACGCAGGCGGACGCAAATCTTCCGCAGCTCGTCTCCTCCCGAATCGTGCTGGATCGCATGGACGAAATGCTTCAAAACTTTGAGGGTGCACTTGCCGATTGGCGTGGAATACAGGGCGGCTGGAGATACACGCCGAACTTACGGCTCGATTTTCACCGCGACAGTCGGGCCGCCTATATCAATGGGATGCGCGCGTTTTTAGCGGTGAGTTTAGCCGGCGCTATTTGGATCGAGAGCGCGTGGCCGAATGGTTCTACGATGCTGTTGAGAATCACGATGGTGTGTAGTCTCTTTTCGACCGCTCCACGACCCGATGTCCGAAACTTCGTCTATTTTCAGGGCGTGCTTCTCGCCGCGTTAGCCGGCGTCGTCTTAAACTTTTACCTACTCCAAAAGGTCGATGGCTTCCCGCTATTTGCGTTGGTGTTGGCCCTGTTTCTCATTCCTGGGGCGATGTTCATGACAAACGCCTCCACGGCTGGCTTTGCCACGGCTTACTGCTCCTACTCGCTGATCCTTTCTCAACCGCTCAATCAGATGAGTTACAATGCGCCTTGGTATTTTAACAACGCGCTGGCCAGTCTCAGCGGCGTGGCACTGGGCGTGGTGATCTACAGGCTCTTAATGCCACCAAATCCGCAGGCGGCCCGGCGTTATGTTGTTTGGCGGATTCGGCGCGGACTGCGAAACATTGCCCAGCGCGTGCCCGCATTTCCCCAGTGGGCTTGGCAAACCCGCATGTTCGATCGCGTCCACAGGCTTTACGACCGCAGTAACCCCTCCGCAACTCCCACCGATGAGTGGTATGAAGGTGGGCTGGGTGCGCTCAACCTCGGTAACGAAGTGCTCCGGCTGCGCCAACTGATTGAGGGCGGCAAGCTCGCAAACGGTGCCTCCCTGCTGGCGCACACAGTCTTAAACTCCTTCTCTGAAGTGGAGAGCAACCCCGATTCCACGCTCTTTACAATTCAAGCCGTTATCGCCGCTCTCCACGTCACGAACCCGCCGGACGACGATGAAAGGCGGTGTGCGTGGTCGCGGTTGTTGGGAATCGTCCAGGAAATGGAATCGTTTTTTATCGAGCACCCACGCTTTTTAACGGATGGTTAGACGCGGTAATCCGCATGATCAAAGAAGTCGATATTCTCGGAGTCTATGTAGCGCCAATCGTGGCGTATCTCATCGGAGCATTTATCGTCTTCGTCCCGGTGCGTCTTTGGTTTGATAGAATTGAAATTCACCGCTGGTTCTGGCACCGACCGCTACTCGATTTCGCCGTCTTCCTCATCATTTTATCCACGATAACGCTCATTTTTCTGAGTTAGACTACATATCGAATCCTCCTAAGCCTCATCCTCATACTGGGAACCGAGCCACTAAATGCAGATGACCTTGAAAAAGTCGTTCAATCGCAAATCGTGTTTTCCGCCTCCTTAGCTGATGCTGATGTAAAATTTACCGCAAAGACCGGCTTTCCGTACACGTTCATCACCCATTCGATGAGACTTTTTTATCTTAATGAAAAGGGGATAAAGGTACCCATTCCATTGGACCACTCGAATCCTGTGTGGTACGACGAGGAAGTGCCTTGTGTCCGCGATCTCGATGGGCTTCCAAGCCCAGGCGATCTATTTCATATAACGAAGGATACTCGGACTCTTTTCGACAAGTACCCCGTTTTTTGCGAAGTGATTCTCTACAACAGAAAAACCGAACAGAAGATTACGGTCGATTCCAAGCCGTTAATTTTCAATAAAGCTCAATAGCCACAAGACAAGTATTCGAAAGGTCCCCATGTCTTTGGCCCCGAACGGGGCCGTAATAACTGAGCCCTGGGTAAGCGAAGGGCAAAGCCCTCGCGCAA
>CAVURW010000101.1:0-6660 GCA_963743595.1 uncultured Verrucomicrobiae bacterium
CTGGAGATTTCCAAGCGTTGGCTGAAGAACTATGTGCAATCGCTCGATTCCCTACACTTCTTCTTCTTACAAAGTGACATCGATGAATTCCAAGCGAAGTACGCAAGCCCCGGTGACGGAAATAACTTGTGCGGTCTCTTGATCCAGGGTGATGACGATTCAGCTGCCGTGAGCCCCGCGTTCGATATTCGAAAACGGTTCCTGGATCGCTTGAAGGAAGCGACCTCACTCGCCAAGAGCACATTGAAAGAGAAGTTTAATTTCCGGGAAAACGACAGCTACCCCATTCACTCCGAAAAGAGCAACTGGTTCAAGGATAAGGCGGAGTTTGAGACCTTCTGGCGCGGGCATGTGAAGGAAGATTTGCTCCAAACAATTCTGGATCGTGTTCGAAAGAGTAAGGCCGATTTAACCGACGCGGATTTGACGGTTCCGCAAGAGACGATCGATAAGCTGGATCGTTCTTACGATTCCTTGCTCACGAACAATGTTGAAGATCATGAAGAAACCGATACGGTGCATGACTACCTGGATGCGCTGTGCCATTCGTACGATCCCCACACCGATTACTTCCCACCAGAGGCTGCAAAGGAATTTCAGCAGGTGACGCTGGATTTGTTCATCGTGGGAATCGGCGCACAGCTGAATTCAATCGATGGCTACCCGACGGTGGAAGAGGTCGTTCCGGGTGGCCCGGCAGATCAGGATAAGCGGTTACAAGGCGGTGACCGCATCGTCGCAGTGGGTCAGGGACCTTCTGGTGAGACGGTCGATACGACGAACATGCCGATAAACAAAGTGGTGACGTTAATTCGCGGAAAAAAGGGTTCAATCGTGAAGCTGGTGGTGGTTCCCGCCGGTGCCAATACGAGTGTTCGTAAAGAGATTTTGATTAAGCGCGATAAGGTTGTCTTGAAAGATCAAGAAGCCAAGGCCGATATCATCGAACATAAACAAGCTGATGGCTCCATCTTCCGCGTGGGTGTGGTCAAGCTCCCCGGTTTCTACTCCGATACGGGCGATCACGTGAAGAAGCTCCTGGAAAACATGCAAGAAAAGTACAAGATCGATGGGGTCATCCTCGATCTACGTACGGATGGCGGCGGTTTGCTCGAGCAGGCGCTGCGGTTAACGGGGCTGTTCACACACCACGAGCCAGTAGTGCAGGTACGCGATTCCAGCAACAGCGTGGACGCTCTCTACACAGAAGGGCCGGAAGTTTGGAGCGGTCCGCTCATCGTGATGGTGAATCGCTACAGCGCGTCGGCCTCCGAAATCGTTGCAGGTGCGCTTCAAGATTACGGTCGCGCCTTGGTTGTGGGTGACAAAAGCACACATGGGAAGGGAACGGTTCAGACGATCGTGAATCTGAACCTGATGCGTCCGCTCGGCTTTACGGGTGACCCCGGTAAGTTAAAGCTGACGGTGCAAAAGTTCTACCGTGTGGCCGGCGGATCGACCCAACAAAAGGGCGTTATTCCCGACATCATTTTGCCCTCGCGATTGGATGCCTTTCCACTCGGAGAGACTGAGCTGCCCTATTGCCTGCAATACGACACGATCGAGCCGATGCACTTCACCAACTACAACCAAGTCATCCCCTATGTGGATGAGTTGAAGAAGAATTCGGTGTTGCGCGTGGCGAAGTCGGCTGATTTCGACTACCTGAAAAACGACGTCGATTACTACAAGATGCGGCTAAACGAGACGGCCCGTACTTTGAATATCGATGAACGGCTGAAGGAGCAAAATGACCTCCGCGCCTTGTGGGCGAAGGAATCGGCTGACTTGAAGGCGCGGAAGTCTGAGCAGGATAATGTCCTCGAGTGGACGCTCGAGGAGATTGATCATGACCAGCCGCCGGGACCTCCAGAAAAGAAACATTTCTTCTCGGAAGACGATGAGACGGAAGCGGCTGATCCCAATTCAGACCCCACGTTCGATCCTCAAATGGAAGAGACTGTCTCGATCATGAGCGATTACGTGAAGTTGTTGAATTCAAACTCAGCTACGGCTCAAGTAAACCCCTCGAATCAATCGACGCCGGTTGCTGTCGCTCAGCCCACTCAATCGCCAACCAGCTCCGCTCCGCCCACCCACAAAAAATCCGAGTAGGGTTAGAACGCTTCGATCACGCTGAAACCGGGTTCGCGGTACTTGGCGTGAGCGACGTGGACAACGAGGTTCGGACGCGCCTGAAAACGCGCCTGATGATGCGAGTGCCCACAGTAGACTTGGAACGTCTTCGCCGAGTTAGCGTCTGCTATTGAAAGAAGATACTCGCCCAGCGCGAAATTCACGAAATGCGGTGAGTAGGCGTGCTCGGAGGGTCGGTTATTGTAGAGGCTCGCCTCGACAAACGGGGGGACGTGCGTGGCAATGAGAATACGATCGAACGCTGCGACCGCCTGCTGAATCGGATCGCGGAGCGCATTTACGGAGTCGATGCCCAACTGCGCCAGCTTCGCAAACAGCGTACGTGAATCGAGGGAGGAGAGATCTGCGATCAGATCGTGATCGTTCAGGCGCAGAAGGGTGTTTCCGCCAGCACCGGCCCGCCCATCTGCCCAGCCGCGATGACCAATGAGGCAGGTTTGTGGAGTCAGAGGGATCGGGCTTTGTCCCTGCAAATGAACCAGCTGAGGAAACTGACGTCCTAGGTCGGCAACCTGCCCATCCAGCCACGCGAAATTGCTTCCGTAAAAGTCGTGATTCCCAAGGACAAAATAGATCGGCAGCTGGGTCGATTGTGCCAGTAGGGTGAGATGGTCACCAAGCATCTCCGCATTTGAAATATCACCCGTGATCAAGAGGGCACTCGCCGAAGTGATCGGCAAAGACGCAAGAAAGACCTCGATTTCAACGCGAACGAGGAAATCGAAATGGAGGTCGCTGAGCCAGAGAATGCGATTGATACGTATAGTATCGCACAAAAACGCGATTTTTTAAGTAAAATATTTAGCGGTCTAAACTATTAGTCTGGCGTAGATGCTCTTCAGTATCCCTTCGATTCGCTTGCAGTGAATTCAGTACTACGTCGTCAGCTCCGCGCGCCGAACGATCTCAGAGCCGATTGCAAGTGAGGCAGTGGCTCCAGGTGAGGGGGCGTTGAGTACGTGCAGAAAACCGGGGCTTTGGTGGATGAGAAAATCTTGAACCAGCTCACCGCTCGGCGTCATCGCTTGTGCGCGCACGCCAGCGCCGCCGGGAGTGAGATCGCTGCTGCGTAAATCAGGTACAAGCTTCTGTAAGGCCCCGCAAAAAGCGGCGCGGCTGAGTGATTGTCGGAACTCCTGCCAACACATGGCCCGGTTTTTGTTCATGAATCGGCGCAAGCCCGGAAAGAGCAGTGCTTGCGCGAGGTCAATCGGGTTGAGTTGCCACTTGCTGTAGCCTTCGCGAGCAAAGGCTAAAACCGCGTTTGGGCCCGCTTCCACCCCGCCCCCGACGAGTCGGCTGAAGTGAACCCCTAGGAACGGAAAGGTGGGGTCGGGCACCGGGTAGATGAGGTGTTTCACGAGCGACTGCCGCTCCGGCTTAATCTTATAATACTCACCGCGAAACGGGATGATTTGGTCGTTGACCGGCAGACCGGAAGCTCGCGCCACGCGATCGGAATGAAGCCCCGCACAATTGATCGCGAGATCGGCTTCGACCGCTCCTTCAGCTGTTTCGATGCGCCATCGGTTTCCCTGTTGCGTGGCCGATTTCATCGGCGATTTGAACTGGAGCCTACCGCCTCGTGTTTCGATCTCACGCACGAGTTGCGTACAGACAGCCCCGTAATCGACAATTCCCTCTTCCGGGACGCGCAGGGCCGCGATGCCGCCGACGTGGGGCTCGATCTCCAGCATCTGCTCGCGACTCAACATTTTCAGGCCGGAAAGCCCATTGGCGATTCCGCGTTCTTCCAGGTTTTTCAGCCGCACCATTTCCGCCTCATTCGTCGCCACCACCAGCTTGCCGCAGATCTCGTGTGGGATCGCATGTTCCTGGCAAAAACGAATCATCTCCCGAATGCCAGAAACGGCCAAAAGCGCTTTGGCCGAGCCCGGTTTGTAGTAGAGCCCGGAGTGTAAAACCCCGCTGTTATGTGAAGATTGGTGTCGGCCCGGGCCGGCCTCTTTTTCAAGAAGTGTCACCTGGAGCCCAGGGCTCTTTTTCAGCAGTTGGTACGCCGTCGCAAGCCCAATAATGCCCCCGCCAATAACAACATAATGCCTGGCCACGGTGACTTAATCGCGTCGAAAGCCAAAAGCTGTCTTCAATTTTTCGCTGGTTCGGAGTCCGAGCCATTCTTACCTGACTTCAAGTAATTCTCGAGGTCACCCATTTTAAAGTCTGGGAACGAGTAGTGGCGTTCCCAATGGCTGATCACTTTGGAGAGGCCGCAGCTCAAAAGATTGAAACGCCAGCGAATTGACTGAACCAAGTAGGGATTAAAACTGTAGAAACCAACAAAGCGCTTGTCCGCAAATTTGGTCGTCCGATTGACCTGCTTACACAGCAAAACAGCGCGGCTTTCGTCGCTATCGAAGAGGACCAGCCAGTACCGCTTCATCCGCTCTTCATCGGCGATGACAAAATCGATCTTCCCACAATTTTTCGGTACATCGCCCGAGCCCCAAACTCGAACCGCATCCAGATCTTCAGCCAGACCCATGTAGCGTGCTTTTTGAGGGATAAAATTCTTAAAGTCTTGGAAGGTCGAGATCAGCTCGCCTTTTCTTAAATCAGCGGCCACGTCTTCGATCGCGTGGCTTATTGCCAGCATCGCCTCGCTATCCATCACGTGATGGAGATCACTGTCGGGAATGGAGACCACATCGCCCAACTTCGGTTCACCACCCTTGCGACACGGAGTCACCCGAACGGACTGAGGTATCCCGCTATCGAGATAGGCCTTCAGTTTCTTTTGAAAACGTTTCTTAGTTCGTTCCTCGCAATGAGTTTTGGCTAGCATAATGTGTTGTTGAAGCAAAAGGGTGCAGACAGCGAAGCCCGCAAGCGTAAGTAAGCCTAAGTAAGAGAAGCAGCAACTACTTTTTTCGAAAAACGGCATGAAAAGTGTGAGTGGACCGGTTAGTTATGTCGTTGCGGCGCAATGGCTACCCGTTAATCGTGAGCAGACCGGTTTTGAGTGCGCGGCACGATGACACTCTGCCCCAAATAGAAGCTTTCACTTCCTCCTCCACGGCGTTAGGCTCATCAACCGCGCTTACCGCCTTTACTGACATGGATTACGACGCCCAACTCAAAGCCAGCCTGCTCCTGCCCAAAACCGATTTTCCCATGAGAGCGGAGCTTCCCAAACGCGAACCTGCGCTCATCGAGCGTTGGCGTAAAGAGAAGATCTACACCAAGATCATGCAGGCGCGTCGTGAGGCGAGTGACCGGCGCGAAACGACTTTCATTCTTCACGACGGCCCGCCGTTTGCCAATGGTGACGCGCATCTGGGGCATGCGGTGAACATCGTCCTGAAAGACATGATCCTGAAGTTCCATAACATGGTCGATCACTACGCGCCTTTCGTCCCGGGATGGGACTGTCACGGCCTGCCCATCGAGTTCAAGGTCATGAAGGAACTGGGCAAAGACGCGTCGATCACTGGCGATCTCGATCCGCTTGCCATCCGCGCCAAATGTGAAGAGATGGCCCGCCATTTTATCGCGATCCAAAGCGAGCAATTTCAGCGCATGGGCGTGTTTGGTGACTGGGAGAATCCCTACCTCACCATGGACCCAAAGTACGAGGCCGAAACCCTACGCGTCTTTGCAAAACTCGTCGGTAAAGGGCTTGTTTGCCAAGGGCTCCGTCCCGTCCATTGGTCGACGGGTTGCCAAACGGCGCTTGCGGAAGCGGAGATCGAGTACAAGGAAAAGGTCGATCCGGCCGCCTACGTCGAGTTCCCGCTCCTGGCTAAGGAAGGCCCGCTCAAAGATGCGCGTGTGGTGATCTGGACGACGACGCCGTGGACGCTTCCCGCGAACCTCGCAATCGCCGTCTCAGCGGAACTCGATTACGTGGTGCTTAATCGCGCCAGTGACGGCAAAAAGCTGGTGGTGGCAGCGGCACTCGCCGATTCCGTTTTGGGCAAAAATCCCGCCGGTTCCGAGTTTCAAAAAACCGACATATTGAAGGGCTCTCAGCTCGCTGGGGTCGGCTATTCGCATCCATTTTTAAAGGACAATCGCACCCGGTTGATTTACACCGCCGATTTCGTTTCCGCCGACGCCGGTACTGGTTTGGTGCACATCGCTCCCGGTCATGGCCAAGACGATTACCTGCTCGGACGCGAACACGATCTCCCGATCTTGGCGCCCGTCAATGACCAGGGCTGCCTGACGAACGAGTGCGGCGTCCCCGAGCTCGTGGGCAAGTACGTTTTTAAGGCGAACCCGCTTATCGTGGAGATGCTGCGCGCGTCGAATCATCTCTGGGCAGTGGAAGATTACCGGCACGATTACCCACATTGTTGGCGCAGCAAAACGCCGATCGTTTTCCGAGCGGTGAAACAATGGTTCATCCGGATCGATCCGTTTCGCCAGGAAGCGCTTAAGGCAATCGATGGCGTCAAATGGATCCCCACCAGCGGCTACAATCGCATGCGCGCGGGTAGCAATACTGAACTGGAACCAGTAACGGCAGAAAGATAAAAA
>CAVURW010000102.1:0-8375 GCA_963743595.1 uncultured Verrucomicrobiae bacterium
ACAAAACGATACAAAACGAAAGCGGAAATTTCGTTTTGAACCGTAATCCTATCGTTTTCACGCCACGCCGGTCGTCTAAACCAAGTGCTCGGCCACATCCGGGCAACCAAAGCAATCGTTCAAGATCGCCGCCAGTCGCAAGCGTTTTTCCGGCGCCAATTCCTCGCCTTGCAGGTAGTCGCGGAGAAACAGCGCATCTGCCCACGCGAGCTGATCTCCGGAAGAGAGCGGATCCTTCGCCTGTGCCGCCGTTTCTGCGAATCGCGGGTGCACCTGCGCCAGAAACTTCAGGAGAATAAACCCGCGCTGTTGCAGAAATTGGCAGACCTCAGAAAAGAGCGGCTGGTCTTGATACAACTCTAGGAACGCGACTTGCACTTCCACGGCCAATGCGTGTTGCAAACGATTTTGCCCGTGATGCAATACGACCAGCTCGGCACCGCGTACATTTAGGCGTAAGAGATCGGGTTTTGCCGTCTCGGGAACATCGTCCAGGCGCAGCGTTTGCACCTCCTCATAGCCGTCCTCGGCCAGGCCCTCGCCCAAGCCGGAAAAGCACTTGAACAAACGGGGATTCAGTCGAAAAAGAGACGCACTGGCGCGCACATTTCCGCCCGGTGCTGGAGCCGTCACTCCATCCACCACCACGATGGGATGCGGAATCTGGCCGTGATGCAAAATGCGCTTGGTTCCATCCGAGACGATTCCCACGTCGTAGCGTTCATTGGGACCCGCCGCCCGCTGCAAGGCCTCGCACGCTTCGGGGTTTGAATCGATTCCGTAAACCTGCGCAAATCCGCCGTTCACAACGTCCATGTAGGCCGGAATTTTGCCCGCGCGGCGACAGCCGATATCCACAATCCGAGTCAACTCGCCCAGCTTAAGGCGTTCGTGAAGTAAAGTGTCGGCCATACCGTCCATGACTAGCAGGGTGCCGAAGAAGTCGCAAGAACCGTGGATCACTCGGTCAATCTCGCACCCGCCCGTTTTACCTCGTCCCAATCCCCGATGAACCGCCACCAATTCGTGAGCGCGTGCCGCCCGTCTTTCAAGCCATTGTCACGACCCGGCAACGATTGCATCCAGAGCAGATGCCATTGCGCTTCAATGCGCTGCCAGCGGTTTGCATTGATCGGGGCGAATTGGCCGGAACCATCGGGCGTCCAATCTTCGAGATCAGAGAGAACCGTCTCCATTTCCTTGTAGCTGTAATCTTTCGACGCATTTGGCGGGTAATGACACCAACCGCAACGCCGAGGCGAGGTCAAGCGACCCGTTGCGTCGGCACCCACAAATCGTCCCCAGAAGAGGAGCTTGCTCCAGGCGCTGTGCGGAGTTGTATCCCGTCCCTCAACATGGTTCAAAAGCGCCTCGATTTGGTGGATGTGGTTGTGGACATTTTCGTTCACGCTGCGGAGCATATTGAACTGATAGAGCGTGTAGGTGTGGCGGTACTCCGGCAGGTCTTTGTAGCGCCAGCTGTTGCTGATATTTCCGTACGGTCCGGCCATGTTCGATTCCGTTAAGCTGCGCAAATTCGCCTGCGAAACCAGCTTTGCATCAAAGGACGGTTCGTCGCCCATGTAATGCGTGCTCCAAACCCAGATCTGCCGCACGCCCCGTTCTTCCACCCACGTCCGCGCATCGATCTCTTTCAGCACGCGAAACCAGTCTGGAAATGGTACCGGTTTACCGTTCCGATCCGGTGCGAAGAATTGCTTCGAAGCGGGAGGCAAATCGTCGATGGTGTAGATGCCGACAATTGGGTAAGTAATCGATGGCGGCGCAGCTGGATTGCGATAGGCCCGGTACTTGGTGCCCTCCTCAAAAAAGAAGCGGGTCTGAGGAAGCTCTCGATCGAGTTCCGCGAGCTTGTCATGGAGCGGAATCGGGGGATTTAAATCGAAATAATTCGGCGCTTTATAGGGGTCAAGAAAGCCGCCGTCACGGCTGGCCGGAACGAATCGTAAAACGAGCACGGGAATCGTGAACAGAGCACGCTCGTCCCGAGACGCAAGAGCCGGTGAGATGGGCTCTTCTCGAAATTCCATAGCTACTCGATTTTGGTTTTGGCCACTTCTGGAGTGAGCGGCACGGGAATCGTTTCCATGAGCGATTCGCCCCGTTGATTGCGCCGTTCAAAGACCATTTTATCGAGGTCGCGATTGTACGCGATAGGGTATTTGCCATTAAAGCAGGCGAGGCAGAAACGCGATTCATCTCGGCCTGTAGCGCGGACCAAACTCGCTTCATCCAGGTAACCGAGCGAATCGGCCTGGAGATATTTACGAATCTCAACATCGGTCAACTGATTCGCGATCAAGTCGCGGGGATCGGGGAAATCGATGCCGTAATGGCACGGGTGCCGATGAGGCGGACAACTGATGCGGATGTGAACCTCTTTTGCGCCCGCTTCACGCAGATTGACCACGCGACTGCGAGCCGTGGTGCCGCGGACAATCGAGTCATCGACGACGACCACGCGCTTGCCTGCTACGCGTTCTTTGATCAGGTTCAACTTCACCTTAACTGAGAAATCTCGAGCCATCTGGGAGGGCTGCAAAAACGTGCGTCCGACGTAGTGATTCCGAACAAACGCGTGGTCGTAGGGAATGCCCGATTCCTCGCTGTACCCCAGCGCGGCGTAGTTACCGGAGTCGGGCACCGGGATCACAATGTCCGCGTCTACGGGGTGGAGCCGGGCCAGTTCGCGGCCCATATTGGTGCGAACTGCGGAGACGTTTAGCCCTTCCAAGGTGCTATCGGGTCGCGCGAAATAGACATATTCGAAGATACAAAAGCCGAGCTTGGGTTTCGGTACAAAAGGCTTGTAGGACTTGATGCCGGTCTCGTTGATGACAACGATTTCGCCCGGCTCAATATCGCGGACGAACTTCGCACCGGGAATGATATCGAACGCACATGTTTCGCTGGAGAGAAGGTACGCACCATCGACCGTGCCGAGGCAGAGCGGGCGAAACCCGAGGCTATCGCGCGCGCCGACGATCTCGTTTTCGCTCAGGATGACAAGCGAGAACGCCCCATTCACGCGAGTGAGCGTTTGGACCAGGCTCGCCTCGTGCAGGCGCGAGACTGGTTGCGCCAGAAGGTGCAGGATCACTTCACTATCGACCGTGGTTTTGAAAATCGCGCCACGTGCTTCCAGTTCGTCCCGGAGGATATTGGCATTTACGAGGTTGCCATTATGGCCCACGGCAATCTGGCCTCGCGCACAATCGGCTACGATCGGCTGCGCGTTTTCCAGGGTGCTCGATCCGGTCGTGGAATAGCGCACATGACCGATCGCGCGGGTGCCGGAGAGCTTCGAGAGAACTTGATCGTTGAAGACTTGGTAAACCAGCCCCATGCCGTGGTGGCTGCGAAACTTATTCGTCTTCCCATCGCCGCCCGCCACGATACCGGCGCTTTCCTGGCCGCGATGTTGCAGAGCGTAGAGCCCGAAGAAGGTGATTTCAGCTGCGTTTGGGTGGCCGTAAACGGCGAAAACGCCGCATTCGTCTTTAGGTCGGTGAGGGAGAGATTTCGGGGACATGTTGGGCAGGGAAGGATAACATACTCCAAACGCTGGCCTAGACTAATGCTATTTCTTCCATCTGCGACAGCACGTAGGCCGGAACGCGGGCGACCGGGAAAGCTCGCCAGACCGCCATGCTCACCGTTACGGCGGGGTTCAGGTGCGCTCGCCCTGCTTCGGGGTGTAATCGGGATGAGGCTGCGCGTAGCTCCAGAGAACGATTAGGGCGAGGGGAATCCCCTCGCACGCTACAGTCATCCACGCAGCGGGTTTCAACGCACGGTCAGCGTACTCGGGATTTACGCTGGTGT
Source organism: uncultured Verrucomicrobiae bacterium (assembly GCA_963743595.1). GTDB lineage: Bacteria > Verrucomicrobiota > Verrucomicrobiia > Methylacidiphilales > UBA1321 > CAVURW01. The sequence goes on from CAVURW010000102.1 coordinate 3,847, forward strand.
CGATTTGCAGTCAGTTCGGTGAACCCGAATATCCGATTCGGAAGGGCTGGTAAGTCCAACCGCCCAGAATTCCGCCGATCATGGGCGCAAGAATATAAACGGTAAGCCATCCCGATCCGTTTGCGGTGAAGGGAACGGAACCCCAGCCTGCGAGACTTGAGAAGAGGCGCGGGCCGAAGTCTCGGGCAGGATTGAAACAGGCCATGGTTAGCGGACCTAAAATCGAGATGAGCAGCGTCACCGTTAGCCCGATTGTGGCGGCAGTCAAAATCTGAGGGCGGTCTTTGTTATTCGGATCCGTACAACAGAAAATCACGAGGAGAAGTAGAGCTGTGCCCACGACCTCGGCAAAAAAGGCACGCGCTGGTTCCATGATTCTTCTGCAGTCGGCGGTAAGCGGTTTGCCTCCCGGATTGGGGAAGTACTCGCCGAACACCATGGCACTGGCTTCGCTGCCGGGTTGGCCGCGAACAATGAGGTTTCTTGACTCAAATTCTGAAATTGCCCCTCCGAAGAGCCCGTACAAAACAGCGGCGGCAACGAACGCACCCGTAACCTGCGACAGCACGTAGGCTGGAACGCGGGCGACCGGGAAAGCTCGCCAAACCGCCATGCTCACCGTTACGGCGGGGTTCAGGTGCGCTCCACTCAGTGAGCTCGTCAAATAAATCGCGGTGGCAATCCCTAAGCCCCAAACAATCGCTACCTGGAACACTCCCACTTGCGCCCCTAAAGTCACCGCCGAACAGACACTTCCGCAGCCGAAAAAGACCAACAAAAACGTGCCGACAAATTCGCCGATCACCCAGGGCGGAATGAGGGGTATCGTTTTCAATCGCAGCAATCGTCGTCGGCGGAGCAGCAAGACGGCGCACTCTCCAATCCACACTTTTCCTTGGCTAAACAATCGGTGTTTTTTGTCGTTAGCCGGAACGTAATGGCGTCATCGGAAATATCAGCTGAAGCGATAGGAAATTGAGAGATATAGGGAGCTTCGAATTCCACTTCCACAGGAAGTTCCTCTCCTCCCAGAATCTTAGCGGCTAATGTGAGAATCTTGGCGAGTTTACCGGCCGCTAACGAGTGATCTTCGTCATTAACTGCCACCCAAGCCTGTAAGACGCAGGACGAAACCGAGCGCTCGGTTCCACCGCAATCGATGAAGTTCTTCTGCACGTGACCTACCTCCGTGACATGAAAATGCGATGGGATGCTCTTTTCGTCGGGCAGCACGAGGTGGATCTTCTTATCCGTATGGGCTTCCAATATGTTTTTAAATTCGTTGATGTTCATGATTTGTGGGTTTCTTGGTATCCGGCGACGTAGGCTTCGAGCACCATTTTGATTTGGTCGCGTATGGCTCTAAAAACGGCGATGACTTTCTCGTCTGTTCCCGTGGCATGTGCGGGATCTTCAAAACCCCAATGGTAACGATGGAGCAGGCCGGGGAATATGGGGCAAGCTTCCGCTGCGTTAGCACAGACGGTAATCACCGTATCGATCTTCTTGTCCAGAAACTCGCTTAAGTGCTTGGACGAATGACTGGAGATATCGATACCAATTTCGTTCATGACTTGAATCGCCTTGGGATGGACATATCCTGCGGGCTTTGATCCGGCGCTAAAGACCTCGAAGAGATCTCCGGAAACACTGCGTAATATTCCCTCTGCTATGTGGCTGCGACAGGAATTTCCTGTGCACAAAATAAGGACTTTCTTTTTCATGAATTGGCTTGTTTGGCCTTTAAAAAGAACTGTGCCAGCTCATCCAGCGTCGATTCGGCCACCCAACACGCGGTGCTTTGACCACATTTCTTGGTGCGAATGAGGCCGGCCCGAGTTAGTTCTTTTAGGTGGTGTGAGACGGTGGGTTGACCGATTCCGAGGCCCTCACCGAGCTCCCCGATACAGAGGCGGGAACATTCTTCTTCATCGCAGCCATGGCGCTGGCAGCAGTTGGCCAGCCGCATAAAAATGGCGAGTCGATGCGGGTGGGAGAGGGCCTTGAAGAGGGTGGCGTAACGTTCCATTTCTATGGATTGATATATATCGATATATTGAAATAATCAAGGTCTTTTTTACCCGACGCTTTTAATCCAGGCCGGAAAGTGGCAATCTCTCCATCTCATGAAACAGATTCCGGCGTTGAGCTTCGGTGTGGGAGATCGGTTTGGTCGCGAGGCTGAGGCGCAATTGCAGGCCTTTCTCGTCGCGCGTCTGCATGGGTTGAACATCACCCCGGTTTGGAATAAATCGAACCGCGAGCACACGCTCATCGGCAGTGAGCCCGCGCAAGTGCGAGTTGCGGCCAGAGACGCCGTCGAACGATTGAATTGGGACGGCGCTTATTTTATCGATGCCGATCACATTAATTTCAAGACGGTCGACCGCTTCGTCGAGCCGTGCGATTTCTTTACCATCGACGTGGCTGAATTCGTCGGTCAGCCGTCCGAACCGACAGATGCGGACGCTTTTCTGGCTGAGATGAAGCCGCGACTCGGGGCGTTTGAACTGCCCGGTTTTTCGAAGCCTTACGAAATGACTACGGCGGCGGTGGAGACGGCGACAGGAAAGTTTCTTCGCGCGATTCAAGAAGCGGGCAAAATTTACCGGAAGATCGAGACTGGGAAAGGACGTGGGAATTTCATTACTGAAATTTCCGTGGATGAGACCGACCTGCCGCAGACCCCGCTCGATCTGTTTCTGATCCTGGCGATGATTGGCCGTGAAAAGATTCCAGTACAGACGATTGCTCCGAAGTTTACGGGTCGGTTTAACAAAGGGGTCGATTATGTGGGTGATCTCGCGCAATTCGCCCGCGAGTTTGAAGAAGATCTGCTCGTGATCGCGGCGGCGAAAAAGGAATTTGGATTGCCGGAGACGCTCAAGCTCAGCGTGCATTCGGGTAGCGACAAGTTTGCGATTTACCCAGTGATTCGAGAGGCGATTCGCAAGCACAACGCTTCGATTCACGTCAAAACGGCGGGCACCACATGGCTGGAGGAAGTGATCGGTTTAGCGGAGAGTGGCGGGAATGGACTGGTGCTGGCGAAGGCGATCTACCGCGAGGCGGTGGGGCATTTCGACGAGCTCACAGCGCCTTACGCAACGGTGATCGATATCAAGCGCGATCAACTTCCGTCCGTGGGAATTGTCGAAGGTTGGTCTGCGGAGGAATTTGCGGCGGCACTGCGCCACGATCCCACTTGCCCGGCGTACGATCGGCAATTTCGCCAGCTGATCCACGTGGCGTTTAAGATCGCTGCAAAAATGGGCGATACGTTTACGGATGCGTTGGCGGAAAATCGGGAGATAATCGCGCGAAACGTCACGAACAATATCTGGGAGCGCCATCTAAAGCCGCTGTTTCTGTGAGCGTCGGCGGTTACCGTCTCGTCATAACTTAAAGCCGGCCGCGTGCGCGTCGTTGTAGAACATTTTTACCGTATCGAGCGAGAGCGCGGCGAGGTCCATGCCCGACATTTTCAGCGCTTTGCCGAGGATATCATGGGTGACCGTGACGATGTGCGTGCCCGATTCGGCGGCTTGGAAAATGTTGAGGACTTCGCGAACGCTGGCCCACAGCAATTCCGCTTTCGGCAGGTTTTTCAGGAGGAACAGGCTTTCACGCATGATGGGCATCGGATCGACTCCGGTGTCGGCGATGCGTCCGGCAAAAATGGAGACGACGGAGGGCACATCTGGATTTAACGCTGCGGCGGTTCCGCGCACTTGATCCAGGGTCAGGATCGCGGTGACGTTCAGTTGCACGCCTTCCACCGCTAATTCTTTAATCAAGGGCAGGGCGCTCTCGCCTCTGGTGTTGGTGATCGGAATTTTGACGTAGACGTTCTCCTGCCACTCGCGAATTTTCAAAGCCTGCCGCTTCATCTCTGGGAACTCATCGGAGAACACTTCAAAGGAGATCGGCTTTGTTTTCACGATCTGCAAAATGTCTTTGGCGAACGCCTCGTAATCGCTAATTCCCGCCTTGCGCATCAGGGTCGGATTGGTGGTCAAGCCCTTGATGAGCGGGTTTTCGTAGAGCTTCACCATGCCCTCGCGGTCGGCCCCATCGGCAAAAATTCGAATCGGTAATTGATCTAGCGTCATGGTTTCCTTGTCTCTTTAGCCGCGTCGGGGGTGAATTTGCGAAACAGTCTTCGCAACCATCGCCTCGGGCAACACACCGCGCCAAGCGATGGAGGGGTAAATCAGCGAGCGCCGACCCAAGATCGAGCCGGGATTCAAAACGGTGTTGCAACCGACCTCCGCTTCATCGCCCACCAGCGCGCCGAACTTCCGAAGGCCAGTTGAAATGACTTCGCCATCTGGAGTTCTCACGGAAATGATGTCGGCCTGCAGCTTCAAATTCGAGGCGACCACACCCGCAGCCATGTGCACCTTGTAACCGAGAATCGAGTCGCCCACGTAATTAAAATGCGGCACTTGCCCACCGTGAAATAGAATGCTGTTCTTCACCTCGGACGAGTTTCCCACGATGCAATCGGCACCGATGATCACATTCTC
>CAVURW010000103.1:0-33975 GCA_963743595.1 uncultured Verrucomicrobiae bacterium
ATATAATCCTCTCGATCGCGGCGCAAATAGCGTCAACATCTTTTGCTGGGACGATTAAGCCGTCGATGCCATTTTTTATGGGTCCGCCGGAATTAGCGGTCGTGATGATCGGTAGCCCGAAGGCTAGGGCTTCGTAAAGTACGGTCGCTGAACCTTCGCAAATGCTTGGAAGCAAAAAGACATCCGCCCACTTATAGTGTCTGGCGATTTCCGCGCGAGGGATGGCTCCGATAAGCTGAACGGACCTGCTTAAGTGATTCCTTCCAAACTCGGTGAGTTCGACGGGCCCAACGATTCGGAATTCCGCAACGCCTTTGAGTTTCGTTGCCACTTCTCCAATGTATGGAGAGCCTTTCCGCAAGCAGACTGTCCCCACGGTGAGAACACGTAGCGGTCGGTCCGCGATCCTGGAGGTTGTACGATTTTCTTCATTATCGGATTCCGGTATTTCTACACCATATGGTACGACAAAGGAGCGTTCGACTGGGCCGTTGATCTTTTCGATTCCCTCCCTAACGAAAGCAGAACCACAGACGATCAGATCGGAAAGAGCCCATTCAGCGGCCTCGAGATCCGCATAGGGTTGAAGACTGGAAAGATTATCCACCTCCCATCCGGGCCAGCGTTTCTGTTCATCTTGAAGAAGGTCGAGTTGAATGCTCACGGGCGCGATGGTTTGCTCGAGAATAGTACGAATACCGTGCTGACGAGCGAATTTCAGAAGAGCTCGCCCGGCCGAATTGAACGCGTAAATGGTATCTGCCTTGCCGAGACCATGGGTTAGAATTCGTCGAGCAAACTCCTCTCCGACCCATATATTTACGGAGGCTTTTTGGAAGGGGTCGCGACACCGCTTAAGCCTCCAACCGTAGCTCAGGCCCAGGCTATTAAACGAGACTACCTTGTCGATTTCAACTCCACGCGGTTTGCGAGCAACTATTCTTCGGATGGGTGCGGGTAAAATCTTCGACGGCACATGGTCTAAAAATCGCCAGAGACCATGTGTTGCACAAAGATCCGTGAAGAGTGTTTCGAGCAGGCCAGCTTCAGAAAAGATTCTGGGTACCGCGTAATGCATACGGGCTCCAATTTGAGCAACGGCAATTCTCATGTTTGCTAGCTCTCTTTGCCTTTTTAAACAGGCGCGAGCGAATTCTCCATAATCGCCAGGCGATAGAGGTCCCATTGCCGCGCAAAAACATGAGACCACGAAAAGCGTTGGTGCACGAGCTTGGAAGCGCGCGCGCCGATTCCGGGAAGATCGAGTTCCACCATGCGCAGGACCGCTTCGGCAAGCGCTGGGGACGTGTTTTCGGATGCCCAGTTCTCCAGCCCGGCCATCACATTCGCGTCCATAAAACTCCCGCGAATTCCGACACACGGCAGCCCGCAGGCTTGCGCTTCCAGAACCACGAGCCCAAAGGTTTCGCACACGCCGGGATGAACGAAAAGATCGGCGCTGCGGTAGTAGCGAGCCAATTCGGAATTGCCCTGAATGTAGGAGCGCCAAGTGAGTGCTTGCGTGCGTTTCGCCGTTGCATCCACGAGCGCGCGCAACGGACCGTCTCCCACTACCAGGAGGTGAAAACGCCCGGGATGCTTCTCACACAGGAGCTCGTGAGCTTGAAGCAGCGTCTCGATATTCTTTTCGGCACTGAGTCGCCCCACGTAGAGTAACAATTTCGTGGACGAGGGACAGTCCCACGACTTCAGCAGCTCGGCATCTTTTGAGCCCGGAGAAAACGACTCCGTATCGACCCCTAAATTCAGTGTGCTCGTGTTTGCAAGGCCCCAGCTCTCCAGAACCAACCGCAGATGTTCGGAGGGAACAAGCGTGCGGGTGAACTGCCCGTAGAGCCGGACGATGTAATCCTGGGCGTAGTTCATTGCGGCATCACGGATGAATGTGCCGCCGAATTTCAGAGCCGTACGGAGGTAAGCGTCCGGGAAATGGGAGTGGTAAAAACCAAAGACCGGGATGCGCTGTTCTTGCCCGGACTGGAGCGACGTCCAAGCCAGATGATACGGGTCACCGGACTCGATCAAATCGGGCCGAATTTCATCCAGGAGATCGAGAACAAGCTTCGTATTCAGGATAATACGGTAACGCGACGGATATTTCGAAAAGAAATCGAGCCGCGGCGAGCGAATCGTGTAGGTGTGCAACCGGCCCTCATGCTCTGAGCGCGTGACCGAGCCGGGCACGATGAGATGGTGCTCGTCTGTCGTGGAATCCTGGATGTACCGCCGTTTTTCCGAGATGTAGCGTTTCACCCCGCCACTGACGGGTGAGTAAAACTGGGTGACGTCGCAGATTTTCAAGGCAGGCTCACCCTAGAGTCGTGAGTTAATTAGACGTTAAACCGGAACTCAAGGACGTCGCCATCTTGCACAACGTATTCTTTCCCTTCGATCCGGAGACGACCTGCTTCACGCGCTTTTGCAAACGAACCGAGCTTGATGAGATCCTCATACGCCGTGCATTCAGACGCGATGAAGCCGCGCTCGAAATCGGAGTGAATCACTCCCGCCGCCGCTGGCGCTTTATCTCCCACATGAATGGTCCAGGCACGGGTCTCTTTTTCACCCGTGGTAAAGTAAGTGCGCAGTCCCAGCAGGTGATAGGCGGCTCGAATGAGCTTGCCGACACCCGATTCCGAGACGCCCAAGCTCGCGAGATAATCGATCGCTTCCGCCTCACTGAGATCGACGAGATCGGACTCGATTTGCGCTGAAATAACGACCGCTTCCGTGTTGAGGTGGCCCTTGACGTAATTCTGAACCGCTTTCACGTGCACATTAGCCTCAGGATTTGCCAGCTCCGATTCAGCCACATTACAGGCGAACAGAACAGGCTTCCACGTCAGCAAATGGAACGATTTGATCAGCGTCTTTTCGTCATCGTTCAGTTCGAGCAGTATGGCCGATTTCCCGTCATTGAGGTGCGGCTCCAGTTTCCCACAAAGATCGAGTTCCGCTTTCGCCACTTTATCTCCGCCACGAGCGGCTTTTGTCTGGCGATCCTTGCGTTTAGCGACTGTGGCCAAATCAGAAAGCACAAGCTCAGTCGTAATGACTTCGATATCCCGAACCGGATCAACCGTCCCGGAGACGTGGTGGATGTCGTCGTTTTCGAAACAGCGGACAACTTGAATGATGGCGTCGACCTCGCGAATATGCGTCAGAAATTGGTTACCGAGACCTTCACCTGTACTCGCGCCTTTTACCAATCCGGCAATATCCACGAATTCGAAGACTGCTGGAACCAGCTTCTGCGATTTCGAGATGGCTGAGAGCTTGGCGAGCCGCTCGTCGGGTACGGTAACGATGCCTTGATTGGGCTCGATGGTACAGAAGGGGTAGTTGGCGGCCTGGGCCTTACGTGTGCGCGTAACGGCGTTAAATAGCGTGCTTTTTCCGACGTTTGGGAGGCCAACAATTCCAGCTCTTAACATAAGGAGCGAAGACTACCGGAGCCCGAAGAGAAACGAAAGCGGTAAAGTTTGTTGCTTCGGTTAGCTGAGCAGACCGCTAAAATTGTAAGCAAAGTCATAATTGAACGTGACTACATCTTTTGCTATCTTATTGTTGCAGGGTCGGGGATGATTGATAATCGTGAGTTTTAAGGAGTAACTATGAAGCTCGGCTACGCTTTGATCTTGCTCGGAATTCTTCTCGGCATACTGGTTTGGTATGGATACACGCACCCGGAATCGGTTCGCATGTGTAAGGACTGGTGTCACGGGGTGTACGATTATTGGGTGAACGTTCGGTTCTTTGCGAAACCAGTCCATATCGATTATTAGTTGGTGAATGAATGCGCGGTTTCTCGTCGTGGATGGGCACAGCGTGATTTTTCAGTGGCCGGAGCTTCGGAACTTACACACCCACAAGCAAGCTGCAGCCCGGGAACTCTTGATCCGCAGCCTACAGAATCTGCATGCGATTTCTGAATGGCGGGTGACTCTGGTCTTGGACGGAACGGTGGGTAGCCAGCGAGGGAATGTTAAGGAAAAGCGTCGGCCTGAAGAGATGGTGGTGATCTATGCCAACGCCCATCAAACGGCGGACAGTATTATCGAGCGATTGGTCGCCGCCAGCGGCGTGGCTCCCGCGATTACCGTCATCACCGCTGATGAAGCGGAGCGCAACATGGTGGAGTCGCTGGGCGCGTTCTGCGCGTCACCCGATTGGCTGCGGCTGGAGATGGAACGAAACGATTCCCACTTTTCGAGAGAAATGGAGAAGGTCCATCGAGCCGCTAAGTGGCGCTAAGAGCCCGTAAGCTCCCGGATGCTTGGGGTCGTAGAATCGGGCTTGCCACCGGCCCAAAGTCTGGCCAGCATTTAGACCAGCCTCGACAGATGTCGGGACTGAATTTAACCCCATTACTAGAAGAAGGACACGACTATGCCCAAGGCAATCATGGAGACGAGCAAAGGAACAATCACACTGGAGTTGTTTGACAAGGATGCTCCCAAGACGGTGCAGAATTTTAAAGATTTAGTGAACAAAGGCTTCTACAACGGCCTGAATTTTCATCGCGTGCTCTCGGGCTTTATGATCCAGGGCGGTTGTCCGGAAGGCAGCGGCATGGGCGGCCCCGGTTACTCGATCAAGTGTGAGATCAATAAGCAGCTCCACACTCCTGGTACGCTCTCCATGGCGCATGCAGGGCCGAACACCGGTGGCAGCCAGTTCTTTATTACCCACGTGGCCACCCCTCACCTGGATGGCGTGCATACGGTTTTCGGACGCACCGCCGACATGGCTGTCGTGAATGCGATCCGCCAAGGTGATTTAATCAAGACGGTAACAATCGTCGAATAACGGATTACGTACTATTAACTTCCGGAAAGTAACTCCACCTGTCGCAATGGCAGGTGGGGCGAAGTTACCCACCCCGGAAAGAGTTTACTCCCTAAGGGTCGACTCTAGCATCGGCTTCTTAAGGGACTTTTCCCTAGCCAATCAAATGATTCTGGTCCATCATAACGGAATTCCACTTCTTGGCACGAACTGTGCAATAGCCTGTGGCCATGAGGGAGAAACCAAACACACAACCGAACAACAAAATTCGCGTGGAAATTCCGGTGAAATCACTGAAGTCTCCTGCGTTCGAAACGGTACGTTTGTTCCTCACGCTTGATGAGTCCTCGCTGCGAATCCAAAGACGGGTTCGCTACATTGAATAACACTCCAACGAAAGAACCCATGGACAAAAACACTCCTCCTCCTAGAAGTCTAAAGTGCCCGCGGACAACAACGCTCATGGTTCCTGCGGTAAAAGTGATTCCCACGCCTCGCATACGGGAAATTCAGTTCAAGCCAGTCGCTAACGAGATTACGATTCCTAAGATGTTCAAAGTGGGCTAGCCGATTCCGCTGGGCCAGAGTTCGTTACACGATTTAAGTCCAGCCCGTTCATGGTTGGATTTGCGGTTAAATCCTTCACTAAAGTCAGAAGGTAGATTTTCCCAGGGTGTAAGTGTTGGTATTTGGTCACCTCACGTTGGTCGGCCAGTTTAAAGCCGAACCGGGCGAACACAGCAGCTCCGCGCCGCCCCTCGAAGCTCACCACTTGGCCGTAGACAGCCTTCTCGCCCTTAGCGACGAGAAAATTCAGGTAGTGATCGATGAGACTGCGTGAGACCTTAACGCCCTGCGCTTCCGGAAGAATATTAAAGTGCAGATGCGGCATCTTCGGAGGCGTGAACGGAACTTCCTTCCCCGCTTGAGTCAAAATCCACCAGACGTACCGACGACTGGCCGCATTGTAGGGACGCGTGAAGAGCCGCCACAGGCCTCGGGCCGCCAGTCCAGGGAGCTTTTTCTTTTCCCACGCTTTCTTGGCTTCAGGAAGACGGGAGCCGAGCAGGTAGCCTTTGACCTTGCCGGCCACTTCAATGACAAACGCTGCTTCCGGTTCCGCATCTGTGTAGTAGGCGGTCAGGTAATCCGCGAAGAGCTCACGATCCTCGAAAATCGGATCAATCGGTTTGCCAAGAAAGCCGGTGTCCGCGCAGATGGCACGGATGGCGTCTCGATCACCAGCTGTGTAGGGACGGATGAGGGCGTTACCAATGACTTCTGTGGGCATGCGGGGGGGCTATTCGTCGTCAGGCGGGAAGGTGGAGTGCACCCACGTGGCGTCGCGCTCGATCTGCACCGAGACATACTTTATCTCAGGAATGATCATCTTTTTGACCTCGATCTTGACCAATTGAATCGTGTACTCGGTCAAAATCGCTTGGGCCAAGTCGGTGACTAGCGTCTCCAAAAGCTTCCGGGGTCGTTTCTTGCAAATCTTGACGATCGATTGCGTGACCTCGAAGTAATTCACCGTAAGGGAAACGTCATCCTGACTCGCAGCCGGGGTAAACTCGTTCACCAATAACTCCGCCGAGATGAGGAGTTTTTGGGGCGTGGCGCGCTCCTCGTCAGGCACTCCGATGTGGGTCATGACCTCCAGGTCAACGATTCTAATGAGATCTGACATAGTCGATTAATGTCCGGGTAGGGGTGTTCAGGTCGAGCTCCAAGGCTTTTTCGATCGGCAACCATTGAAACTCCTCGGCTTCATGGTTGAGGACAACAGGTTCCTCTTTGGTAATTGTAGCGGTGTAGTTGAGCAGGAGGAAGTGTGCTTTTTTGTAAAATTCCTCTGGCTCAATACAGTCTTGAACCAATTGAAACTTCACATCTTTCAGTGTGAGCCCGGTCTCTTCCAAAGTCTCCCGATCCAAGCCTTCCAGAGCGGTTTCGCCGTATTTAATCTTTCCGCCGGGGATGCCCCACTTGTGACTCCATTTATGCGTTTTAATCAGCAAAACGTCGCCGGCGGTGTTGTAAATGAGGGCACCCACCGTGGCTAGAGGTGGCGAAGTAGGGACGCCACGGTGGCGTTCCAGAAAATCTTTTACTTCACGTAGATTGCGGAAGATCAGGTCAGGGTTCGACGACTTAAGCTTGTCGTATGAATCGTATCCCGTCAGAACCGCACAGCTCGTCACGCCGCCGTGCCGTGCCGTCTCGATATCGTGCTTCATATCGCCCACGAAGATCGTCTCGGCAGGATTGAGATGATGCTCCACCAGGAGTTGAAGGATCGTCTTACGCTTATCGAAAGCCATCGTGTAGGCTTGACGGAAGAACTTCTTTACGCCAAGACGCGTGCCCTGCTCGTGGAAATGATCCTCGTGAATGGTGCTCAGGAGGAAGGTCGGAATCCCGCGCTCCAGCAGATATTCCAGAAACTCCACAGCGTAGGGAAGCGGCTGAATCGTCTCCTGCAAAATCTTAAAGTAGGCGTGGTAATGCGCTTCCAGTTCTGGCAACGCCTCCGGCGGCAGGTGCTCTTTGTAAAAATCAGTAAACGGCAGGTAAAACTTTTGCCGAAATTCCTCCGCCGTAAAGGCCGGTTTGCCGTAGTGCTGGAAGATCTTGTTGGTGGCCTCGAACACGGGGGCGAAATCGTCCACCAGTGTGCCGGACCAGTCCAGAATGACGTTTTGGAAAGGACCCATCTGCGTAAGCTGCCATTGTCCAGGCGCGGGGTCAACAGGAGAGCACGGTGGAACTCGTCAACGTTTGGCAAATGGGCCGTAAAGCCGTATCGTTGCAGCTCTATGTCAACACCCTTCGTCATCGCTGGTAGAACTTTCGCCTCACGCCTTTTGGTGGGCACGGGAAAATTCAGCTCCCCGCAAGCGATGGTCGCCTGCCTGGAGGCCTCCGGTACAGAAATCGTTACGGTTGCCCTGCGCCGGGCCGATCTCTCCGGTAAATCCGACCCCTATGCCGATATTCTGGAGCACATCGATCCCAAGCGCTACCTCCTGCTGGCCAACACCAGCGGCGCGATGAATGCCGCAGAAGCCGTTCGCCTGGCGCGTTTAGCCGAAGCCGCAGGCCTGCCCAAGTGGATCAAGCTGGAGATTCATCCCGATCCTCGCTACCTCCTGCCCGACCCGATCGAGACGCTCGCTGCTGCGGAAATTTTGGTGCGCGAAGGCTTTACGGTGCTCCCCTACATCAATGCCGACCCGGTTTTGGCGAAGCGCCTGCAGGATGTCGGCACCGCCACAGTTATGCCCCTGGGGTCGCCAATCGGTTCCAATCGCGGCCTGGAGACGCGGGGCCAAATCGAAATCATTATTGAGCAAGCGACCGTGCCGGTGATTATCGATGCGGGAATTGGAGCGCCCTCGCACGCCGCCGCTGCACTGGAAATGGGCGCGGATGCGGTGCTCGTCAACACGGCGCTGGCTGCCGCACACGATCCCGCCCGAATGGCCGACGCATTTAAAAAAGCGGTCGAAGCGGGGCGTACCGCTTGGGAGGTTGGACTCTCCAGCCCCATGCGCCACGCCAATCCTACTAGCCCTCTTACGGGATTCCTGATATAGTCTTCACATGAAACGGTTCCTCTACCGGTTTAGTTACCTGACAATCGCCATTGTTTCCCTCTCGTTAGGGATCAACTTTTACCTAGCGAAAGTCAGCCACGTCGGGCAGGCCAGCACGGCTACCTATTACAGCGTATCGGGCCAACCTATGGTCGCCATCCAGGGAAATGCTCACTCGCTGAAAGAGTGGCGTCAACGCCTCTTGATTGCCTATCACGGCTACGAGCGCCAGAACCCGACTCCCGCCCACCCTGCCAACGGTTAAGATCGGTTTCTGCTGACGGCATCGTGTCGCATTTGTTATTTCGCCATTCATCCAGTAGACTCGCGCCGTGAACCAAGATGTAGTCCGGATCGATGTGTTGATGGTGTTCCCCCTCAACCTGCAAACCCTCTCTATATACCTGGGTAATGAAGAGAAATGCTTCGCTATTCACGTGGAGCCGTTGGTTGGTCGAGCCATCGAGCTTGCCCTGCGAGGAGATCGCAGCGAGCGCCCACTCACTCACGAATTGATGGGCTACATCTTTACGGCCTTTGAGATCAAGGTCGAGCGCGTGGTCATCAACGCCCTGCGCAGCAATACCTACTACGCCCGGCTCATCCTGCGCGCGCAAAACGAGGTCCACAGCAAAGTCATCGAAATCGATGCACGCCCCAGCGACTGCATCGTCCTGGCGATTCAGGCCAAAGCCCCGATCTACGTCAGCCAAGAAGTCTGGGAAGATACCGAAGACAAGTCCGAGGAACTCGACCGCATTCGCCGGGAAATTCAAAGCAAAAAGACCCAGAAGCCCGGCCCCGATTTCGGCGAATTTGCTTAAGTCGGCGATCGGCGATAATTCTCTGCCAGGGCGATCTTGACCGCCACAGCAATCTGGCCGTAGGAAAGAGCGGATTCTACCGCAAGATAGCGGACGATAGGCACTATTTTAGTGATCCTTATCTCCTAGGAACTATTGCGCCTCGTGTTTTCACGGTGCTCCAACGCAGCGGATCATTTCTATTGACAAGTGAAGTCAAAGCGATATCACTTAAATGTCTTAAAGACATTTTTATGAAACCACTCCGTCTTCGCACTACTAGCAGCGAGTATGAAATGAAGCCGATCAGCGGCTGGCCCATCCTCGTAATCAACCTGATTCTATTCCTCGCCAGCATCGTGTTTGTTTTACTGGCTGCGTACTTGCAACAGCCAGCCTTCATCTGGGGCACCGTTCTCTTCATCCCAAGCATCCTTCTTTGTTTTGGTTACTTCAGTCTTCAACCTAACGAAGGGCGAATCATGATTCTTTTCGGGGAGTATCGGGGAACCGTTAGCATCAGCGGGTTTCATTGGGCGAATCCTTTTTACGCTAGGGCTCGGGGAAGACCTATACCTGTCGGCACGGAAGAGGTTAGTCACGAAGGAACCAATTATGCCAAGACGGTATACCGGACGTTGAGTGCGAAGGTCTCCCTGCGAACCCGCAATTTCAACAGCAAGAAGTTGAAAGTGAACGATAAGGGTGGCAATCCGATCGAGATCGCTGTGGTCGTGGTCTGGCATGTCGAAGATACAGCCAAGGCTGCTTTCGATGTGGATGATTTTGAAAGCTATGTAGAAATTCAGAGTGAAGGGGCAATCCGCCATATCGCCAGCCTCTACAATTATGATCACGGTGAAGAGCAAGAACTCACGCTGCGAGGCAGTGCAGATGAAGTCACCGACGGCCTGAAGAAAGAACTACAAGCCCGGTTGGATAAAGCTGGGTTGGAGATCGAGGAGATGCGGTTGATTCACTTGGCTTACGCCCCGGAGATTGCACAGGTCATGCTTCGCCGCCAGCAAGCTGAAGCTGTGATTTCTGCCCGGAGGAAGATTGTGCAAGGAGCCGTTAGTATGGTGGAGATGGCGCTGAAGGAACTGTCCGAAAAGGAGGTAGTTAGACTGGATGAGGAGCGAAAAGCTGCGATGGTGAGCAATCTCCTGGTGGTTTTATGTGGTGAGAGCGAGGTTCGCCCCGTCCTGAATACTGGTACCCTCTACACGTAATGGTCGCCGATCCTCGCAAACAGTTTCCGCTCCGTATTCCTGCCGACTTGATGCGGGATCTAGAGAAGTGGGCCGCCGATGAATTGCGGAGCGTGAACGGGCAAATCGAGTACATTCTCCGCCAAGCCGTGGACAAGCGATCCCGAACAAAACGTGATGAGACTCTAAACCCCTGACTTTGCAGAACTTGCAGGAATCACCGTTATTCCATATTTCCTAGAGACCTTCGTAATATCTCATTCGTTCACCTGACTATGTTCCCGGTATTTGGAGACGTTCTGTTCGTAAAACCGCCCGAAAGCTTATCCCTAGCCCTCTTTGTCATATCACCCTAAAGCCAGAACGAAACTCGAAGGACTCTAACGTTTCCGGATGCTCTCGACGGCGTTGAGAATCTGTTGACGTTGCGCTTCGTCACCGTCAGCGAGCGGTTCTGTCCGTTCGACCGTTTGGCCGAGGCCGTCGCGGCTGATCACATGAAGCACGTTCCGCTCGTTATCGACCCATACTTTTCCATGGACGTACCAGGGAAGGTGGGCTCGTTGCCATTGATCAAAGGGTGAGTCGAGATCGAAAACCTTAACATTAAGCGGTCGCACCTCTGAAGTGCCAGCTGGGTTCTGAGCTCCGTTCAGTTCGCCGGTGGCCGTTACGAGCGGCTGGCCGCCAGCGCGAACCGGATCTTCGTGATAAGCACCCATCTCCACTACCGAATCCGACCAATGGCTGATCTCCAAACAGGCGATTAAAATCGCACAAGATCCGACTGCAAATGCCGTTCGCAGAATCCAGGTCCATTCCTCTTTCCAATGCCAGACGGGTGCCGTCGCTTTTGCCATCACCTTTTCCATCACCTGGGATTCCGCTTGGCGAACCGCTGGTGGGCCGAACGCGCGGCGACGTGCGGTGTGCAGCGATTCCAGCGAATAGCGGGGCAATTCCGGGCCGGGGACATCCATCGCCTCAGTGAGTGGCATCACGGCCTTGAGCAGTTCGCTCACCGCTTGCAGGTCTTCATGCTCGCGCTTGGCTTCCGCGTTTTTTTCCAGTTCTGTACGCAGTGTAGCCTCGTCATCCGGGGTTGCGCTCCCGGAGATGACTTTGACTGAAAGCTCGGCTAATGCGTTGTTGTCCATGCGCCTCTAAATATCTATCGCAAAAATGCTTTTAGTTCTTTCTCTAATCCAGGAACAGCTTTTAATTTTTCCCGCACTTTATTTAAGGACCTCGATAAGATAACACCGATGCTGCCCATGGGCACGCGATGTTCTTCAGAAAGTTCCTTATAACTCTTCCCGGCAACGATGAACTGTCTCAGGAGGGTGGCATGAGAGGGCTCCAAATCGCCCAGTGCCTCTTTCAAAAGTACCGAGAGCTCGGCCAGCTCAATTGGTTTTAGCGACGATACCAATTCTGCGGCGGGCTCGAATCCACCACCTTCCTCGTCCTTCATCGCTTCCAGGCTATCGACCTCACCGCCCCCACGCTTTTCCGCCTGCTTTTTACGCCGCTCAGAAATGGCTTTACGGGCCGCGATGGTCGCCACGAGCGGACGCAGCTCCTCGGTACGCTTCAGTTCACCCACTTTGCCGAAGAGCTGGGTTAACGAATCGATCGCCACGTCCTCGGCCTCATGCGGTTCCAGGCTGGCCATGGGATGTCGAGCTGCCCCGAACGCGACCGGGTAGAGCATCCGGAACGCTTCGTCCCAGGCAGCCTCCTCGCCAGTTCGTAATCGGGCCAGTAAATCGTCCATGGCGTTGGCCTATGCCTCCCGCTTCAGAAGGGCGTAGTTTTTTCGGCCCTTTCTTAGCAATAGATAGGCTCCCGCCAGGAGCTGCTCGCTGGTTACGGCGGCCTTGGCGTCGGCGGCCCGGTTATTGTTCACGTAAATGCCACCGCTCTCGATATCCCGGCGAGCTTGCCCCTTCGACGGCGCCAAATTTGCGGTTACGAGCAGATCGATGAGCGGCCATTCAGGTCCCCCTTCCAGCTTAAACGAAGGCACCTCTTTAAAGAGTTCCGCCAAGTCTTCACCAGTGAGCTTGTCTGCCGATCCACCAAACAAGACCTCACTCACACGCGCCACCTGTTCCGTGGCAGCCTTACCGTGCACCAGAGTGGTCACCGCTTCGGCCAGCGCCTGCTGAGCCTGCCGTTTTTCGGGGTTTGCCGATTGGGCTTTATCGAGTTCCAGAACCTGTTCTTGCGGTAAAAAGGTCAAGAGCCGGAGCAATTCGCCCACCTTCGCATCCTCCACCTGCAGAAAGAACTGGTAGAACTGGTAGGGACTCGTCTTTTCGGCGGAGAGCCAAACCGCACCACTCTCGGTTTTGCCGAACTTGGTTCCATCACTCTTTACTAGGAGCGGAGTCGTGAGACCACAAACCACTTTCCCGTGCGTGCGCCAGATGAGATCGATTCCCGCGGTGATATTACCCCACTGATCGCTGCCACCCGCCTGGAGCATGCAGCCGTGCATTTCGTACAGCTTTTGGAAATCGAGCGCCTGGAGCAGCGAGTAGCTAAACTCGGTGAAGCTGATCCCGTTGTTTCCCTCTAGACGGCTGCGCACGCTGTCACGCGTCATCATGGTGTTCACGGTAAAATGTTTGCCCACGTCGCGTAGGAAATCGAGAAGGCTCAGCGGCTTCGTCCACGTGGCGTTATCGAGCAACAGCGCCTTCTCTTTCGCCGAGCCATCGCCGAAATCGAGAAACCGGGCCAATTGCTTCTGAATGCCCGCCAAGTTTTGTTCCAGCAACTCCGGTGTCTGCAGATTTCGCTCTGCCGACTTGCCACTCGGATCGCCGATCATCCCTGTGGCCCCACCCGCGAGTGCGATGGGTCGATGGCCCGCCTCCTGAAACCGTTTCAGCAACAAAATCCCCACTAAACTGCCCACGTGCAGGCTATCGGAGGTAGGGTCGAACCCAATGTAGACGCCCGTCGGCTTGGCGTCCGCGTGAAGCATCAGTTCTAATTCCGGGCGATTCGCCACGTCCGCGATCAAACCGCGCCAATTCAATTCATCTAAAATCAATCCAGGCATGCCCCTCAAGAAGACGAGATTCACCCACCCCCTGCAATATTATTCCTACGCACTCTTGTTGGATAGAGCCAATTGCAGGTAGGAGACGAGCCGGTCCGCGATGGCTTCTGGAGACAATTGCTTACGAAACTCTGGTGCCATGCGCCGAGCATTTTGCGCTTGAGGCGAGTAGGGATCGAGCGCGGAGGCGATCGCCCAGCCGAGCATCTCTTCGTCGTTACTTTTCACGACGAATCCCGGCTGCGTATCGTCCGCACCGTACGTTTCCACTTCGACTCCATCGCCCATATCGACCTTTTGTGAGTCGAACTTCTCCGTCCCCTTCCCCGTAATGAGCTGGGCACCGCCGACCTTATCCGTGGTGATTACCGGTCGACCGCTGGCGAGAACTTCTGCAACGGCGCTCGAGAATTCCTCGTACATGGAGGGCATGACGACGACGGTGGCTCTCTTGATTTCCACCAAAATCTGGTCCATATCGAGTTGTCCCAGAAGGTCAATCGACAGATGCTTGGAGACCGATTTCAGGACCGATCTCGCCTCGCGAAGCGCCGATTCCCATTGTGCCTGGAACTGGGAATCCCCGGTCATATAATCCCCGACAATCGCGAAACTGATCCCCGCTCGACCGCCAGCCGAACAGCAGAACGGCAATGATTTCAGGAAGAGAAGTGGACCGTTCTGCTCATGAATATCGCCCAGGAAAAGGACCCGGCTTTTCTCAGGCATCTTTTGCGTTCGCGCGGCACTGGCGGTGTTGATGAAGGCACGGGAGAAATTCGGGCTTAGCACCTTGGTCTTTTGCTTCAATTGCTCCTTACCCGTAGTCTCGGCGTAGTGCTCCACGATGTCGTTTGCGACCAACTCGGAATTAGCCAAAACCAACGAGGCGTATTTAAAGGAGAGACCCAGCGGGCGTTGATCGTTGAAGCGCTGCTGGCCGTTTTGGAATTCGTACCGAAGCGTCTGGATCTGGGTGACGATGGGCGGGATCGGGCTCCGGCGTTTCGCGGCCATGGCGGCGACCAGGCCATCGGGCGATTCGGAGCTGGCCCATACGACATCGAACGGGCGTCCATCGGGCCGTTTTTTTACAAGCACATCGTGGAGGTACGAGACGTCCGTGTGAATCTGAGAGTGCTTCAGCTTTTCTTCATCGAACCAATCGTAGAGAGCGGTCAGACCGAATCGCCGTTGATCTCGCGGAGTGAGCAAGAGATCGACTTTGCCCAGTTTCGAGTGGGTCAGCCCCTTCACGTTCAGGCTCTGGCTGAGCACCACCACGTGGTGACCTAGCTCTGCCACCGCCTCCGTGAGCTGTTCCAGGGGACTCTCGCCCTGTGTGTTTTCATGATCCTCCCAGAAGTCTCGAGAAAGTAGTAAAATTTTGAGGACTGTGTTCACCCTACCTCCATTTCAGTTTGGTAAGGAAGACTAGCGCTGGTTTGATTGGCGGATCAAGCTATGTTACCGAATGTATGGTTTTGTATAAGGAGTGACGCTGCTACAGCCGGATGGACGCACCGATTTCAATCGTCTGCCCGGGCGGGATGTGCAGCGATTCAGCCATCGGTCGAGCGGTGCTGGCCAGGAGACGATAGGTGCTGGCCATGATATCGAATTTGTTATCCAGAATCAGGCTTTCGCGCCCGAGCAGGTAGTAGAGCTGGCGTGTTTGAGGCACGTTGATGAGGATTCGCAGGTCAGGTTCCAGTTTGGTGAGATTGATCTCTTCCATGAACCCGAAGTCGGCTTCGACGCCGAAGATGCGCTTCTCGTGCTCGTAGATTTTGAGCCGGTTCTTGGGATCGACGTACGGTTCTGCCGCCACCACCAAGGTCAACACGATGACCTGTTCATGAAGGACCTGAGCGATCTTCATCCAGTGCAGTAGGCTGAGCGGGGCGATCTTCGGCGTGGCGGAGAGGACGATTCCGGTGTTTCGAATCCGGTGCACATCGGCGATTGTTTGTGACAACTCTTCCAGCGTGATCACGCGACTCATCAGGTGGTTGCGCAGGCGACGCCGAGTGTGATCCCACGCGATGAGAACAAAGCCGACGATCAATCCAACACTAACGGGGATGTACCCGCCAGTGGTGAACTTGGTCGAGTTCGGCACCAAGAGGGAAATATCCATCGTCAGGAGGAGGAATGCGATCCACGGGATGCGCTTGGTCATGGCGTAACTGATCGCCGCGTAAGCCAGCGTGGTCGTTAGCATGGTGCTCGTAACGGCAAGACCGTAGGCATCGGCAAGGTTATCGCTCTTCTTATAGATGAGCACGAGGCCGATTGAGCCCACTGCCAGAAGAAAGTTAATGAAAGGAAGGTAGATCTGGCCTTCAAACTTGGCGCTGGTGTGCTTGATGGTGGTTCGAGGGCAGTAACCAAGATTGACCGCCTGTCGGGTCAGCGAAAAAGCTGCGCTGATGAGCGCCTGAGAAGCGATGATGGTCGCCGCCAGTGACAGAAGCGTTAGGGCGAACTGGTACTTGAGCGGCACCATGGAGAAGAAGAGGTTGTCAATCGATTCCGGGTGAGAGATGGCAATCGCGCCTTGGCCGATGTAGTTCAGGATGAGACACGGGGCGACCATGAAATTCCAGGCGATAGAAATGGCGGGGCGACCGAAATGACCCAGATCGGCGTAGAGGGCTTCAGAGCCGGTAATGGCCAGCGTTACGCTTGCCAGTAGAAACATCGCCTCACTGCCGTGACTGAACAGAAAGCCGAACCCAACCCAGGGATTGAGATCAAGCAGAAGAATGTCGGGGTGCTCGACGATGGGAATGATTCCCGTTATCGCCAGCGTGAAAAACCAAACGACCATGATGGGCGCAAAGGCCTTCGATATGAGGTCCGTACCGAAACGTTGCACGGCAAAAAGTAACCCTAGGATGACAGAGGTGATGTAGGGATTGGCCCACGCGTCCGGGTTAACGATCGATTTTGTAGCGTCGGCGGGGTCCGGCATGGAGGGCGGCGCCAAGCCTTCAACTGCGGAGAGAACGGAGATGGCGGGAGTGATGATGCCATCACCGTAGAGAAGGGCCGCTCCGCCGATGAGCGTGTACATAAGCCATTTCTGGTTAGGGGTATGCGTCTTGGCCAAGGCAAGGAGAGCAAAAACACCGCCCTCCCCGTGATTACTGAATTTCAAGAGAAAGTGGACGTACTTGAGGGAAACGATCGCCAGCAGATACCAGACGATGAGGCTGACCGCGCCGTCGATATGCACCGCGTCTCGGTGATCTTGAATGCACTGTTTCAACGTATAGATGGGCGAAGTTCCAATATCGCCAAAGACGACGCCGAGGCTGCCGATGGCCAGCCATCCAACGGGGACGTTAGTTTTCATTCGAGCGAAACTAGGCGAATTCTCGAGTAGAAGGGAAGAGAAATGCTCGGACGGGAAGGTTGCGGATATGAAATCAGCAGCCTGCTAGACTAACTCCGCCGAGATGGTTAGGATACGGCCCACGTTACTTATGGCCGCTACAAATCATGGAGTCTCAATACGGGTTGGTTCACATTGTGAACTGAAGGGCGATCTGGCGATGGTGCGGGATGCGGTGTTCGAGGGGCGCTTGACCGGGACATTGAATTCGAAGGGTCGGCTGGAGGTGGCGGATGGCGGCGAAGTGCTGGGACACGTGGAAGTCGGCTCACTTGGGCTAAAAAAGGGCGGGCGCATCACAGGCTCGCTCGTTGTGGGCAGCACGGCTCCAGCTCCGATTGCGCCATCCAGGACCGAACGGCCGTCAGCACCTGCTGGACCGGCCAAGAAGGGCAAGTTTGTTCGTGGTCTTGAAGAGCTTGCTAAATTTGCATTGGGGCGGAAGTAGCGGCGCGTTATGGCTGGATTAGGAGGTAAAAAGGCGCCGCAGCGAGAGGTCATCTGTCCTCACTGCCGTGCTGAGCAGATGCAACCGGAGGAGGCGATCTCCACCACCTGCCGGTCTTGCGGTAAATATTTTAAATTACACGACGGGAAGCACGCGAAGGAGCCCGCTAAGGATACCGGACACGCGGCACGAGTGGCGGCGGCAAAATCAGTGCACACGCGAAGCGTCGTCTGCGGGAAGTGTCGAACCCTCAATAAAGTGACCGATGCGGCCCTCTCCACCCAGTGCATGAAATGTGCGAATTACCTGGATCTGCGGGATCAGGTGATTCGCGGAACCAGCACCGAGCGTGTCCATACCTATGGCGAAGTGACATTTGCGGCGGGCTCGTTGTTTCGCGGTTTCTCGGTGGAGGCGACGCGAATCGAAATTCTCGGGAAGGTCTCGAGTCGACTGGAGGCGGCCGAGCAGATCACTGTGGCGTCCGGCAGCCAGGTCTCTGGAGAGATTCGAGGCAAGACCATCGTGGTTCAGCGCGGTGCGGTGGTAGCTGTGGAACTGGTGGTATGCCGACGACTGGTGGTGGAAGGGCAAGTCGATGTGAACGGAACGGTCGAGGCTCAACAGGTCATTGTGAATCGCGGTGGTAATTTACGGGCACGTCGCTTTGAAGTACAAGAGGTGGAAGTGGAGCAGCAAGGCTTCATGAATGGACGCGTGGAGATTCGCGAAACCTGGCCGGAAGAGGTCATTTTCGAAGAGACGGAAGAGTAACATCTTGTACGATTAACGGTTTCAGCTATTGAGTTTTAAATACGATCAATGCAGATTAAGCATTCGGCTACTCACCCGAGGTCGTTCAAAATGTTTAGCAAAATCAAAGCGTTGTTCGGTGTTGTGAAGGATCCAACTCTCGACGTCACTGCCGATGTCGACCATGTCGAAGTGGGCAATGGATTCATCATCTTGGCCATGCGCGTGACCTGGCATAACGAGACAAGTGAGCCCATTCTCATTAAGGGCGCTCAGGTCAAGATGTTCAATTCGCACAAAGAACTCGAGGCGACTTTCAATTACGGCGGCATCTTTAAGCGAGCGCCGGATCAAAAGGCGATCGATAAATTGCCGCGAGTGGAGTCATTCGACGTTCGCCCCGAGCGGCGCGTGTCGGCCTGCCTTCGTTTCTTTACACGAGACATTAACGCCCTGCCGGACGGTACTTATGCCGGCGGCTTTTACTCGATCGTCGCGGAAGGCGCGTATGCGCATAAGGTGCAGCTCATAATCAACTCGCGAAACAAGTATAGGACCGTCGAAGGTTGGACGGAACATGCGGCAGGTTTCTAGATCGCCCTGCTCTCAAGTCCGCCGTCGAAAAGCTGTAAGGGGAAGATTCGTATGGGCTTCGAAAAAAGGCTCAAAAAACCACAAACTGATAATGTTCCGATAAGGTTTCTCTGGTACGGTCGTCGCGTGAAACATAACATTCTCTCTAAAATTACTGCACTCGTGATTGCCTCTTTTGTTCTGGTACCTGCAACCAGTCTTAAAGCCCAAAACACGCCACCCTCCACCAACTCCACCGACGCGACCCCCACACCGACTCCGGCACCGGCACCCTCCACCACGGCACCCGACACCAGCACCGTCGCCGGCAAAATCAAGAGCATTGATATGACCGGAAAGACCTTCACTGTTGCCAAGAAAAAGCAATCGAGC
This sequence comes from uncultured Verrucomicrobiae bacterium, assembly GCA_963743595.1. Classification (GTDB taxonomy): domain Bacteria; phylum Verrucomicrobiota; class Verrucomicrobiia; order Methylacidiphilales; family UBA1321; genus CAVURW01. The sequence continues at coordinate 19,063 of CAVURW010000103.1, forward strand.
GTCATTACCTTCACGGACTCCACGACTTTTACCTTGGGAAAAAAGCCCGGCAGCTCATCCGACCTCGTTGAAGGCGCATCAGCGACCGCGACCTGCACCACCGGTTCCGACGGCAAACTTACCGCGACTTCCGTCGTGATCAAGAAGGGTAAGAAGCCAGCGCCGACTGCAGCTCCTACAACCACTTCTGCACCAACACCCGCAACCTAACCTTAAACGAAGATTAGCCATCGCCGTACCCGATGACCTTGGGTACGGCGATTCTATTTTGTAGACCGGGAGAAATGGGTAGAGTTCAACGTAATCGGCAAGGATCATGGATTGCTCCGGCTCGATGAAACCACTAAAAGCAGGGGATGCACACGGGGCCGATTCAGATCGCTGCGGTTACATGGGTTTTTGCGTTTTGCGTTTGGACCGATCTACAGGGTCAGACGACGGCTGCTCAGACGAATTCGATATCAAACCCGCCTGCTTCAGCCTCACCAAATTCGACGGACCAGGCAAAGCTCTATTTTCAACAGCAACTCGAATTAGCAAAGAGCGGAGACACCCAGGCGATGGCTGACTTGGCTCTCTGCTATGCAAATGGAAAAGGGGTGATCGCCAACCCAGGGGAGGCCTTCAAGTGGGCGCTAAAGAACGCCGAGACTGGCGATCCGCGAGGTCAGAGCCTGGTAGGACAGTTCTACCAAGTCGGTTGCGGCGTAGTGGCGGACAAAAAGCAGGCTTTAGCATGGATTGAAATGGCAGCAGTTGCCGAAGAACCATTCGCTCAATTTAAATTGGGCTTGCTGTACCAGCAAGGAGATGGACTGCCGCAAGATAACGCTAAGGCGGGCGAGTGGTTCAGGAAGGCAGCGATTCAGGGGCATAGCGACGCCAAACTGGAGTATGCAAATTGCCTGCTTCAAGGCGTGGGCATGAAGGAAGACGATGAACAGGCGTTAGCGTACTATCTCAGCTCACTCGACCGGAGCGATGCGCGATTAAACATCGGACTTTGCTACGAATATGGAGCATTCGTTAGGGCAGATCTTGTCATTGCCTATGCTTGGTACCTGAACTCACTGGAACTGGATCAGACGGCTGCCAAATATGCCGCCAAGCTAAAAGCCAAATTAACTCCAAATCAGATCGCCCAAGCCCAGAAAGAGAATGTGGAGATCAATAAAGTTGAAAGCCCGTCAACTCCAGTTCAATCCGATCTTACTGTTCAATTCAACGGCGATTCGGTGACTGTGCCGTTCGAGTGCGATTATGGTCAGATCGTGATTTCGATGCAGATCAATGGAACCGATGTCAAAATGCTCGTGGATACAGGCGCAAGCTTTAGCACGGTGGATTCGAATCTGGCCAAGCTCAAGTTATCCACTAACCGATATTTTTCCGCTTCGGGAACTGGAGCCGATAAGATTCTGGTCGGCTATTGTAACGGGGTCGATCTGTCGCTCGGTGGAATTGCGATGTCCCAAGCGAAACTCACCCTCTATCCCAACTTCGACCTTGATCAGTACCTAGGCGAGCGCGTGGACGGCATTGTCGGGAATGATGTTCTCAGTAAATTCGTAGCGAATTTTGATTTTGTGAATCGAAAACTTACTTTTTATAAACCGGGCACTTTTAAGGCAACAGCGGGCATGGACCCGATTTCCATTAACCAACGACCGCCCGGGCTGGAGTTCGTAAAGGGGCTGGAGTTCGTTAAGGGTGTATTGGGCTCTGGGACGACCGCGATTGATGGCTGGTTCCTGATCGATACGGGAGACGCCGGAGGTTTGACGGTTAACAAAGCTTTGCAGGACGTGTGTCCGAAGTTCTCGGTGGATAACCCGATAAATTCGGCGTTCTGGGGGCTCGGTGGTCTCAGCCATACCATTATCGGGACGACTGCTGAATTCGTTCTCGACAAGACGGTCCTCAAGAGACCGGTGGTGTCGCTCGTTATCGAAAACCAGGGATTCAACGCTCCTGAGGGTATTTTGGGGCGCGGGGTGCTCAGTCGTTTTGATATGACCCTGGATGGTCCAAACTCGGAGTTGTACCTAACACCCAATGCGCTTATTTCTGCCCGCTACAGTCGTGACAATCTTGGCGTGGGCATTAAGACGGGCAAAGGAGATTACCACTCCTTCTATGTCTACCGGACGATTGAAGGACGCCCCGGCTCCGTCGCGGGGCTTAAGGAGGGTGATCAGATCCTTTCCGTCGACGGCATTACCACTTCTGCAATGGTTTTGCCCAAACTAAAGGACGCGCTTACAAAGATCGGTACTCATTCCCTAGTTGTACAGTCTGTCGGCACGAAACGTACTCTCGAGTTAAAAATCACCGAACCGTCAACCATGGGAGAGTAGTCCGATTCAGGCTACCCAACCTAGTGGTGTAGTGGTGCATCTAATGCGGGGACTAACCGGGCGGCCAACCCAACGCGCGACCACCGAGCACATGAATATGGAGATGTGGAACCGTTTCGCCGCCATGCTCACCGTTATTGATCACCGTGCGGAATCCGGTCTCCGCGATTCCGAGGTCTCCCGCCACCTTTCGGACAACACCGAGTAAATGGCCTAACAGAGCGGCGTCATCGGCAGTAGAAAGAGCCAAGCGCGGAATCACCTTCTTCGGAATGACCAACACATGGACGGGCGCTCGGGGAAACTTATCCCGGATAACGATGCACTTATCGTCCTCAAAAACGACGTCAGAGGGCAACTCCCGGTCGATTATCCGTTCGAAAATTGTCTTCACCGTCGAGTCGTAAAATGCCTTAGACGGCTTTTTCGCCGCGCTCTTCTGTCCGAATACGAATGGCTTCTTCGACGGGGATAATAAAGATTTTACCGTCACCGATCTTGCCGGTCTTGGCGGCTTTCTGGACGGTTTCGATCGCTTTCTGGACCAAATCTTCGCGCAAAACGACTTCGATTTTCACTTTGGGCAAGAAATCGACGGTGTACTCGCTTCCACGATAGATTTCGGTGTGACCCTTTTGGCGTCCGAAACCTTTGACTTCACTGACGGTCAATCCTTCGATTCCCAGTTCCGTGAGAGCTTCTTTAACTTCTTCCAGCTTAAATGGTTTGATGATGGCTTCAAGTTTCCGCAGGGACATATGATTCTCCAGGTATTTGAGTACTTGTTTAGTTGTTTAATTAGAAAGCACAGCTTGTGCCAAGGAAACCGATTGGAGTCAATGCTCTTGCGGGATACGACCAACTCCTACAGGCTAACCTACGCAACTTAGAGGCATTGTTGTCTTTTTACCAGAACGAACAATAAAAAACCCCGAACACCTTTCGATGCTCGGGGCTTTTTTGGCTAACTCAAATTAGAACGAGTAGACTGCGTTGAGCGAGATCTCGTGCTGATCGTTACCGTTACCCGTCGGAGCCGATGTCGTGGCACCGTGCAGGTGGTCGTAGCGATATTCCACGCGGGTCAACAGGTTATCCCAGATCGCGAAGGAAGCCGTCGCGGTGTAGGAGAAGTCGTCCTGAGAGCTGAAAGGCGTGATGCCCGTACCGTTCGTGTTGAAGATCGGAGCACCCGCTGCGGTGAATCCGCCACCACCGTACTTCGGCACATAACCACCGCTGTCATGCAGGTATTCTGCACGGCCAGAGAGTGTCAGCCATTTCCAATCGTCGCTCTTGAACTGGTAGATCGAGTAGAGCGCCAAACCGTACCATGTGTTGGAGCTGTTCGTCAGTGCGTTCAGATCGGTCGTGCCGTAAGCACCAGGTCCGAATGCCGTGCCAGCGGTCGTCGTCAATGTCGAGGTTCCGATAGCGGATTGATTCACGCCCGAGTTGCCATCGTAACCGAGGTCCAGATTGAAGCCCAAGGTCCAGTTTTGATCCTTCAAGAACATCGGCTTCCAGTTGCCATAGATGTCATAAACCACCACGTCGCCGCTTGCGCCGTTGACCACACCGGGCTCACCTTCAGGCGAGTAGATCACGCTTTGGGACAGATCCGCATTCTTGCCAGGAGCGTGCAGATTGATCTGCGCCGTGATGGCTTTGCCGAAACCGGTCTTTTGACCGAGTCCAATTTCTTGGGGGCTTGTCGATTGCGAGTTATTCCAGCCATCCACGATACCGGCTTTCACGTCGATCGCGTCATTGAACTTGTACGAGGCCAACAGACCCGTGTGTGTCAAAGGAATCGCGTTGGTGAAGAGCAAACCGCGGCTGAAGTTCGGGTTAGCAGGGCTTTCGATTACTTCATAACCGAGCAACGTCACAAACTTACCGAATTGGAAGTCCAGACCGTTACCGACCGGCACGCGGAAGTTCACGTAGGCTTGTTCCAGCGCAAGCGAGTTGGTGTCGAACGTCTTATCCGTGAGGTACTTCGCATCGGAACCGTAGATCGTGTCGATACGGAAACCGGCCGAAAACTCGTTCTTATCGGAGAGCGACTTCTGCAGCGCGATCTTCACCGCGTTCACGTTGAAGTTGTTGTTGTAGGTATCGAACTGGCGGAGGAGATTCTTTTGGTTCGGATTACCGGAGATACCGTAGTTACCGGAGGCAAATTGGTAGGTGTAGCTCGTATCCACGTAGCCGCTCAGGGTGATCCCCTTTTGTTGCGTCTCCACGTAGTTCACGCTCACGCCAGCGTCTTCCAGCTTCTTCTTCAAATCAGCCACTTGTTTGGAATCTGGGGCCATTTTCTTGGCATCCGGGGCCGGGGTAGGTGTGGGCGTTTGGCCAACAACCGTCGACATTACTGCACCAGCAACGGCTACCGTGCTGAGCATCTTTGCAATCGATTTCATTCTCTTATTTCTCCTGTTAGTTTGGTTATTTAGTCTGCGCCCCCATACCAAAGCGAGGCCCGACCGAACTCACGCACTCTATCCACACCACCTCCACGGTCAAATAAAAAAGACACCACGCTTAAAAATATTTTGAACGCCCCGGCACATTTGGTGTCCTCTGTCTCTGACGAGCAGTCTTTTGGACTCCATGCGAATCTAATCACTGGCATAGTGAACTGACTTACGCTACGCTCCTGAGGTAGCCATTGGCTAATATCTTCTGTCGCCACCATGCTTTCTGCTGACGATTTAACTTACGCGATCGAGAACACCGAGGTTCTGATTACTCCCAAACGCAGGCTGGCAACGTTCAGCACCTCCCTATTCAATTACTGCTTAATTACCGAAGAGATGGATTCAGTTAACGTGACACGAATTCGCGAAGGACAAATCCACGCGGAGAGACCCCAACTCCTAGCCCCGCAGTACATGGCCAAGCTCTTTTTGGAAGGATTCGGACCGGAGGGCCAGCGTTTCGCCGACCAGGCGAGCACCCACCCAATCCATGGCAAGCTACTGAAGTATGGCTTCTTTTTGAGAAAGAGCGAAGTGCGCAACTATGACGTCCATGAATCGTTTAACTCAGTTACAGGTCGTCTCCAAGAAGAACTCGCCAGAAAAAACGATCCTTTACTGACCCTGCTGAAAGGCGTTGACGTTGGCTGGGAAATCTGTTTGCTGAAGGCGATGTTGGAGTTGATTTCAAATTCGGTGGGTGGGAACGTTTCGGACTTCCGAGAACAGGGTTTGCTGTAGGCCTACGGATATGGCGACTATTGTGCAAATTGCTTATACGGTCGCGTACAACGTGTTGCCGATGCACTTTTCCCGGGACCTCGTGCGCACAAAAAAGATGTGGGCCGAGGGCTTGGCTGGGCCCTATTTCTACTCCGTCGCGTGTCGCACCCTGAAGACAGAAGCCTCTGCTATTTTTGCCAACCAGTTCATCGCCACGGAAGGTAATTTTGACGATCAGCAGCACTTTTACCTGATGCAATATCCGGCGCCACCGCCAATCGATTATTCTCAAATTCGCCCCGATCTCTTGCCGAATGCTTCGGTCATTTTGGCTCCGTTTTTCTCCATGGCCATCGGTAACGAATCGCTGCCTTTGATCTATTATGTGCTTGGGCAGGGTGCCTTTGGTGGGACGACGTTACGCATGGTGAGCGAGGGCGTTAACGTGAATTTAGGGCCGAGCACCCCGCCTGTTCTGGAGAGCTTTATCAAAGCAGTGATCACCCGACCTCAAAGCGCAGAGGCGAATCGACGCACCGGCCTGGTGCCGCCCCTTCTGCGTTCGTCGCAAGCCATTAAGTTTCCTGAAAGAGAGCCGTGATCTCTACCATCATCGGCACGATTGGGATTTGTGCTCCCGCGAGCCCACCGGCTCAAGAAAGCGGTGCCCAGGAAATCGTGCAACGCATCTCTGCACTGGGAGTTCGCGTTGTGAAATCGCCGCATCTGACCGCGCGCACAGGCTATCTTGCCGGAAGCGACGAAGAGCGAGCGGGCGATCTCCATGGTCTGTTCCTCAATCCCGAGGTTGACGGCATTTTCGCGTTACGCGGGGGATTTGGCTCGTGTCGAATGCTTGAACTGCTCGATTACGGTTTAATCGCGGCAAACCCCAAGCCACTGCTGGGCTTTAGTGATATTACGGCGCTTCTCAACGGGATCCACGCCAAGTCCGGCATCGTGACGCTTCATGGGCCGAATGCTGGGCAAGCGTTTAATCCTCCCGAAAGTGCACCCAGCGCCTCGCTTCTTCGAATACTCAAGTCCCGCCCAAAATTACACGCCCCAGGTTTGGAATTGCTCGGTGAAGGCAGTCCATTTCCTGCCGATTCCATGGAGACCTGGACGCCGGGCACCGTAAAAGGGAAGTTGTTGGGCGGGAACTTCACCTGTTTTGAGCGATTGCTCGGAACGCCCTACATGCCTGATTGCCGGGGAGCCATTTTGTTCTTGGAAGACGTGAATGAGAAGGCTTACCGGGTGGACGGTCTCTTCACTCACTTCCGCTTGGCGGGAGTCTTAAAACAAGTGGCCGGGCTGATCTTGGGCCGATTTAGTCACCCGGAGCCTGAGGAAGAAGCACGCATCCAAGAGACGCTTCGTCGAGAGGTGGCGCGACTTGGAGTGCCCTGCATTGCTGGAGCACCGATCGGTCACGAGCTCCCACAAATGACCATTCCCGTGGGCCACCTCGTCGTTATGGATGCGACCGCGAGAAATCTAGCATTAGCGTAGCCACAAGCCGTCCACGATAACGGAATCTGATTTTTCTTTCGTCTCGATGCACATAAGCAAGACTTCTTACTTCTTTTCTCCATTTCCTTGGCAAACCCGCTTGATCTCTCTCGGTACTCCCGCCATATTCTTTGCGCCATGCCTCCAGCCAAACCCGCCGCTAAAGAAACTAAGGATCAAGACAAATCGACCGGATTGCCGCCTTTGGAGCCTTCGCAGAAACTAGAGCTGTTTCGGCAAATGAGCCTCGTTCGGCACTTTGAAGAGCGGGCGCGATTCGGTTTTTCCAAGCAGAAGATTCGCGGTTTTTGCCACCTTTACATTGGGCAGGAAGCAGTCGCCGTGGGAACGATTTCGGTGCTGAACCCAGACGACGCCCTGATCACAGCTTACCGGGATCATGCCCATCCACTCATTCGCGGAACCGACCCGAACATCTGCATGGCGGAACTGTTCGGTAAAGTGAACGGCTGCTCTCGTGGAAAGGGCGGCTCGATGCACTTCTTTGATGCTTCCCGGCACTTCTACGGCGGGCACGGAATTGTCGGCGGCCAAACGCCATTGGGTCTAGGGCTTGCGTTTGCGCAAAAATATCTAAACACCGGGCGGGTCACGCTCTGTTACCTGGGAGACGGAGCCATTAATCAAGGCCCGTTTCACGAGTCGCTTAACCTTGCTGCACTGTGGGATATCCCGGTGATTTATATCATCGAGAACAACGAGTACTCGATGGGCACTTCAGTAGCGCGTTCTTCCGCAGGTCATCCGCTCATCAAACGGGCGCTTGGCTACGATATGAACGGCATCGTGGCGGATGGAATGGATGTGGACGATGTGCGAGAGAAGACCGCTCAAGCGGTCAAACTTGCCCGCGACCAGAGCAAACCTTCGCTCATGGAAATTCGCACCTACCGGTATGTCGGTCACTCGATGTCGGACCCCGGCAAATATCGCTCACGCCAAGAAGTGGACGATCACAAGAAACGCGATCCCATCGAGCTTTACCGTTCAAGATTACTCGAGCAAAAGGTCGCCACGGAAGCTGAGCTGGATGAGATCGCTAAAAAGACGCTGGATATCGCTCAGGCGGCCTATGAGTTTGCTGAAAATAGTCCCGAACCCGAACTCGCAACCGCTTTTGAAGATATTTTTGCTCCGGAAGATCAAATTCCGGAATTCCGCCCGACCCTGACCCCCGATAACGCCTGACCTAGATTTTCACTGAATATGCGCACGATTAAATACCGCGAAGCCCTGAACGAAGCCCTTGCTGAAGAGATGGCTCGTGACGAAAAAGTCTTTCTTATCGGAGAGGAAGTGGCCGAGTACGATGGAGCGTACAAGGTGAGCCAGGGTTTGCTGCAGAAATTCGGGCCGAAACGTGTCATTGATTCGCCAATCAGCGAAGCGGGCTTTACGGGCTTGTCGATCGGTGCAGCCATGTACGGTTTGCGTCCGGTAGTCGAGTTTATGACATGGAGTTTCTCGCTCGTGGCGTTCGATCAAATCGTGAACAACGCGGCGCAAGTGCGGTACATGTCCGGCGGGCAGTTCTCGGTGCCGATTGTCTTTCGCGGAAATTCCGGTGCCGGTCTTGGCGTAGGTGCCACCCACTCGCATACTCCGGAAAATTGGTACAGCGGCGTTCCTGGTCTCACGGTCATTACGCCAGCGTTTGCCGATGACGCCAAGGGTCTACTTAAGAGCGCCATCCGCTCAAATAACCCGGTCTGTTTCATTGAAAACGAGCTACTCTATAATCACATCGATGAAGTGCCGGAAAGCGCTGATTTCCTCGTCCCAATCGGTAAAGCCAAAGTGCGCCGTGAGGGTTCCGATCTCACGATCATCGGGAATAGCCTCTCTACACACCGTGCTTTGAGCGCTGCAAAAACACTGGAAGCCGAAGGCATTCACGCGGAAGTGGTCGATCTCCGCACGGTTAAGCCGCTCGATTTCGATACAATCGCCAAGTCTGTTGCGAAGACGCACCGGGTGCTTATTGTGGAGGAGAACAAGCCATTCGCGGGTTGGGGTGCACAAGTGGCTTACCAAATTCAACGGTTCGCTTTTGACGAACTGGACGCTCCGATCATGCGCGTCACCTCCTGGGACGTCCCTCAGCCCTACAATATCCATCTCGAAAATGCAGTAATGCCCAGTGATCAAAAAGTCCTCGCGGCGGTGAAGCAACTTCTGGCCTAATTTCCACCAATGACTATGTTCCCGGATGGAATTAAGATTCGCTGGCTAGGCAATGCCTTCTTTGAGGTGGTCTCGCCTGAAGGACATCGGATAGCGCTTGATCCCTTTTTTCAAAGCAACCCTGCCTTTCCTAAGAAGAGCCTGGAAGAAGTGACGAACCGGGGCGCTTACAAAGTGATTGCGGTGACCCATCCGCACAATGATCACTTTGAAGGCGTCATTCCCCTTCTCAAGAACGATTCGCAACTGAAGGTGATCTGCCAATACGAAGTGGGCTGCTACCTCACCTCTAAGGGAATCAAGGATGAGCAGATCCTGGGCATGAACACTGGCGGCACACGCGGCATCGAAGACTTCCGTATCACTATGGTGCCTGCCGTTCACACCAGCTCTGTCTTGGACGGGCAGACTCCGGTGGCGCTGGGCGTCGCAGTCGGTTACGTCATTCGCTTTAGCAACGGCTTTACCATCTATTACACGGGAGACACTTGTGTGACGATGGACATGCAAATCGTCAGCGATATTTATCGCCCGGATGTGGTGATTCTGCCGATCGGTGACTTCTACACCATGGGCCCTGAACAGGCTGCTTACGCTCTGAAACTGCTTCGACCCAAGTTCGCCATTCCCGGTCATTACCGCTCTGCTGATGGCTTCCTCCCCGGCACGCCCGCAGAGCTCAGCCGCGAGATGGCACGCTACCATTTAGAAACCCGAATCCTCGACCCTCAACCAGGCGACTGGCTCTAGCCGTCCGCATCCTTCAAATACATTTATGGCCAAAGATATCCTCATGCCCGCTCTCAGCCCCTCCATGACCGAGGGGAATCTTGTCGAGTGGCTCAAAAAAGAGGGCGACGTCATCAAAGCCGGCGACGTGATCGCCACTGTTCAAACCGACAAATCGGCGATGGACCTGGAAGCGTTTGACTCCGGCATTCTCCGCAAGATCATCGTCGTAGCAGGCACCACAGTCCCGGTAAACGCACGCATCGGAATTATCGGAACGAAAGATGAAGTGATCGATCTGTCCACACCCGCCGCTCCTGCGCCCACCCCAGTGGCAGCCGAGTCTGCGCACACACCGCCTCCCGCACCGGCAAAACCACACGCCGAGAAGCCGGCCGCACCCGTGGAATCGCCAAAGGAGCTTTTGGCCGCCGCGCATGAGGAGTTGGCTCGAATCAAAGCCTCGCCGCTCGCTAAGAAAGTGGCTGCGGAATCGGGCGTCAACCTAGCCCAGGTCAATGGCACCGGGCCCGGCGGACGGATCGTTCGTGACGACGTGGTCGCCGCTGCCACTGCCAAGGCCTCCGCGCCCGTAACACCTGCTCCGAAAGAGACGGGCAAACCAGCGGCAACTCCTGCTCCGGCACTGGTGGACAGTCGCATTAAGCTATCGCCCATGCGCGCGGTCATCGCCAAGCGCTTGCTCGAAAGCAAAACGACAATCCCGCACTTCTATTTAGAGATCGAAGTCAACGCCAAGCCGATGATGGACCTGCGAGCCCAGATCAACGACGCCCTGACGGATCGTAATATCAAGGTCAGCTTTAACGATATCGCTCTAAAAGCCGCAGCTGAAGCAATTCGTCGCGTGCCCGGAGTGAACGCTTCTTACGAGGGCGAGTACATCCGCACCTTCGCCGATGTAAATCTCGCGTTCGCCGTCGCTATCCCGGATGGATTGATCACGCCCGTCATTCGCCAAGCCCAAATCAAATCGCTGGTGCAGATCAGCCTCGACGCCAAGAGCCTGGCAGGGAAAGCGCGCGAGGGTAAATTGAAGCCAGACGAATACACGGGCGGCACGTTCTGTCTCTCCAATCTCGGTAGCTACGGCATCGACCGGTTCAGCGCGATCATCAACCCGCCGCAAGCCGGTATTTTGGCGGTCGGGAACATCGTCAAGAAGCCAGTCGTGGATGAGCACGATCAGATCGTCGTCGGACATCGGCAGGTCTACACGCTCTCCTGCGATCACCGGGTGATTGATGGCGCGGTCGGAGCTGACTTCTTAAAGGCGTTTAAGGACGTGCTCGAAAAGCCGACGCTTCTACTACTCTGACGCTGCTCTAACGGATGGATGACCTCGCCAAAGAAATCGCTGGGCACGTTAAGTCGACGGGCTGGTTTGTAATTGGCGTCGAGGAGGACGAGACGGGGCCAGGCTTCGCCTACTCCATTGGGCTGGAGCACTCGTACAAACACCCCGAGGTGATTTTGAAGGGATTGGCCGTAGACATAATGATGTCGCTGGTCAACGACATCGGGAACAAGGTGAAATCGGGCCAGATTTTCAAGGCGGGAGAACGCTCTTCAGATGTTTTTGGAGGGAGCGATTGCCTCTTTGTCGAAGTTCCCGCGTCCGCTTACGAGGACCACCCCGTGCAGGCAAAGAATTACTACAAGGGCAAACCCTTTAGAGCACTCCAATGCTTGTGGCCCGATAAGCAAGCGCGGTTTCCCGTTGACCCGGCTTGTGATAAGGGAATGGCAGCCCGGCAAAGTCTGGCGGCGAGCATCCACAATCACCGTTTCGCAGATGGCGCATGGCCTTTTGCGGACGCTGATAACACTGCGGCCTTCACCACGACCCGCGTGATGAAAGAGGGCTATCCGATCTTGCTTGTCACCCACGATTCCGACGACAGCTCGTGGCAATTCCTCTGTGGCACGACGAATGAATCGAAGCACCTGATGATTGTCGCTTTAGCCGAGCTGTTCGAAAGTGACCGCACCATCGGTCATGTCGCCGATTTACCGACGGGCTGGCAGGCGACGAGAGAATCGGTTTCGGCGCGATGGGTGCGGAAGAAGAACTCGCCTTGAGTTTGGCTTAATCTCAGTTAGAGACATGCTTTATTGGCGGAACGGGAGCTTGCGCTAACCCGTCCGATTTCCCTATTTCCAAAAGGATCGCGACAACCGCGAAGCTCGCCAGAGTTGAGTAGAGGAGTGTTTTCATCAGTTCATTTTGCTGTTTTGATTTACCATCCCAAGAAGTTCCAAGATTGGATCGGGCGTCGGCGTCGGGCTTGGGCGTAATTCCCAGGGGTTGTGCCCTCCTCGCGGATTAGGAGTTGGAGTGGGCGTTTGTGGAGCCGGCGTAGGACTTGGTGTTGGCTGAATTTGCCCGTGACCTAATGTCGGTGTGGGTACACGTGTTGGAGTCGGTGCAGATGTCGGGGCGACCGTGGGAGTCGGCAGTGGTTTAGGTGTTGGATGTTGATGGCCTTTGGGCGTTGGGGTTGGCTTGGGTGTCGCGGTGGGCACTGGCGTTGGGGTTGCCGTCGGCTTCGGAGTTGGAGTTGCCGTGGGCTTTGGTGTTGGCGTTAAGGTAGGCACCGGCGTCGGGGTTGGGGTTGCCGTAGGCACTGGTGTTGGAGTTGGTGTTGCTGTGGGTACTGGCGTCGGTGTTGGTGTGGCTGTGGGCTTTGGCGTCGGTGTTGGTGTGGCTGTGGGCTTTGGTGTTGGTGTGGCTGTGGGCACTGGCGTCGGCGTTGGTGTTGCCGTAGGCACTGGTGTCGGTGTTGGCGTTGCCGTAGGCACTGGTGTCGGTGTTGGCGTTGCCGTAGGCACTGGTGTCGGTGTTGGCGTTGCCGTAGGCACTGGTGTTGGTGTTGGTGTTGGTGTTGCCGTAGGTACTGGTGTTGGAGTTGGTGTTGCCGTAGGCACTGGTGTCGGTGTTGGTGTTGCCGTAGGTACTGGCGTCGGTGTTGGTGTTGCCGTAGGTACTGGCGTTGGCGCGCAAACGGTGTAAGTGCTTGCATCGTTGCGATTGCGCTGATGAAACCAAACTGTGCGTTCCAGATGAGGTTGGTAGTGAGGTGAGGTATGAGATTCACCCCATGCTGCTTGGGTAGTATATCGAGCTTGAATGGCGTGTTCAATTGCGACTTTGGTATCAAAATTATGTGTCAAAGCCATGTCAACGGCTTCCAAAAGCGACAAATGTTGCGGAGCCTCGAGGGCAAATTATCTTCCACAGACATGGAACTGCCAGAGACAGTTTTGATTGGATTGAGATCATGATCCATGAGTTTGAAGTAGAACTGAATGTTATTAAAGCAGAGCTCTACATTGATATCTCCATGGAGCTCGTAGCATTCATAGGGGAGGGACTCATGGTCCTCCTTGACGTGGGCGAGTTTAATCCCTTTAAGTCCAAAGTTTGGAGCATCCAGGAGAAACTGATCTCTTTCACGCGTCCACGAGATATGCATGCTCTCGATATCTTTTTTATTTTCATCTGTAATGAGGATCGCTGCCTCAGATTCAGAAGGATAGGTAATGTCAATCTTGATGGGTTCCTCATAATACTTGGAACCCAGGTTCGTTAAAAAGTTACCCTCAAAATGACCTATTGGAAGTTTGTCGATACATCCGGATAAGACAAAAATAAAATGAAATAAAACGATACTTTTGAATGAATTTGAAAAACGCACGGAATCCCCCCTAAACAGTTTCGAAGCTTGCCGTATGAGCAAATTGAATGCCAGTTAAAAATTTAAGTTTTGAGAGGAACATTTGTTCAATGTGAAGTTATTCTTAGATTTCAAGATTACATTAAGTAAGGTTGTATTAAATTATGTAATCATCCTTAATCCTAAATCTTCTCATTCAGAGTGCGTTCGTGCTCACTTGAGCCCAAATGTAAGCGTTGACTTTGGCCCCGTTGTTGCTAATGCATCAATGGAAAAGAGGTAGAGTGACATGACAGATTTTTTGAGTCTCTTGTCTGTGATCTTCTGTTTTAGCCTAGCAATAGGATTTGTTTTTGCGTGTGACCGTTTAAAGTGAGCAGAGGAAACAGGGGGAGTTATGGAGTTAGTTGATAAAGTAATGCTACTCGTTTCGTTCTTAGTCTTTTCTTACCTGGTTTACTCTTTAATTAATCCAGACAAATTTTAGCAGAGGGATCAAGTATGAGTGGTCAGGATCTATTGCAGGTCATGTTGTATGTCGCAGTATCTTCTTCTCACAAAGCCCATGGGCCTTTACTTAGATCAAGTATACGATGGAAGGAGAAATTTCCTTTCTACTTTACTAGTCCCTTTAGAAAAATTTCTCTATCGGGTCATGGGAGTTGATTCCACTAAAGATCAGCATTGGACAAAATATACAATTGACCTCTTAGTCTTTAGCGCTGTGTCTTTTCTTTTTACTTATGGGATTTTGAGACTCCAGCAAGGTCTACCTCTTAATCCAGCAGGGCAGGGTGTTGTTGCACCCCATTTAGCTTTTAATACTGCCATGAGCTTTACGACCAATACGAATTGGCAATCTTATTCGGGTGAGTCCACTCTCAGCTATCTTTCTCAAATGGTTGCACTCGTATTTCAGAATTTTGCTTCTGCTTCAGTTGGGATTGCGGTTGCTGTGGCTTTGATGCGCGGTCTCAGTCGAAAGGAAGGGAAAGGGATCGGAAACTTTTGGGCTGATATGATTCGAGGGAATCTCTATGTTTTGCTTCCACTGTCTCTCCTCATAGCAATCGTTCTCATCATGTCCCAGGGAATGATTAGGACAGCTCCCCCTATCAAGATGTGACGACGCTAGAAGGAGCAAAACAGACCATTGCTCAAGGTCCTGTTGCCTCTCAAGTCGCGATTAAGATGTTGGGG
>CAVURW010000104.1:0-16552 GCA_963743595.1 uncultured Verrucomicrobiae bacterium
ACATAATAATCGAACCTAAGCACGATAATAGAAGCGAAGTCAATGTGACGAAATCTGGGTGAGAAATCGGTGCCATCAATATGTAATAAAGTGGCTCTTGAGTAAACTCGAATGAATTGACTCCTTTTTCCCCAACAACCCTTGGAATTTGACCATCGTGATTTCGAACGAACTCGATATACGCCATATGCGCCGGATAATCGTTATTATAAGAGATTCGATAATAACAATTCCAGTGTTCGTACCGAACCCAAAACCCCGCAAAGAGGAACGCCAGAAGACCCACCGTGAGCCACAACTCTTTTTTGGCGAGTCGGCCGAGACACCAACGCAGAGCACCTCCCACACGGTGAAAGCTGAGCCCTGGACTGACCTGTGCCGGAAAGGCCGCAGTGGGACCGATCGGCAGAGGCGCTGAGAGTAACGGCATACAGGAAAGAGGCTAGTTACCTCTGAAAGGCACGTCAACAATTCAAGCACGTTGAGCGCCCCGGCCCGTTCAGCCAACGGGCAGGAAATCGGCAGGCCACAGCTCTTGCGCCATGCGGAAACTCTCCGGCATGAGCGTGTAGCCCACGTGGCCTTGTCGATAGCTGGCATAATGCGCACCGCCCCAGAGCTTCGAGAGCGCCTCGATCTCACCGGGCGGAGCCACTCGATCGTAAATGCCGGAAAGCATAATGACCTTGTCCGCCGGAAGGTGCGGCTTTAGTAGTGAGGGACAGACCAACCGCATGCTTCCCTGCGTGTTTTCCGGAGTGAACCCGACTTTCCGCAAGCTGCGACGCAGGGCCAGTGAGCTGGGCGCTTTCCAAATCGCGTTGTGCACATCCAGGATCGGTTCCACGAGGATCAAGCGCTGGAGCAGCGGCTCAAAGCAAGCCACTAACGCCAGTATCCAACCGCCATAGCTCGTGCCCCATCCACCGAAAACTCGCCCGCCCCTCGCCTTCAGAGCGCGGATCAAGATTCGACACTCTGTCACCGCTTGCCGGATGCCCACGGCGTTCCGGAGTAAATCACCCGTAATACAGAGCTCACCGGACCAGTAACCTTTTGGCCGACGTGAATAGTGAAAGGGCAAATGAAAGAAGACGGCATTCCAACCGCGATCATTCAGCTTTTTCGCCCACAATCGATAACCGAAATCACTTACAGACATCAACCCGTGCGCAATAATCATGGTAGGCGCTTTCCATCCGCGTTGGCAGGGATAGAAATCGAAAACCGCTCGGTCGTTCTCCTTAAAACCACTCTCGTGCAAGCTGGGAAAAAGGTACTGGCCGTATTCCGGCAGTTTGGGCAAGTCCAGCTCAGCGAGAGGGGGCACTTGATAGAAAAGGGCGGGATCTTGCTCTTGCCACTCGTTTGAAAAGGAGCTCCACCGCTCTACAAAGTCGCTTGTTAGACGATGGCGACTCTGCAATAGATTCACAAAGGCGAAGCTCGTTGCGTCCAGAAAGAGAGCTCGATTGCGATCGAGCCACGGAAAACGGAGCGGTTTCTCGCCCGCTTTCACCTGTTCAGTTGCCCGCATCATCATAGCTTATTGTGCCTCGCTGTTCTGCTTAACCCGCTATCTCGGCCTCAGTTGCGCCCTTGTCGCCAGAATAGGCAGATAACGTATCGGCCCAAGGATCGCTCTGTTTCCGAATCAAATCGGCGTAGGTTCCATCCAGGCGCATGAGTTCCCCGTGGTTGCCTTGCTCCAAGACCCGACCCGATTTCAAGACCAGGATCATATCAGCCTCCCGCACAGTCGACAATCGATGTGCGATAACAAATGAAGTTCGGCCTTTCAATAAACGACTCAGCGCCTCTTGAATCAGCCGTTCCGTAACTGTATCGACGCTGGCCGTCGCCTCATCCAGAATCAGGATCGGTGCGTTTTTCAACAACGCCCGCGCGATGGAAATCCTCTGCTTCTCGCCAACTGAAAGCTTCACGCCGCGTTCGCCCACCTGTGTGTCGTAGCCTTCCGGCAATCGTTTCACAAAGTCATCCACACGGGCCGCTTCCGCCGCAGCTAAAATCTCGGCCCGACTCGCCGTAGGCTGCGCGAATTTCAGGTTATCGATCACCGTGCCGTTAAACAAAAAGGTCTCCTGCGAAACGAGCCCGATCTGTTGTCGCAATTCTTCCAACCCAAAACTACGGATGTCCCGGCCATCGAGCAAAATCGCACCTTGCGTTACTTCATAAAACCGATTTAACAACGCCGCAAAGGTCGTTTTACCAGCGCCTGTGTGACCCACCAGAGCTACCATTTGGCCCGGTTCCACCTTGATATTGATATCAGCCAAAGCGACGATGTCCTCACGGTAAGCGAAAGCGACGTTGCGATACTCCACGCGACCTTGCAACCGCTCGCTTTTTGTTGACGGCGCTGCTCCGGCTTTTTGATACGCCTCTTCCTCGGCCTCCAGAATCTCGTTCACGCGATCTCCACTCGCACGGCCTGCTTGGTACATCTGATTCATCTGATGCAACTGACCAATCGGCTGGTAGAACATGCTCACATAGAGCACGAACGTGACTAAATCACCCGGCGACATCGTTCCCGAGGCATTCAAGTACAACAAACCACCGATGTAGAGGACGATCGGAACACCGAGCGAACCCATAAAGCCCATGAGATTCGTGTAGACGGCCCAAATCCGCATCACCTTCAATTGCCCCTCAGCCATCGCTTCAGCGGCTTTAGAGAACCGCTCCATTTCGGTCTCCTCGCGAGCGTATGATTTGATCAACCGCACGCCTTGCAGGTTATCGACTAAGAGCGAATTCATGTCGCTGGCTGCTTCCCGCTGCGCTTTCCACCTTGATTTAGCCGTTCTGGCAAACCAGATGGAACCTGCTGTCAAAATGGGAATGGGCAACAACATCCAAAACGCCAGATAGGCGTTCGTGAGGAACAGCATCACGCCAATGCCGACGACTTGAATGATGGCGGTCAAACTTTGTTCCACGCCATCAATCAATACGCGCTCCATGTTGGTCACATCGTCGATCACCCGCGTGATAATATCGCCCGTAGAACGCTGGTCATACCACTTGAGCGGAAGCCGCTGCAGCTTATTGTACAGATCGCGACGCAGAGCCAGGATCACCTTTTGTTCGAAGGTGTTATTGAACCAGATTCGGAAGCCATCAAGCACGTCCCGAAACAAAAATGAAACCGCAACCAAAAGCACGTAGGGCAAGAGCAGTTCTGGCCGATGCGGAACCAAAACCTTATCGATTACCAAGCCCGTCGCCCGTGCAAACACAAATCCTGCTCCCGTACTGAGCGCGGCGCAGAGAAACGTGCCGACCATCAGCCCGGGGTACGGCCGGGCGTACTGCCAAACACGACGGAGCGTTTTCAGCATCGTCTTCTTGGGGTTGGCGTCTGCATCGATTCCATGCCGCAAATGTCGTCTCATAGGGAACTGCTACTGTGGCTCTAATCTTACCATTCCGCAATCGCAGCCTACTTTCCAAGTGGCCGATCATCTTCCGATAAGGTTGCAGGACGTAGCCTCCTCGCTTGTCGCCGTTTATGAACCTGGGAATATCACGAAACTTTAATGAGCCGCCAAAGTTTACGCCTGATCGGGACGATGGCTCTGTGGTAGGCTGCGGAACTCCCATGCGCGTTTTGCTCGTAGAAGATTCGGTTCGGCTGACTCGGAACATCGGCACCGCTTTGCGAAACACCGGCTATGCAGTCGATATTTCCCATGATGGCGAAGAGGGTCTGTGGTATGCGGAATCGAACGATTACGACGCCATCATCCTCGATATCATGCTCCCGAAACTCGATGGCCTAGCCGTTCTGAAGCGATTGCGCGATCAGGGCAAGATGAGCCATGTTCTGTTACTAACCGCAAAAGATGCTGTGGCCGATCGCGTGCGCGGCCTGCAATTGGGAGCGGACGATTATTTGGTTAAGCCCTTTGCCCTAGAGGAGTTGCTCGCCCGAGTGGAGGCGCTCTGCCGTCGAACTTACGGTAAGAAGCAGAGCCAACTCGTGGTGGCCGATCTGGAGATCGATACCGTGCGAAAGGAAGCGGCCCGCGCCGGGCAACCGGTGAAATTGAGACCGCGCGAGTATCAGTTATTGGAGTATCTCGCACGACGCGTGGGTGAAGTGGTGACGCGGACGGAGATCGAGACCCACATTTACAACGACGAAGCGGACCGTAACAGCAATGTCGTTGAATCTGCTATTTGCTCGCTGCGACAGAAGCTCAGCCTCGCGAACCCCGAGCCTCTGATTCACACTCGGCGTGGCTTAGGCTACGTCTTAGAAAGTGGTCTCAAAAGCCGTCTCTGATATGAGCATTCAGAAACGACTCACGCTCCGGTTGCTCGCAAATTTCCTCCTCATATTCATCGCAGCCGGTTTCGGTGTCTATCTGCTGAGCCGCGCAATCCTTTTTCGTGAATTCGATGTGGCACTGCGGGCCAATGCCTTGAGCCTTGCGTACTCGCTTCAGCGCCCGTTCGCGTCCGATGTCAGAATTTCGTCCGGTTACATGCGGAGCTACCGAGCCATTGATCCGAGATGGGGACGCATCTTTTTTGAAATCGCGCGGCCCAATGGCGATATTGTCCTGCACTCGGACTCGCTCGGTACGGATCGATTGCCCATTCAGTTTGGAACTGCGGATGCCCCGGAATTTTGGAACATCGACCTACCGGGAGATGCACCCGGTCGCGCGATCGGGATTCGCCTGGTACATCGCCGCACCAACGGACGAGATTTGGCTCTGGAGACGGATGCGATTGTGGTGGTGGCCATGGATCTGAACGACCTGAACCACAGTTTGGAGACTCTAGCGCTGGCGCTTCTCGGTTTTGGCGGGCTCATGCTGCTCTGTGTGGGGGCGGTTGTTCCGCACGTCCTCAAGCGAGAACTCTCTCCGCTCCATCGCCTGGCTGAGTATGCCAATGGAATCACCGCCAAATCCTTGGCCAACCGCTTTTCTGCCGAGGGCCTGCCGGATGAGCTGATGCCAATCGCCTACCGCCTCAATAGCCTGCTCGCACGCCTGGAGCTTTCGTTCGACCGCGAGCGACAGTTCAGTTCAGATGTGGCCCATGAATTGCGCACGCCGATTGCTGAGCTGCGCAGTCAGATGGAAGTAGCGCTTCGTTGGCCGGATCGACGGAGCGCGGATACGGATCGGGAAGCCCTGGAGATTGCCCTGCAAATGGAGGGAATCGTAAACACCTTGCTCGGCCTGCTCCGCTCCGAGTATGGACAGCTTCAGGTTGACATGAAGTCCGTCGAACTGCTCGAGCTGCTCAATGAAGCTTGGGAACCCTTTGCCGCGAAGGCTCAAGACAAACATTTGATCCTGGAAACGGTGCTGCCCCCTTCAGCAGAAATTCAGTCGGATCCCGTCTTGTTGCGCTCAATTGTCACGAATCTCCTGGGAAACGCCGCCGAATACACGCCACAAGGCGGGGTCATTCGCATCGAATGTGAAATCGAAGATCACGTCTTCCATATTCGGGTTACGAACACGACCGACAACCTGGAGCCTGCCGATGTTCCCAAGCTTTTCGAGCGATTTTGGCGAAAGGATAAAGCGCGAGAGGGAAGTGCCCACAGTGGATTGGGGCTGGCACTCTCCCAGGCGGTGGCGCAGACGCTCGGCTATAACTTGCTCGCTGAACTCACGAAGGCCGGGGAACTGCGGATGACGCTGCAAGGCGCTGTGTCTGCAGAAACAGCTGCAAAGTCGTCGACGGGCTTAGAATAGCGGGTCGCAAAGCTAGCGGCTGGGGTTATAATAAGATAAATGGACCTTCCGGTATCGGACCCAATTTTGCTTCACGTTCTAGGTTCAACGGTTCCCCACCGAAGTCCCTTTGATGCCATCGAGGTTCCACAGGTCGTCAATTTCCTTTCAAGAAAAGAGCGAGAAAAATGGGTTAGACCGTTTTATGCCCCTTTTGCTTGGACCAGGGAAAGCATTTATATGCCCGAGCTAAAAGCCATTTACGACGAGATCACACCAGAAGTGGTCACTCGACTTTTAACTGAGTTTGACTGGAGACCTCGGTTCGCTGCTGGAGATTTTGCGGCGCTAAAATGTTTTGTAGAACTGGAAGATCCTATTGGAAAACTCCTCCTGCGAAGCGATGTCTGTTTTGCTGGCAAGAACTACTGTGCTGCCCTGGCCGAGTTCAATTCCGCGAAATCTGTTGATTACCTTCGAGAATATCTTGCTTATTACTTGACCAGACCTGATCTGGAGTATGATCAAGGACACGCGATTGGTGCTCTCGGTTACCTGGACGAAATCAACTCCACGACGTACTTGGACCGTTATCGATCGAGTTGGGATAGCCTACATCCGGATTGTCCTTGGCAACAATATCAGGAGTCGCTTGTGGATGATTTTCGAGTCAAAATACGATGGATTCAGGTATGTAGGCGAGAATTGGCGGGAAAGAAATGGAGACGTCAAATCAGACTCGAATGAGATCAATCACGGTCACGAGGAATCATCATTTCGCAGGCTCCACGTAGGCCACGTGTTGTTTGTAGAGAGCCGCGCGTTTGAGATAATTCGCTTTGCGCCGGGCACTGGGCTGAATTTGGATCGCTTGATATTCCGCATCTTGCGCCTTCTCAAAATCGCCACTGGCTGCAAATGCGGCCGCGAGCGTATCCCACGCGCCTGCGGAGGGATACAACCGGAGCTCTTCTTTCGCGAGACCCACTGCACCTTTGGGATCGCGCAACGACGAATCGGCCGATGTCGCTAATACCCAAGCGAGGTTTGAATGCGCGTCCGGATGTTTTCCATCCAGCGAAATCGCTTTTTGGTAATCGGAAATCGCCTCCCGCAACTTCCCGAACTGGTAATAGGTGACGCCCCTATTGTTATAAATCTCCGCCAGAGCCGGGTTTGTCGGTCCTAGAACACGGGCCGCCTTCTCCAGGGCCATGTGAAAATCGCTGATTGCTCGTTGAAAATCGCCGTGATCGCCGTAGGCATTCGCGCGATATTCGTAGGCGGAAATGTTTTCTGGGTCGGCTGCAATTGCCTTCGAAAAACACTGAATCGCCGTGGCTGAGTCGCCCCTTTTTGCCGCTTCTTTGCCCTCTTCTATATCACCGGCAAAAGTTTCTGCGTTGGATACGAAAACGAGAATAAGGAGGGTAAGCAGCAAGCGATTCGTCACCCCTCCATCTAAACACCACCTAACACTTAGGCAAGCCCGACTCTACAGGATCTATACAACCGCCCATGGGACACGGGTTTATTGAAAAGCGTTCAAAATATTTTTAAGCGTGGTGTCTTTTTTATTTGACCGTGGAGGTGGTGTGGATAGAGTGCGTGAGTTCGGTCGGGCCTCGCTTTGGTATGGGGGCGCAGACTAAATAACCAAACTAACAGGAGAAATAAGAGAATGAAATCGATTGCAAAGATGCTCAGCACGGTAGCCGTTGCTGGTGCAGTAATGTCGACGGTTGTTGGCCAAACGCCCACACCTACCCCGGCCCCGGATGCCAAGAAAATGGCCCCAGATTCCAAACAAGTGGCTGATTTGAAGAAGAAGCTGGAAGACGCTGGCGTGAGCGTGAACTACGTGGAGACGCAACAAAAGGGGATCACCCTGAGCGGCTACGTGGATACGAGCTACACCTACCAATTTGCCTCCGGTAACTACGGTATCTCCGGTAATCCGAACCAAAAGAATCTCCTCCGCCAGTTCGATACCTACAACAACAACTTCAACGTGAACGCGGTGAAGATCGCGCTGCAGAAGTCGCTCTCCGATAAGAACGAGTTTTCGGCCGGTTTCCGTATCGACACGATCTACGGTTCCGATGCGAAGTACCTCACGGATAAGACGTTCGACACCAACTCGCTTGCGCTGGAACAAGCCTACGTGAACTTCCGCGTGCCGGTCGGTAACGGTCTGGACTTCCAATTCGGTAAGTTTGTGACGTTGCTCGGTTATGAAGTAATCGAAAGCCCTGCTAACCCGAACTTCAGCCGCGGTTTGCTCTTCACCAACGCGATTCCTTTGACACACACGGGTCTGTTGGCCTCGTACAAGTTCAATGACGCGATCGACGTGAAAGCCGGTATCGTGGATGGCTGGAATAACTCGCAATCGACAAGCCCCCAAGAAATTGGACTCGGTCAAAAGACCGGTTTCGGCAAAGCCATCACGGCGCAGATCAATCTGCACGCTCCTGGCAAGAATGCGGATCTGTCCCAAAGCGTGATCTACTCGCCTGAAGGTGAGCCCGGTGTGGTCAACGGCGCAAGCGGCGACGTGGTGGTTTATGACATCTATGGCAACTGGAAGCCGATGTTCTTGAAGGATCAAAACTGGACCTTGGGCTTCAATCTGGACCTCGGTTACGATGGCAACTCGGGCGTGAATCAATCCGCTATCGGAACCTCGACATTGACGACGACCGCTGGCACGGCATTCGGACCTGGTGCTTACGGCACGACCGATCTGAACGCACTGACGAACAGCTCCAACACATGGTACGGTTTGGCGCTCTACTCGATCTACCAGTTCAAGAGCGACGACTGGAAATGGCTGACACTCTCTGGCCGTGCAGAATACCTGCATGACAGCGGTGGTTATGTGCCGAAGTACGGTGGTGGCGGATTCACCGCAGCGGGTGCTCCGATCTTCAACACGAACGGTACGGGCATCACGCCTTTCAGCTCTCAGGACGACTTCTCCTACACTGCGACGGCTTCCTTCGCGATCTGGGATAACCTGTTGACCCGCGTGGAATATCGCTACGACCACCTGCACGGTGCCACGACATCGGCTCCGACGGGTAACGGTAACGATCAGCACGAGATCTCGCTCAACGCAGTCTACTCGTTCTAATTTGAGTTAGCCAAGAAAGCCCCGAGCATCGAAAGGTGTTCGGGGTTTTTTATTGTTCGCCGGGAAACCGTTGACCCACCGCCCCTCTTCAGCCATATCCTAAAGCCGTGCCCGATTCTCCCAAGTTCTCCTTTTCCACTTCGACGATTACTTTGTCTGACACCGAGCCCACGACCGATCCCAAGCCTTGGCCGGAAGCTGAGGATGATCGGGTGGCACAACCGCTCGTTGGCGTGATTATGGGCAGCGTTTCTGATTGGGAAACGATGCGGCACGCCGTCGATTTACTGAGGGAATTCATGGTCCCCTTTGAGCGGAAGATTGTCTCTGCCCATCGGACGCCGGATCGTCTCGCGGAATACGCGCGAACAGCGGCTACACGTGGCATTCAAATCATCATTGCAGGTGCAGGCGGGGCGGCCCACCTCCCTGGCATGACGGCAGCCTACACCACGCTACCGGTTCTGGGCGTTCCGGTTGAATCGCGCGCCCTTCGCGGAGTCGATTCGCTCTTGTCGATCGTCCAGATGCCTGGCGGCGTACCCGTCGGGACATTCGCCATTGGAGAACCTGGTGCGAAAAACGCTGCTCTCTTCGCCATCTCTATCCTCGCCCTTCATTCTCCTGAGCTTGCCACCAAACTAGCCCGTTTTCGTGCGCAACAAACCGCCCGTGTCTTGGAACAGACGCTTCCCGGGGAACTCGATGACGATACCCCCAACCCTCCGCCCGCAGGTGGTTCATGATTTATCACTCGGGCGACTCCCCCATTCTTCCCGGTTCCACGATCGGCTGCCTTGGTGGCGGACAGTTGGGGCGCATGTTCGCACTGGCCGCCCGTAAGATGGGTTACCGCGTCTACTCGGTCGACCCCACGCCCGACAGCCCCATGGGCCAAATCGCAGATCGCGAGTACAACAGTTCTTTCACCGATCTGGCCACGCTGTTCGACTTTGCACGAGGGGTGGACGTCGTTACCTACGAATTCGAGAACATCCCCATCGAAGCGCTCGATATTCTGGCGCAACGCGCGCTCTTACGTCCGGGGCGTCACGTCCTGCACACCACACAGAATCGCCAGCGCGAAAAAGAATTTCTCAAGGCAAACGGCTTCCCCCACGTCCCGTTCCGCGTCGTGAATTCGCTCGCCGATCTGGAGAATGCCGTGACGGAACTCGGCCTTCCGTGCGTATTAAAGACCGCCGATTTCGGGTACGATGGAAAAGGCCAGGTCAAGATCACCTCCGCCAGCGCTACGGCTCTTGTCTCCGCGTGGCAGTCGCTCGAAGCACCTGTCGGTATTGTGGAGAGCTGGATAAACCATGCCGTGGAACTCTCCGTTGTCGCGGCACGCGGGGTTCCTCACTCCAAGTTAAACGGCAAATCGGTCGCCGATATCGAACCGCCGATCGCCGTGTTTCCTCCGACTCTAAACCACCACGAGAATCATATCCTTTCCACGTCAGTCGCACCGGCTCCGCTGGCTGCTGAAATCCTCCAGCAAGCCCAAGAGATTGCCCGCGAGCTCACCCGGAAATTGGCCGTTGTCGGCATCTTAACCACGGAGTTTTTCCTTACGGAGAACGGTGATCTCCTCGTCAACGAGCTCGCCCCGCGACCACACAATTCCGGCCATTACAGTTTCGATGCCTGTGTCACCAGTCAATTCGAACAGCAATTGCGATCTGTTTGCGGTTTGCCCTTGGGCGATACGAGGCTTCTCTGTCCCGCCCTCATGCGGAATATCCTGGGCGATCTTTGGCAGCTGGGAGCTCCGGAGTGGCAAGACCTCCTGGCCATTCCCGGTCTGCGACTCCACCTCTATGGAAAAAGTGAGGCGCGTCCCGGTCGAAAAATGGGCCATTACACGATCCTGGCCGATTCGATCGAAAAGGCATGGGCTCTCGATGCCCGCGCCTGCAAGATTTTGCACCTAAAACAGAATGCCCTGTCGATAGCGAGCCGGTAACCTTCTCTTAAAAAGGTTCGTGATCAAACATTTTGACGCAGGCCTTCAGCCTGCAGTCGCTTTGTTGGGCGTACCTAGGGTTGCCTCGCTACGCTCGTTACCCTGGGCTAAGTCATGGCCGACCCTTCGGGCCTAAAGGCATCGTGAACGGGGAAGCCTGGAAATGTTTGTCAAAGTGACGTGGCGCCAGCATTACCTTGGTGAATGCAAGGTCATGTTGGGTCCAGCGTCACGCTGGGTTAGTGGGTTTGGCCGCCTTGAGCCTGCGTTTCCGTTTCCACGTGAGCAGGCATCACTGGGGCAGCGGTCAACGTTTGCACCTGGGTCTCGCTCTTGTTCACAGCGCCAGAGAGGGAAGCAGCTTTGGCCGCCTTGGCAGTTTCATCGTCGTGAATCTTGTGGTCTTCGTGCTGGTAGCCGACGACGAACGGATGGGCGACCCAACGACCGGCAGCAGCAAGGCCATGGCCGACGGCTTCCGCGCCGTGCTCGATTCCATGACCGACTGCAGAGGCTCCTTCGCCGATTTTTTCACCGGTCCACTCGACGCCATGAACGACGCCTCGACCAGCAACCGCAGCACCGTGGCCCACCGCTTCGGCACCTTCACCGATCTTTTCTCCGGTCCACTCGACGCCGTGTACGACGCCATGACCCGCAACGACTGCAGCGTGACCAACCGCCTCCGCGCCTTCACCAATCTTTTCACCGGCCCACTCGACGCCGTGCTCGACACCATGAGCTGCAACGACTGCCGCGTGGCCGACCGCTTCCGCCCCTTCGCCAATCTTTCCGCCGGTCCACTCGGCACCATGAACGACTTCGCGGGCACCTTCACCGACTTTTTCACCCGTCCACTCGGCTCCGTGCTCGATTCCGTGCCAGGTAGAAGCAGCGACTTCGCCGATACCTTCGCCGACTCGGTGCAAGCCTTCACCAACAGTAGCCTCATGGGGAGCTGCAGGTGCCGTAACGGCAGCTTCTGTGCCGGCAGCAGCGGTAATAGCGGGAACAGGAGCTTCCGGGGTGAGAACAGGAGCCGGGGCTTCTGGCTTAAGAGCGGGCGTTTCGGCAGCCGCTTGAGTCTGTTCCTGAGCTAGGTGCTGGGAGAGCGCTTCCGTGCGATGTTCCCACTCGTGAGCGGTCTGTTTTTGATGTTTATCGTGCGTGGAATGAGCCCGATGTTGAAAATATTCCTTACGAAGCTGTTGGAACGTCTCCGAGAGCTTGGCTGGGTCAACCCGTTGGAGCGCTTCCTCTGTGTCCGTGCCAAAGTGGCCGTCCGTCTTGATGTGCGGCGCACCCTTCTCCATCGCCTTATTCAGCGCCTTCTGGAGCAATTCCGTGGCGTGTTCCTTGCCAACAGCAATCGATTGCTCCGCGAACTCCGCGCTCACGGGATGGGGGAGCTTGCCCGCACCATCATTATTCCACTCTTGCTGGAAGCGTTCTTTGGCGGCGTCGGATTTTGATCCGAATGTTTGGGTGAACGACCAAGCGCGTTCAAAGTTGGTATCAGATGGGCTGGGGGCAGGTGCGGGGGCAATAGTATCGTCGGGCATTTGAATGGAGAGTTAAAGGTTTAGGTTGATCCTACAATAAAGAGACCGTTTGTTTATGCAAGCCTATTGTTGAGGGATTGGCGTTGCAGCTCGGGCGGGCAGCTTTCGAGCCTTCCTCATATGCGGGTTGTTTTGGCGAGGATTTGGAGCCAGTCATCGTGCTCGTACCATAAAGGCACGAGCGACCATTTTCTTATGCACCCCAGGCGTTGCCTGGGACTATGGTCCTAGGGCTTCAGAGCGCGCGGTGAAGTTCTAAAACGGCTAATAATGCGCTATTCGGCTTTTTCTTCAGGACCTGTCTGAGGTGGCTCGTCACTGGGATTTGTGGAGGGCGCGGGTTCGTCGGTCGCTCGCGCCTTCTTCCTGATGAACTTGCTACGAAAATCGGGGGCTTCGCCTTTTTCTCCATTTTTGAATTCCAATCGACCGATCAAGGGAGCAATAACAAAGACGATACTCATAAAAACGATACTTTTGTAGGCGTTATTCTTACATCCGTCAAACAAAAGAAGGGGATTTAGCAAGCGGTTAGCTAATGTACTTACAACTACGCCTTCGTGCCGGATGCCAAAATCGGCTGCAAGTGGGGTGGATTGGCCTCTGCTACGAGCAACTGGACGTCCACATCCTTCAATCCCGCCTCCACTAGCCATTCCCGCAAATCAACTTGGCGAAAGCCGAGCCAGTAATCGCCGTAAAGTTGACGCGCTTGATCGAATTGATGCTGATTCAGATCCAGGATCAACAGGCGACCGGAGGCCTTGAGCAATTTAACCGCAGCGGCCACGGCCTGTCGTGGGTTGGTGGCGTGATGAAGGGCCTGGCTGAGTATGACGACATCCACTGATTTCGGGTCGATGGGCGGGTCCGCAAGATCGCCCAGTCGAAATTCGAGATTGGGAATGTCCTTTTTACGCGCTTCATCCCGTCCGAACTCCACCATCTTCGGCGAGTTATCGACTGCGATCACCTTTTTCGCGCGGCGAGCAAGTAATTGCGCCAGCCAACCCTCACCGGCACCGAGGTCAGCGATCACCAGATGCGGAACCATCAGAGCTAAGAGCGGTCCGACCTCCGACCAGGTGCGGCCGGGGCAAAAGCTTTTGCCGAGGCGTCCGGCCACTTTGTTGAAATATTCCTGACTGGCGGAGCGCCTGCGTTCGATCGCGAGCTGGAGTGCTGCCGGATCACCATTCGATTCCGGTACTTCAGAGAGAATCGCCCACCCAGCTTCGAGCACTTTCGTTTGCTCCGGGGCCAGGTCTTTCACGAGCGAGTAGTAGGTGCGTTTCCCCTCGCGACGAGGTTCCACCAGCCCATTTCTGCGGAGCAAGGCCAGGTGCGTGGAAATGCGGGATTGGCCCAGGCTAAGCACCTCTTGCAATTCCGCCACGGAGAGTTCTTCTTGGCGAACCAAGGCAAGGATGCGAAGGCGCGTGGGGTCCTGGAGGGTTTGCCAGAGGGAGCGAAGGGACATTTGCGAGCAGACTACAGGAGCGAGGATGGGGTGTTGTCAATGGAATTTGTCGATCGGCCTTGGGAGTTTTCCGGCGGTCTGCTACCGTTCAGGTGTGAAGGTGATTTCATTCAATGCGCCGGTAACGTTGATTATTACTCTAGGAGCCGTCGCCGAAATGGCCACTGCTTCCATCCTGGGGGTAGGAACGAGCAACTGGGTGACGTACGCATTTTTCGCTTCGCCGGGGCATCTGCCGTTTCTTAACCCGCTCGATTATCTCCGCATGTTCTCGTACGTCTTTGGCCACGCCAACTGGGATCACTGCCTCGGAAAC
Organism: uncultured Verrucomicrobiae bacterium; assembly: GCA_963743595.1. GTDB lineage: Bacteria > Verrucomicrobiota > Verrucomicrobiia > Methylacidiphilales > UBA1321 > CAVURW01. Next base: position 14,196 of record CAVURW010000104.1, read on the forward strand.
GTCCTACTTCTGTTAATTCTGGGGCCGCTGATCGAAGAGAAATATGGATCGATGGAGATCGCGGTCCTTTGCCTGGTCACCGCAGTCGGCACGGCGCTCGTAAACTGCTTTTTGGGTTTGAGCTTAATCGGTGCTAGCGGAATCGTCTTTCTGTTCATCATTCTGAGCTCGTTCGGCAGCTCTAAGGGCTCGAAATTACCTCTCACCATGTTGCTGGTAGCGGTGTTGTATATCGGTAGAGAGGTGATCGCTGGTTTTGAGCCGAATCCGAATAATATTTCGCACATGGGGCACATCATTGGCGGGATGTTTGGACTCGTTTACGGCCTGATGCACAACATGATCCCGGAAGCACCGGGAGAGCCAAAACCGCTGACCGGCCTGCCTCCAAATCCGGGTGTTCCGATTAACAAAGTGGGCTCGGGTCTGGGCACGGGAGTGTGAGGAATAGAAATTTCTTCATTTCTTCTCACATCTCACTTAGGCTTATTACGCATGACTTATTCTGGAGCGACTCCTGCAGAGTGGAACGTAGTCGGGTCGGCCTTAGAGCGGACCTTTCAGCTTAAGAGTTTCCCGGCGGCCCTCGCCTTTTCAGTGGAAGTGGGGAAACTGGCGGAGGCGGCGGATCACCACCCCGATATCGAGATCAAGTATCGGAAAGTTCGCCTGACTCTCTCTACTCATGATGCAGGGAGTGTGGTGACCGAGAAAGATGTGAAGTTGGCAGAGCAAATCAATGCCTTGTCTGACGAGACCATTTCGACGGCGATCGGTCGATTATTCTAACGTTTTTAAACAACTGGATTTTGAATTTATGAAAGCAAAGCTTTTGTCCCTTTCGGTATTAGGTCTGTTATTGGGTGTCGGCAGCGGAATTGCTGATCCCACGACTGACGTCACCTCTTTCACGCTCTTCTCGCGAGTCGAGACGTCCCGGCTTGAGGGGGGTGGCATTCAGCAGGTGCGCGGGGGCGGAATGATGCAGTTGCCCGCCGGTCTGGGCGCACAAGCACTGTTCATGCTGAAGGCTCCACCGGACCGCGTGGCAGCGGTTTTACAAACGCGCGACACCACGAAACATCCTGAGCTGAAAGTATGGATGCATGAGGCGATTAACCTCACCGCACCGATAACTCCGGCGAGTTTCCCCAGCTTGGCTCGACTGCCGGATAACGCCTCGGTCCAAGCTCTGGCGGACGATACCGCCAAGCTCAGTAGCGGCGGCAGCACCATCCAGGTTTCCAAAGACGAAATCGCTCGCGGCGGCGCGGCACTCACGGCGATCGCCGGAGCTCACGGCTCGGCGCGAATCTCCGGCATGGCCGATTTCTGGAGTAGTGTCTTATCAGGTCGCGTCAATGCCTATTTGGCGGGTCGTTCTCAGCCTATGTATGAAATGGGCAGTAGAGCGGTGAACCCGATGGAGCATGTGAAACAGCTCTTGAACACGGATCCCCGAGTCAAGCGTCGGTTTGCTTCGTTACTGGCGCGGACGCCGTTCAAGATCGGCTCAGCTACTTCAGCACCTGCAGCTGCACCGATTGACCCGATGGCTGTTGCCGCTCCCAAGGGACCCACGCAGGTTTACTACGAATCCTTCGATGTTGAAGGACAGGCCGCTATCGGGACGGGCGCACTTTATGTTTCCAGCGGTAAGGAATCGATTCAAATCATTGATGCGGAGTACTTTATCAGTAACGGCGTTTATGTGACGCTGGAGCTTTACGAGATTTGGCCGATTACCGTGGATGGCGCTCCGGGTTCGCTCGTTTGGCGGGATGAGCTGGTTACCTCGCCAGAGGTGGAAGAGCGTGTCGGCACAGAGAAAATGGCGGCTGGCTTAATCATGCTCCAAGACGTGAAGCAGGACGTCGATATGATCCGGGAAGACATTCGCTAGCGGCCCATTGACGGTGCCTGTGGGAATGGGCTTGCTTTCGGAAGAAACTAATCTACCAATAGCGGGCGAGAAATTATGAAACGACTTACCTTTGCTTCTCTGGCGGTTTGCCTGCTGGCTTCTTTTTCCTGTTCCGTTTGGGCTGGCCCAGCAGATACAAAAGATTTGAAGCAAGTCACGCCACCGGCTCCCAGCGAGCCGCTCGTCTATTCCCAAGAATTCGAGACCGACTTTTCTTATTCGGGTCGCACCACGGAGCGCCAGGGAATGTGAAACGAAGGCCCCATCAAGGCTGACGCGCCGGGCATCATCCCGCCGCAGCGTGAGAAGATGAAGACCGAGATGGAAGCGCTGATTTACCACTTCAAGATTTATACTGAAGGATTTGCACCTCCTCCGGGCGAAGCTTCCTACCAGCGCATCGAATCGCCGCGCGGTGAACTATGCTGTTTCA
>CAVURW010000105.1:0-5289 GCA_963743595.1 uncultured Verrucomicrobiae bacterium
TTTCCAAAATAGCCTCTCCGAGCGGTCCGGCTCCCACCCAATTTCTCGATGCAAAATGGGGATCTGCAAGAAAATCGGCCATTTCGCAATCTCCCAGTTGGACGATTTGATCGAGAGTCTTTGGGGATTTGTAAGCTGGCGTCCACGCGATCGTGTAAGCTCCGGCTAAGAAGAGTAAAGGCTGTTCGTAAGCACCACTATTCGGTACGGACGTTAACTCGATTTTCCTCGTTAGAGCCTGGTTCAGTTTTTCGATCACGATCTTTCGTGACTCTTCGATCACGCTTTCTCCCGACGATGCTGGACGAACCGGAGCGATTACCGGACTGCCCTGAACCTCGTCAGAAGGCGGTGCAAAGTAGCCGCTCGTGTGCGTGTAGATGGAATAGATTCCACGTGTCTCTTTCGTGAACGGCTTTTGGAATTTCGCAAATGTATCGCCGTAATTCCATTTGGGCCCAAACGCGAGGATCGTCATTTTTAGGCTCGTTTGGCCGAGCGTCAGTTTGGGGGGCAATGGCTCGGTCTGATAAACAAATCGTCCCGGCGCTTCCGCATCCTCATCGGTTTGATTCAGCGTGCCGTAATCGCTCTCGTGTTGATAACCGACTTGCAAGCCGTTAACGAAAAGAAACAGCCGGCCACACTCCTCGCCTTTGTCAGAACCCCACAATTTTAACGTAATATAGTTTTGCCTTTCGGGATCCACCTTCATCGTAAATGTCATCGGTGCGCTCTGCCACGAGACCGTTTCGCTGGGCAAAAGCTTCACCGCCGATTGGTCCAATCCGCCAACAATGCGCTCCATCTTTTGCGCCACGAAGAGATGCTCTTTTTCTGAGCCGGTATTACCGAGCACCAACCGATCAACGATCTCATTTGCCTCCGGCAGAGTCGGCGAAACCTCCGTCGTCGCCGCAATGACTTCACCTGCGCTGGTTAGAGCGAATACAGGCAGAAGAATGGAGTAAATGAGCGATAACTTCATTGGTGGATTTGGTTCTGTGAGCGCCTCCCGCAAGTAGCGCGATAGTTGCAAGCCCTATTAATCGCAGTGGCAGGCGTCGTCCGCTAGGCCATTTCTGGTTAACCTGTAACATCTTGAGGAGTGTCACGTCTTCCAACCGGAAAAACACTTCGCGGCCAACTGATCGAGAGCCACAGAAATCGAGAGACGCGGGACGCTATCGACGAGCGGTGTGCCCATGTTAATCGAGAAAAAGACCGATTCAGCTTTTGAGGGCACTTCTGCGGCGACCGGCACTTCAATGAGTCGCTCGATTTCACTATCGGCGACCTCTGCGCCCATGTCGGACTGATTCACCAGAAGCTTCAGTTGGTCCGTCTGCAATTTCCACTCTTCTTTCAGGAAACGGACGTATCGCTTGGCATCCAGTAACCGGGCCACATCTCGCGTGGTGATGAGGAGCACATAGTCACTGTTTTCGATCGCTGCGAGCGTGCCCGGACTCTTGGCATGGCCGGTATCGACCACCACAAAGGACGCCAATTCGCGCGCCGTGTTCACCAATCGCCTGGCCGTTTCGACATCGAGTCGGTTGACATCGAAATCATGATTCGGCGAGGCCAAGTAATGAAAGCCGAGTCGCGAATGCCGGGCAAGCACGCGCTCGAAACTCTCTTTGTTCAGGCTCTCACCCGCGTTCACCGCATCCATCAGATTAAACACCGGCACATCATCCAGCATCACCGCAAAGTGTCGTGCTTGCAGGCTGAAATCGAGCAGCACCACGCCCTCGGAACGCTTGGCTAGACTCACGGCCAGATTTGTCGCTATCACGGTTTTCCCCACGCCGCCATTGGCACTCACCACACTGATGACGACACACTCGCCACGGTTATCTGGTAGCGCGATTGCGAGATTCGGGGAGGGCTCCTCGCGTGGAACTCCCTCCTGTAACGTAACGCCGCCCGTACCGAACAATTTCAGTGCCACGGGCTCGTCTTCCTCTAGCCAAAACGTGTCCGGGAGTTTCTCGATTCCCTCAGCTACGGCAACCACACCGGAACTGAACGGAGCCGAAAGTGCACGGGCCGCCGGGCTAGCCCCCTCCAGCACCACACCCATGAGAAGATGGCCGGTGCCGACGCGGCTTTGCCCCAACTGTTCCGCATGCTTTCTCGCCAGGTTCACGATCTTTTGCACGCGCGGGGTGAACGCACTTTTACGATGTCGTTTCTTTGACGCATCCTCAATAACGGCTGCCTCCAGCTCGAGCCGAAGACCCTCCACATTGTAGTTCAACGCCTTAAATGCGCCGGAAGCCACGCCCTTTTCTAAGCGCATCAAACCAGACAGCAGATGTTCTGAAGAAACGGAATCGCTGCCCACCCGTAACGCCTCCGACCGCGCCGCAGCCAGCGCCTGCTTCGCCAGAGGGGTGAAATCGTCCGTGTTTAGCATAATGACGCCAGCGACCCGCTCAGCGTCCACTCAATCAAAGACAATTTACACAAATAAGCAAGTCAGCCCAGTTTTGTCATTCGCTTCGAATCTGCGCCGTGGCCTATGCAAGATCACTCTACAAGCTTTGGCGCGCCAATCTCATTTGCCTTAGCGACCGGTTCCAGCGTACCGGCGTGGATGTTGTAGATGTAGCCGTAGATGCGGACCGGCGGCGGCACCAGCGAGTGATTCCGAATGAGCGTCACGTCATCAATGATGCTTTGCGTGAGGTCGGCAAAGGTGAGCCAATGAATGTCGTGCGCGTTGGTCTCGCGGCTCTTCCAGACGTGCCACCATTTGCTTTCGGTATCATGATCATCCAGGCCCAGGAGATGGCGGATATCATCGTCTGTGTACGATTGCATGCCGCAACAGCTGTGATGAATGACAAACCAATCGAGTGTGCCCATCAATTTCGCGGAGACCACGAGCGAGCGGATGGCGTCGTCGCTGGCGCGGCCGCCGGCATTTCGGATCACGTGAGCGTCGCCTTCGTTTAGCCCGAGAAAGCGGGCCGGGTCCATGCGCGCATCCATACAGGTGAGCACTGCGATTCGCCGACGCGGCGCGCCCGTAAGCTGGCCTTTATCGCCGTAGCTCTCGGCATAGCGTTGGTTGGCGTCCATGATTTCGCTCAAGGTTTTGGCTTGATCTGGGGGCGGCAGCTGGGCCAATTCCGGCTCGGGCGTGGCGGTGGGGGCGAGTGTTTCTTCAGGCGGCATCTTGGCCCAAAAAGTAGCATTCTTTCTGCCGCAATCCAGAGGATTGTAATCAGAGCTTCTCGATGGCACCCTTAAGGGAATGGTGGTGATCTTCATGGGCGTATCGGGAAGCGGTAAATCGACATTAGGTCGCCGATTTGCCGACGAGACCGGCGCGACTTTCTATGAAGGCGACGATTTTCATCCGCCTGCGAATGTCGAGAAGATGCATCGTGGCGAGCCATTGACCGATGCGGATCGGCAGGGCTGGTTGGAATCGCTGGGGGAAATCGTGGCGCGCTCTTTAAAACAGGACGAGTTTGCGGTGGTGACCTGCTCAGCCCTGAAGGCGAGTTACCGGGAGAAGCTGAACTCTGCTGGAGATGCGCGGGTGCATTTTGTGTTTATAACGGCGTCGAAAGCGTTATTAGAAGAGCGCCTGAGTCATCGGACGGGTCATTTTATGCCGGCGACACTACTAGACAGTCAACTGGCGACTTTAGAAGTGCCGAAGGAGGCGTTAACGATTTCAGCGGAGGACGAGGTGGAAAAGAACGTAGGGAAAGTGTGTGAGGCGCTAGGGGTAGGACGGAAGCTAGGCGAAAAAACAACTTGATTCTGCTTATAGATGTAGTTATTATCTTTCATTATGTCAATCGAGAGGATTCAAAGTCTGGTACAGGGTGGAGAAGCGTCCGGCGAACAGCTGAAGGGCGAGGTCGGCTTGTACTTATTCCGACAGGGTTTGAGCGAGTCAATGGCCAAGGAAGTGGCCGATTCAATCTCCGGAAAGCTCGACGCTGCGCATCCGGAAAAGACGCAAGCGGCTCTGGATAACGCGGCTAGTTTTGTCCTGGGACTCCGCCAAGAATTTGACCACGTAACTTACAATAATTTCGAGTCGGAAGATCCGGCTGAAATGAGTCCGTTCCAGAAGGAGAAGTCGGACCAGATGACCACACAGGCGGCGACCCATTACCTGGGCAAGTTGAGCCTGGATCAGATTTCAGAGACGGCTCGCTTGCCGGAAGCTCCCGCTGAGGAAAAGCAGGGCGGACTGAAGAAAATCTTTAAGAGCTTGATGGCTCGTGAGGAGAAAGATCCTGAGGCGGAACTGCAAGCGCTGAAGAACAAGCTGCCCACCGGCCAAGCCGAGGCGCACGCAGTTCGCGGTGCTTATGAGCAGTGCTTTAAAGGTCTGCGCGACAACGAAATGCCGAGCGAAGAAGCCTGGGATCTGACGAGTCGTCTGGACCTGGCGATTCCCGGCCAAGCCGCCCGCACAGCCGAAGCCTCCACACATGTGGAAGAGATGGTGCAAGACATCGTGGATAAACGAGATCGTCTGGCCTTCGGTCTACGAGAGCCGAGCGAAACTTTACCTGCCTCAAAAGACGCGGATCTTGATCCGGAAGTCGGGCAAAAGATGATGGATCAGCGCACCCTGGAGTCCTTTGCCAAGGGCCTGCCGAGTCTCTCCGCGAAGATGGGCGAAGGCGAATCGACCAGCGCACATCTCATCGTGGATATGACTGGCGGTCAGCACGCTGCAGCCGCGCACGAAGGTCAGCACACGGAGCACTCGGAAGCGGGCGGCATGCGTTCCAGTTAAAGCACGAGGTTAGCAGATACCCATGCCTCCTAAGTGAGTCTCTCCTCCCCTTCAAACACAGGCGGCAACGGTCAACTGTTTTGTGGCTGGAACTTTGATCCAAAACCGAGCAACAAGTTCCTATTGAGAATCCAGGTTGGGATCGCGTTTTGAGTTCGGATAGTACCAAAAGAGCGACACAAACGTGGATCAACAGACGTCGAAAGAGGTAACTCTAACAATCGCTAAAGGATATAATCACGCTATAATTGTTGCAATTCCCCCACCAAATGGCATAAACAGACCTATGCCACGGCAAATCCTATACACTAATTTTACATGGATAAAAATGCAATAGTCCAGATTATAGAGTCCACTGGATACCTGTCAATTGAGCACACCCACTCAATAATGACGTCTCTTGGGACATATACTAAGAGTCAGCCGTTTTTTGAAAGGGATCTTGAAGCTTATTATAAAGTTACGCCAGCGCACCTTAAAAGGAGCATTATAGCAGTTGACACTTACAT
>CAVURW010000106.1:0-8957 GCA_963743595.1 uncultured Verrucomicrobiae bacterium
GGCTACTTTTTTTTTTTTTTTTTTTTTTTTTCTCAAGTTTCAGAGGAACACCATGTTTCTCAAGCTGTACGTCAAGTTCCAGGACCTGATGAACCGCGAAGAAGGTCAGGATCTGGTCGAATATGCTCTGGTCATCGCTCTGATCGCCGTCGCCGCCACCACCGGCCTGGGCACCTGCCACCGGCGTCAACACCTTCAACGCCTCGACCATCGGCTCTAAACTTAAGCTAGTTCCTGCGAAGCGGGATAGAGTACCATGACAACAACCGCCGGCAGTCCCGCTCCTTGGCGGGAGAGCGTCAAGCACCGTCACCGGTGCCAATCGCACTCTCCTCTGCAAAGGGATCCAACCTCAACTCGCAACCGCACAATGGCGAGAAATACGATGAACACGATGTAAGCTGATGTCAATTTCCCGCTTCTTCAAGGGAGGAAGGTCAGGATCTGGTTGAATACGTCGTCATCGCTCTGATATCGGTAGCTGGGAATCACCAAGTCTCCACACTTTGGCCAACAAGATCGTTAATACGTTCAACGCAATCGGTAACGGTCTCTAACCCTAACGAGCTGACTCAACGCGAAGGCAAGCTAGGGTCGGCGCGGCCCGTTTTTTCGTCAGCTTTGTTTCGTTGCGGCAAGATTTCGCAGAGCTATTGCTTCACTGCAATCATCTTGGCTGGTAATCGTCACATAACTTCACTCGCTTGGAGATAGCCTCTATGTGGCCCGCACTTTGGAAGATCAAATCCGGATTGCAATGCCTCATTGAACAGGAAGACGGGCAGGACCTGGTCGAGTATGCGCTGGTCATCCTACTGTGTGTGACTGTGATGATCGCATCGGTTGGGAGTATCGGCACAATTGTTATCAACTATTTCCATTACATCAACACGAATTACCCTTGATGTCGACTGAGACTTCTTGAAAGGACCGGAAGGAGCACTCCGGTCCTTTTTCATTTTTATGCTAGAGACCTGCTAATCGGCTTCACTGACATAGATATTTCTTCGCTTTTCTACGATAACGTACTACCGGTACCATTCGAAAATCCGCGATATATTAGCTGTATGCTGCCATCCTCAACCCCTTCAGACGCGGGTCCTTCGCTGGTCCTGATTGAAGCTGGTCTCACAAGCATGGTATCTTTGGGGGCTTGCCTGGCCGCGCGTTGGTTCATCCTGGTTTCCGCACATCGAACGTTCTGTGAGCAGATTGGCGCGGCGCAAAGGCCTGACTGTAGCGATCGTTGGCTTATCCGCGCTGCTGTTGCGCCTTGCCAGTTCTTCCTTCTTGCCCCATTCCCCTGCCATTCATCACGAACGATTTCAGCTTTCTGCTTGCGGCCGACACTTTTGTCGCACGGCCGATTGGCCAACCCTACGCCCGCGATGTGGACGCACTTTGAAAGCATCCACATCGCCATGCATCCCACCTATATGTCGATGTACTTTCCGGGGCCCGGCCTGGTGTCTGGCCGCCAGGCAAGGTTCTGTTCGGCAGCCCCTGGTTTGGCATTCTGATCGCCAGCGCGCTCATGTGCGCCGCAATCTGCTGGATGCTGCAGGCTTGGCTGCCGCCGTCTGGGCACTACTCGGGAGGGGTGCTGGCGATGTTCCGCATCGGTCTTTTCAGTTACTGGATCAATACCTATTCCGGCGGCGGCGCAAGTTCGGCGCTTGGCGGGGCTCTGGTGCTGGGCGCCCTGCCTCGATTGCTTAAGACTGGGCGTTTTCGCTATGGCATGCTAATGGCAGTGGGCATCGTAATCCGGCCCCAGAATTACGATGCCTACCGCCATCAGCATGCCATAGCGAAAACGGGCGGTCTTCATCAATCGAGGCAGGGCGCCAAGCACCAGCGCGCCGCCAAGAGCCGAAACTGGCCGCCGCCGGAATAGGTATTGACCCAGTAACTGAAAAGACCGATGCGAAGAATCGCCAGCATCCCCCCGAGCAGCGCCCAACGGCGGCAGCCACGCCTGCAGCATCCAGCAGATGGCGGCGCACATGAGAGCGTTGACGATCAGAACGCCAAACCATGGACTTCCAAAAAGCACTTTGCCCGCCGCCAGACCAGGCCCTGGCCCTGGAAAGTACATCGACATATAGGTGGGCTGCATGGCGATGTGGATGCTCTCAAAGTGCGTCCACATGGCAGGCGTAGGATTGGTCAATCGCCCGTGGGCAAAGGTATCCGCCGCTAGCAGAAAGCTGAAATCATCCGTGATGAATGGCAAGGGAATAGGGAAAAATAGGAAGAACCGCAAGGCGCAAAAGCAGCGTCGAGAATCCAATGATCGCGACGGCAAGGCCTTTGCGCCGCGCCAATCTGCCCCATGAACGTTCGATGCGCGAAAACCAGGTTGAACCGATGCGAGGCCATGCCAGAACCCCTGCTAGATGCTATACCCGTGATGCCAGCTTCAATCAGGACCAGCGGGGGGCCGCTCTGAAGGGGCAGAGGAAGGAGCATACAGCTAATATACCGCGGATCTTCGAATGGTACGGGTAGTACGAATCGGTAGCAAAAGCGAAGAAATATCGATGTCAGTGAAGCTGATTAGCAGGGATCTTGATAAAAATGAAAAAGTGACCGGAGGGCCCCTTTGGCCCTTTCAAGAAGCTAGCCGACATCAAGGGTAATCCGTGTGGAAGTAATGGAGATAGTTAATAAGAATTGTGCCGATACTCCCAACGGATGCGATCACCAGAGTCACACACAGTAGCGATGACCAGCGCATACTCGACCAGGTCCTGGCCCTCTTCCCTGTTCAATGAGGCATTGCAATCCGGATTTGACCTTCCAAAGTGCGGGCCACATAGAGGCTATCTCCAAGCGAGTGAAGTTATGTGACGATTACCAGCCAAGATGATTGCAGTGAAGCAATAGCTCTGCGAAATCTTGCCGCAACGAAACAAAGCTGGCGAAAAGACGGGCCGCGCCGACCCTAGCTTGCCTTCGCGTTGATCATCTCGTTCAGGGTTAGAGACCGTTACCGATTGCGTTGAACGTATTAACGATCTTGTTGGCCAAAGTGTGGAGACTGGTGATTGCGGCTACCGATATGAGAGCGATGACGAGAGCGTATCTCGACGAGATCCTGACCTTCCTCCCTTGAAAAGAAGCGAGAAAATTCAAATCGGATCTTCCTCTGTTCGAATCGCATTTCAAGCCTCGTACTGTCTTCCGGACTCGCCGATGTTTCGAAGCTTAAAAACGATGATTTTCTTAACCTTTTCCGATTCCATCACACGTGCGATCCTTTATATTGCCGCTTCCTTCAAATAAACCAAGCTTCTAAATACCTCGTATGATTTACTCTCAGTCGGATGATGGCAGGCTTATTCAAGGATTGACCGCGTGTGCAGCTGAAGTCGGCATATGAAACAGTGGCGCATTTTGCATTCGGAAGCTTCCCTGGGTTGGGGTGGGCAGGAGATGCGGGTTCTTACGGAACTCGTCTGGATGCGTGCGCAGGGACACATGGTCTACCTGCTAGCGCCACCGAAATCGACCATCGCTCTAAAGGCGGAACAGGCCAAAATCACCGTCGTGCCCCTGCAGAGCTCACGGGCGTTTTTACCGCTGGGTGCAGTCACCGTCGCGATCTGGATGCTCCGGCACCAAATCAATATCGTCTGCACACACAGCTCTTTGGATGGCTGGATCGCGGGTCTCGCGGCGCGCCTGATCTTCATTCGCCTGCTCATCCGTTACCGGCATATCGAGATCGATTATCCAAATAAGTTTTGGTCTCGAGTCGCTTTTCGATTGCTCCCGCACTTCGTGATCACCACCAGCCAACGCATCGCCGATCGCCTACACACGGAACTGCAGGTTCCGAAATCGAAGCTGCATTGCATCGCTACAGGCGTCGATTTAAACAAATTCCGCTCGGATCTCCCGGATATTTTGCACGAGGAATTGAAACTCCCGGCGACCACACAGCTCGTCGGAATAGTCTCCGTATTGCGCAGTTGGAAAGGCCATCAGATTCTCTTGGAGGCGTGGAAGATTTTGATGGAAGCGCACCCGGAACTGGTCGGGACGACCCACCTGGTCATAGCTGGAGATGGGCCGGGTCGCGATGAGCTTGCCAAGCGCGTGTCAGAGAATCCCTACGCAAAACACATCTCCTTAATCGGTCACAGATCCGACGTGCCCTCGGTCCTCGCCTCCCTTTCCATCGTTGTTTTGCCCTCGACTTCCCACGAAGGAATTCCTCAGATTATCCTGCAAGCTCAGGCGATGGGACGTGCGATTATCGCGTCGGATATCGGTGGGATTCCCGAAGCGATTACGCATGATAAAACCGGGTACTTGGTACCGCCGAATAACCCGCACGCCCTCTCCGACGCACTGAACCTTTTGTTGAAATCGCCCGATCTCCGGGAACGGCTCGGCGATGCGTCCCGCTTAACCATCGTTGAAAATCATTCGCTTGATGCGATGGGCATTCAGATTTTGAACCATTACCAAGAGCTGTACGAAAAGCGCCGGTGGTTTTAGCGAATCAGCTCCGGGTTATCGATCAGGTGCTCGAAGGGAATCACTTGAATATCCGAGCGCGAGGCGAGGTATTCAGCGGTCTGATGCAGCACGGAGATGAAGGCGGGGTTCGGTTGATTTTGCGGGAAGTATTCCCACCAATGAGTCACTAGCACGGTCAGGTGTGAACTCTCAATGGCCGCTTTAATCGAATCGAGCATGGTCGCGACATCGCGCCGATACGAGAGAAGGAAACCGGGGTGGCTGAGTAACTGGAGCTGGTCAACCTGCCAGTGGGGTTGTTTCGCGAGTTGCTTGAGGAAATATCGGGGCCACCAACCGACCGGGAGCCGTTTCAATCGAAAGGTGTTGGTGGAGAGAATCTGGAAATGCTTGGAGACGGCGCGGAAACTCGCGGTGGAGAGTTGATCGTAGGGTGCAATGAAGGTCTTGAGTCGACCTAGGCCAGCATTGGCGAAGCATTTGTGGCCCGCTTCCAAGCGGCGCTCGATTTCGGCACCGTCCTTGCGCATAAACTCCAGGTAATCGTGCTCGTAGCCGTGGTGGGCGAAGTGGTAGTCCGGATTTTGCTTCAGGTACTGGAGCAGTTCTGTGGCGGTTTCGATCGAGAGATAATTCGGCAAGGTGCCGATTTTCGTGAGGAGAAAGCCTTCCGGAGAGCCGTCTTTCCAGGTGGCGTTCGTATTAACATTTGGAATGAGCCCTAGATTTACAGGGAGATGCCGATCCAGAAACGGGCGATAGAGTTCATCCAGATACGCGGGCGGGGTAAGCGCGCTGGTATCGTCGTCCCGGATGATTACGTATTTCATGAGAAGGCAGTTCTATACGGGAAGCCGGGAAAAGCTGCCAGGATTAACGGGGCGTGAGTAGCCACCCGAAGAAGATGATGATGAGAACGATGCCCTCGATAAGGACGAGCATGGCGACGGCGCGGAGCGGTCGATAGTCAGAATCGGTGAACGGCTTCGAGATCAGGGCGGGTTCAATGACGGCAAGGGCGGTCGCCTCTTTCGCAGGTGCGCGTTCGAGTTGCGGTTTGGCCAGCTCCTTGAGATCGTCCTTGTGCTCTTGTTCCAGTTCATCCTCATCTAAAATCGCGATAAGCGCCACGCAGGCTTGGATCAAACGGTTCAGCTTCCGCCGTAAGGTCAGGCGGTCGTAGTGTAGAAACACCGGTTGCTGTACCTCTTCATGAGCTTCACGAATGGAAGTCATGAGCCCTGCAATACGCGTATTGACTATGCGGTTCATGAGGTTGTCAAACCCAGACAGCGTCGCAGAAAACGATTACTGGTGCGAGCGGATTGATTTGATCGAAGTGATGAGATCGCCGCAATTTGAGATCAGCGAAGTCTCGCCGACCTCTATAAGGAAATGACTTGCTTGGCGAGTTGAGCGACTGCCCGACCGATACCTGCACTGGATCGGGTGAAGACGAGAAAAGAGAGTTTTCCCTTAGCCAACGCGTATTTGAAAACACGTAAGTGAAGGATGATCTGCTCTTGTGGTGAAAGCTTCATAGGGTGTTGGAACCGACCAATGTAGCGCGACCATTCGTGTACCTTGTTCCGTGCCAACCAACTCCGTGCCCGCTATTTGCTAGCGACCCGGAGAGAAAACTCGATTCTGGAGAGTTTGACAAGGTAAATTTTGCAGGCTCTCTGAAGATTTTAGGAATAAAACTACCTTAATTCGTAATGTAGATAAAATGTAAATGAAACGTAATTGTAATGTCTGCGATTGGGAAATGGGTTGATTTGCTTGATTTGCCAAGCGGGGGCAGGGTTAAGTGAGCGGGTGAACGGGCAAACCGAGGAGATAACGGAGGAGACTGCCGACGCCCCACAATTCGAATCGAGCGACGGGCAAGGGCACGCGCTGACCTATCTGTGGTTCGGCGGGGTGATTGTCCTTTTGGGTGTCTTGGCCTACTTGATTTGGCGGCAGCAGACGCATGCTCCGGGAGCGATCCTGGTGGGTGCCCCGACGCCGGGCTGGTTCGAGGTGCATAAGCTGGGGGATAAGGGCGAGAGCATCAAACTGGGTGAAGGGGCGATTCCAGGTACGTTAAAAGTGAGTGCTGGGGAATATGAGGTGTGGTTGGAGGGCGGTGCTGACACGATTGTTCGCGAGCACGTGACCGTAAAAGCGGGGGAAACACGCCTGGTGCCGGACATCGACGAGCTAAAGATGCAGGCGAATGCGGCAGGGAGCCCGGAATCCGAGCGCACACTCGGTTTTCTCTATCTCTACGGCTGGAAAGTGAACGAGGACGATGCCGCCGCGTTCCGTTTGCTGGAGCGGGCGGCCTCAGAGGGTGATCTGGATGCGGCTGTGGGGGCCGGTGATGCGTGGTGGAATGGGGAGGGCACGCCATTTGCAGGCGTCCAGGCCGATAAGTGGTATTCCCTGGCCGCCAGCCGCGGCAGCTCAGAGGCGATGGAGCGTAAGGGGCTTATTACTGGCAACAAACAGGAGGCGCTCCGTTTGTTTCGGGAATCGTCCGATCTGCGGAATCCGCATGGTGATTACTGGTTAGGGGAGCGTTACGAGCTTTCCTACAATTACGATGTTGCGCTGGGCCTGTATCAACGCGTTTTGGAAGATGCCAGTAAAGGAGACGCCGTCATCGCTCTTACTGAACTGAGGATCGGCGAGTTGCAGTATCGGGGCTGGCTCGGATCCGTCAATATAAAGGAGGCACTCGAGTGGTTTAAGAAGGCCGCGCAGGATCCCTACGCCTCCAGCGACACCGCTGGACTGGCCGCTTTCTGGGTATCAACGATTTACAAGGAGAACCCCTCTCTTCAGGACGGTAACGGCAATGACGCGATGACTTGGCTGAAAAAATCGGGTGAAGGGGGCTGCGCGTTTGCCTGCCAACAGCTGTACAACATGCACCTAACCGGAAACAAAGCCGATGACGATCACTGGTTGCAGTTGGCTCTGAAAGCGTCTGACAAAATCAACAAACGTGCTCAAACGCATGAGTACCAGCTTCATTTTTGAGGATCTAGTAAAAGCAATTTCTCAGGTCCGTCTAGGGTCACTTTATACTTTTTCAGAAGTTCATACCCTAATAATCCTGTAGTAACCCATTGAAAAGCATAGTCATGCTGAATCAATAAATCCGGATTTGGTATGCTAACATTTCCAATTTGGATAAAACCTGCCCAAGAAACAGAGGTACTATGGTCGCCAAAAAGAGTATGAACGACCCGCAATGATCCCAATTGAAAACTTGACTGTGGATGAGCGACCTTAAAACCTGGAAACAGAATAACTCCTCCATTGAATCCTGAGTCGAGCACAAGCCAATCATCCAACAAATGTCTGCCATCTGAGATTGTAGCAAGGATGAAGGGCGAATTGTCATTGCGAATGTCAATGTGAAGAGATCGAGGATCAAGTTCGAGGTATGACGTTTTTGAAAAGGTAACAACGTTTTTTTGAAAGTCGATTTGTGTGACAAGTCTCTTGAGTATATCGAATCCCAGTATACCGTCGACCGGGATGCCCAGGTCCAACATGTCACAAAGTAAAAAGTGAACATCCGAAATCCGTAATCCATCAACCGAGAGGTCTATCGGTTCAGATAATCGTACAAGTGATGGTTCCGCTTTACCATCGCTTGGGGCTAAAATATACTCATTGTGTGTTATGGGAAGATTGCTGGGCTTCAGCATGGAGAACGAACACCCAGTATCGACCACTAATTTAACGGAACGCCCTGATCCCCCTAACCGTAGCGAAACAACTAGATGTCCTTCAATGATCTGAAACGGTATTTGTACCACGGGTGATCGTTCAAAACAGAATGATAGTTTTCTGGTCTGATAATCGCTATAAGACCAGTGATCCGCAGCATCGGTCGCCTCCAGTAGCTGGTCCTCATTAAGACCACTAGCAATTGACCGGACTAATTCGTCCGCATCCTGTTTCGGCGGTGAATATCTCTGGTATAGCAGGGCCCACTTCATTGCGTCGGTCGGATCTTTCGATACAACGATTCCATTCATGTAGCAGTGGGCCAACATCAGTTGTGCATCGCAAAGAGTGGAAGCAGAGTAAATGTAGGCAAACCCTAGTTCTCGATTCTGAGTTGTGCCCCTGCCGAACATCAGTTCGTAACCATAGCATTCTCGCGCAAGTACGTTTCCCTGGATCGCAGCCTTTCGATACCATCTCGAAGAAAGGTCGAGATTTTGCTTGAGGCCATAGCCTTTCTCGTAGTGCCACCCCAGAGTCAATTCTGCCTGATCGAATCCCTGGTTTGCTGATTTAACCAGCCAGGATAGAGCCAGAGCAGTATTTTGCTGGACTCCTACACCGGTGTAGTAACAGCGATACGTTTCGTATTGAGCGGCAGGTGCCCCTTCCTCTGCTGCTTTGAGGAGTAGAGGAAAGCTTTTAGGTAGATCCTGAGGCACATTCTGCCCTCCTAT
>CAVURW010000107.1:0-4566 GCA_963743595.1 uncultured Verrucomicrobiae bacterium
TCCCCAGTTGTGATTCAGCTCGCCCGGCGTTTCCCAATCACCCACCACGTCAGCGTTCGGGATGCCGTTGTCGCCCATGGTCGAGTAATCGCCAGGAACGCCCAATCGGCCATCGATGAGGCAGTCCGGTTGCGCGGTATGCACGACAGCCGCGATTTGCTGGGCACGCTCGGGCGTGATCTGCGCAGGCGTGTCGAAGAAAATTTCGCAGATCGGCCCGTAGTTAGTGAGCAATTCCTTCAACTGCGGCTCAACCTTGGTCTGTAGGTATTGGTCGTAGGTGCCATCCTTGTCCTTGAGCTTATTGTCCTCAAAGTCCCAAGTGTTGCCGAAGCCGCCCGGCTCATGCCAGTCGACCGCCTGGGAGTAATAGAGACCCAACTTGATTCCGTGCCGTGCACACGCATCCGCCAACTCCTTAAGCGGATCGCGATGAAACGGCGTTGCATCGTAAATATTATAAGGCGTGACCTGCGAATGATACATGGCGAAGCCGTCGCCATGTTTTGCCGTGAAGACGAGGTATTTCATTCCAGCTTCCTGCGCCATTGTTACCCACTGCTCGGCGTCGAAATCGACCGGGTTAAATTTCGCGGTCAGCTTTTCGTACTCTTTGACCGGAACCCGGGCGTGGGCCATGACCCATTCGCTGCTGATTCGTATCTGTTTACCGTCCCACATGCCGGCTGGGATAGCATAAAGTCCCCAGTGAATAAACAGGCCGTACTTCGCCTGCCGAAACCACGCCATCTTTCGGTCTTGCTCCGGGGAGGAGGGGACGTTCGAAAGCA
This sequence comes from uncultured Verrucomicrobiae bacterium, assembly GCA_963743595.1. Taxonomy (GTDB): domain Bacteria; phylum Verrucomicrobiota; class Verrucomicrobiia; order Methylacidiphilales; family UBA1321; genus CAVURW01. The sequence goes on from CAVURW010000107.1 coordinate 792, forward strand.
TGGTCGTCATTACCTCGGGCGGGTTCGTGGGCGCATTGTCCGCGCGGGCGGAAGACAGGGCGGTGAGAAACAACAGAGATGAGAATTTGACAGCTGAGTTCATGAGAATTTGTTCAATCGGTTATTGGACCGGCGCCAGACGATCCTTCGCGAATCTGTCGCTTATATCAACGCTTCTAAAAACATGTTGGTGCCGGTGGGAGGATCAAGCGGATAGTCAGACTAGCAAAGCGTTTTTATGGCTCACATGGATAAGCTGACTAACTTTATGTATTAAAATGGGCCCTTAATCACAGACTTCCATAAGAGCGATGACGTTCAAAATTCGTCCGCTGAATCTTGAGCGTGGATTTTCGATTTTTCGTTTATCAATTGATCGTGAATATATTCAATTGGAGCTATGCCGTAACCGTCTTCAGCTTCGGTGCCTCGCGACTTCAGGCACGGGCGATGGGGCCTCTTTTGGTGATGGCATTGTTGGTATCGCACTCATTGGGCGCAACCACTGATTCGTCAATACATTTTAAGTTTGAAGACCTCGTCTCTCGGTCTTTTCCGCCTAATCTGAATTGGCTCAACTTCAATCAGCCAGGATTCGATCCCCATTGCTACACCACGTTTGCGGCAGGGCAATGGGTTGAATATGTCGTGCAAATTCCAGAACCAGGAACTTATCAAATCAAAGCGGAGATGCTCGGGAACGATTCGTCGGGTGTCGTGCAATTGCGGGTCGACGGAGAAGTCCAGGGCGAGGCGGCCGACCTCTATGCGGTGTCACGCTCGCCGCTCGATCTTGATTTCGGGGAATACACCTTTTTAAAGGCGGGAAAAACTATCTTTCGCTTTTGTATTACGGGCAAGAACGCGGCCAGCAAGGGTTACCAGTTTGATCTCGAGTCGATCAGCTTGACGCCTGCCGAGGGTTTCAATTTGATGGCTCCGGAGGGTGCAAACTTCGACGGCAGTAATCCTGTATTGGAATGGGCCGACCAGGGACTAGGCACGCGTTATACGATTTACCTGGACGATTCTCCTCTTCCGGCAATTGAGGCCACTTCTTTCGAGCTAAAAAATCCCAGCATGGGCGACCATCAATGGTATGTGATCGCCGAGGACTCGACTGGAAAAAAACAGCGTTCGAACCGGTTCCATTTCCGCGTGGGACCATCGCTGCCGTACCCAGACCGCGATTTCAGCGACGACTTTGCCTCGGTTGATTTATCGAACTATGTCAACCAGGGTATGAGCATTAGTACTGGGCCAGTACAGGGAAAATCACTGACCGGCTCACCCCATTCGATGGCCTATTTGAAGGATGTTCGACTGGACGTGAGTGAAGGTGAAGTCTCGACCCTAGTCACGCTCGATGATCCGAACAGCTCCGCCTCCATCGGCTTTAGCCAACCGGATGGAGCCCGAATTTGCGCGGTGATCAATGGCGCAGCGGGAACGCTAAGCCTGGAAAGGACCGTCGAAGGATACTCCATCTTCGCGATCACTCCTCCAGCATATCGACTGGCTCAGTGGAAAGAAATGCAGGTGCCGAATGGAGCTTATGTTTGGCAGCTTTCGTCGCTGCCTGCCACGCTTAAAACGGGCGTTGCGTATCGATTAAAGCTGGCCTATTCGCGACGTTCCTGCGCGGTTTTCGCCACGTTATCGGATTCTGATGGGAGCAACATGGTGACGCTGCGGGACCTGGTCGACATTAATCTACCCGACGACCCGATGCTGGAAATCGGTGAGGGTAAAGCCCACTTCGACCAGTTTGCCTATCGCCGGTTGAACCGACACGTTTATCCGTGGGACATCGATACAAACCAGATCGTTATTCGCCCGGGGCCCGCAGGGAGCTGGGACAGCCGCGGCGTGTTCAACTCCGCAGTCATCGTGAAAAACAACCAATGGTATATGGTCTATCGGGGTAATGCGAAGCCAGCACCGCCGAGCGGCCCGGCAAGGAGCGAACTCGGCGTCGCCACGAGCAGCGATGGCGTTTATTGGGTCAAGGATATGCACAATCCGATTATCGCGATGTCGCCAACGCAAACCACCGTAGAGGATCCTGACCTTTTGCTTCCAGACGGATCGAATGCGTATCACCTCGAATATGTGATCTTGCGTCCCAAAGGTTACCAACCCAGCGAACCGGGAGTTCACGAAATGATGGCGACGAGTACCGATGGCATCCACTACTCCGAGCCGTGGCGGATGATGGTGCAGGGCAAAATCGGAGGGATGATCGACACCCACAACGATCCGAAAATTCCTAAGTTTAACTTCGCGGGGGTAAAATACCGCTACCTGGCCGCTATTGAGGAAGGCGGGATTTATCTATCCAATGACCTACATCAGTGGATCAAAATGGGCGAGGCTGATACCAAGGGAAGACCCGACATGTGGTGTAATTTTCACGAATGTGCCGGCGACATTTTCGTCGATGCCGACCACAATCTGCGGATTGAAACGCAAGCTGGAACCGTGCAAGCCGGGAGCGACAAGAAAATTTCGGGAAACCGCCTTTGCACGAATGTTGAGGACGTCTTGAGCGGTAGCGATCCAACCCAAGTGCTGGCCCGGGGTGATCTGCCTTGGTTGCCCGATTTCTATGGAGACGCGCCCACTGGCGACCTGAATGAGATGACCTTTACCAACGGATCGGTCTTTCCCGGCCAAACCATCGTCAAGGATGGCTATCTCTGGCATTATTACGGTGGCAACAACACGTTCGCTGGTCTGATCAAGTCGGTTTACCGGCCCGTCTTTACCTACCGGGATTTGCGTGTCACCGTTTCCAGCGACAATTCGGCTGCAGCCCACGTTCAGGTCACGGTCCGCAACAAAGGGAGCTTTGCGGGAGAGACACGGGCGAGGTTGCTCATCGACGGGAATCTTGCAAGTGACCAGCCTGTGACCCTGGCTCGCGACGAAGAAAAGACGCTCGACTTCCCTTTAGTTGTGCCCAAGGGTCTTCATCTGGTCGCCATCGATAGCCTCCGCGTCAGCGTTGGCACCGCCGCGCCCTGAACCGCCAAAGATACTACTGCACTCCCCATTGTTTGTTCGGCTGTGGACCTAAAACCAACTCGAGTGTGCCACCTGCGGTTATTTCGGAATAGCTCAACCAACAGCGATTGAGCGGCTGACCATTCAATGTCGCCGACTGGATATACGGATTGTCGGGCGAATTATTTTTCGCCGTGACGATGAAGCTTTTACCTTTGGCGTACTTCGCATCCAAATTGATCGTAATCTTATCAAACAGCGGAGTGAAAATCTCGAAACGCGTGTCGCCGGGACATAGCTGAGAGAGACCGATCGCGCTGAGAACATACCAAGCGGAGAGTTGTGCTACATCGTCGTCTCCGGGTAGGCCTTCCGGGCCAACGTCATAAACGTGTTCTTCTTGAAGGACCCATTTCTGTGTTAACCAAGGGGCTCCCGCCCGGTTAAATAAAAATACGATGAGTTCCGTAGGCTCGTTACCGGGATTGTTGTAGGGACTTGACCACGATCTACCGCCATTAGGGTTCTTCGTCCCCATGTAGGGATTCCACTTGGTGTAATCGGGAGACCGGGTGAAGAAATCATCGAGCTTGGCCACGAAAAGCTGCTTGCCTCCGAGTAAATCGATTAGCCCTGGCACATCGTTGTACGCGGTCCATCCCGTCTCGTAAACGCTGGATTCTCGTCCGCCCTTGGAAGAGGTCAGGCCCTGCCACAGGTCAAAATTGCCATTGCCATCCTTGACGCGAAACCAGCCTTTCCATTCGGG
>CAVURW010000108.1:0-12228 GCA_963743595.1 uncultured Verrucomicrobiae bacterium
AACTATGTATTGCTCACCGGCTACCTCACCACGATGCAATCCTTCGGCTCCTGCAAACTTCACCTGGAATGGTCGACTCTCAACCCGCCGGTGGGCGATCTGCAAAACCGGGGAAACAGCGGGGTGTTTTTAATGTCGAAGTACGAAGTGCAAGTTCTCGATACGTTCGATAACCCGACGTACGCGGACGGAATTGCTGGCGCGATCTACGGCCAAACACCGCCGAGCGTGAATCCGATTCGTCCCTCCGGCCAATGGCAGTATTACGATATCGAATTTCATCGCCCCGTTTTTGCTGATGGCAAGCTCGTTTCGCCAGCCCGGATGACCGTCGATTTCAATGGCATCCGCGTCCAAGATAACACGATCGTCGAAGGGAGCACCGGTCCGGGGCACCGCCACGGCTACGATATCCATCCCGACGCTCTTCCCCTTCAACTCCAAGACCACAAATGCATCGTTCGTTTCCGCAACATCTGGATTGTACCTATCAAAGACTAAAACCATGAATCGTAGATCGTTCCTCAACCTGCTAGCCACGTCATCCGCCGCAGTCGCCTTCCCCTCCATTGTTCGAGCCGAGACTCTGGGTCGAAACGGAGGCATCGCTCCCAGTAACCGAATTAATCTCGGCTACATCGGGGTGGGTAGCCAAGGGGGCGGCCATTTCCGCGCCGAATTGGGCAACTCCGGAATTCAGACGGTCGGTATCTGTGATGTGGACACAGAGCATTTAAACGGTGCCAAAAGCGCCTTGGAAAAAGCATACGCTGCGCGAATCAGTTCCGGTGAGTACAAAGGCGTGTTTACCACCGGCGATTTCCGGGAGTTAATCGCTCGACCCGAAGTGGATGCCGTCTGGATTTCCGTTCCAGATCATTGGCATGCGCTTCCTTTGATTCATGCGGCACAGGCCGGAAAAGATATCTACGCTGAAAAGCCTTTGTCTCTCACGATTCCGGAGGGACAAGCGATGGTGCGAGCGGTTCAAGATGCCGGAGTGGTTTGCCAAATCGGCAGCCAACAACGCTCCAGTAGCGAATTTCAACGGATCGTGCAACTTGCTCGTAACGGTGTTTTGGGCAAAATCACTCGGGTTCAAGTCGGCTTGCCTGGCGGTGCAGGTCCCAATATTTCTGCCCCGATGGCTCCCCAAGCGGTTCCGGCAGGATTCGATTATAATTTCTGGCTCGGACCTGCTCCTGAAGCGCCATATTACAAGGAGCGTTGTTTCTGGAATTTCCGCTGGCAATTTGATTACTCTGGCGGTCAATTGACCGACTGGATCGGACATCATTTTGATATCGCTTCCTGGGCGATGGACGTCACACACACAGGACCTATCGCAATTAAAAATGCCTCTGCCAAGTTCCCGACGGGGCCCCTTTACAATACTGCAAACGATTACTCGTTTGAAGCGCACTTTGCGAATGGAACGGTCATTGAAGTGGCATCGAGCAATAAGATGGGCGTGCGGATCGAAGGTACAAACGGCTGGGCTTACGCGAATCGCGGCATATTCGAATCGAGTTCCCCTGAATTCGCGACGATGTCTTTCCCGACTAGCGGATTCCACCTGGAAGCGGTAAATCATACACAGAACTTCTTAAACTGCGTCGCAAGCCGTGAAACGCCGATTTGCCCGATTGACGAGGCACTCCGAGTTGTCTCCAGCGCACATTTGGCCAACGTTGCATTTCGCACCGGTCGCTCTGAATTGAAGTGGGACCCGGATAAACAAGAAGTCATTGATGCCCCAGATGCCGCCGCCCTGCTACGCCGCGCTTACCGCGGACCGTGGAGCTTACCCGCCTAGCCCTTAATCGCTTATCTCAAAATGAAACCAGTCTCTCATTCTCTCTCAAACTCGACAAAAATCGTTGCGATCTCCGTCCTCATGTCGATGGTCGTCTTCGACTGCAACCTGTACGCGGAACCGAACCACAAATTTGCGGCCATCAAACCGGAGGAATTGGCGAAAATCCATGACGCCTTGCCGGACGCAATCGCTAAGCCCGCCAAACCGCGCAAACTTCTCGTGTTTTTCCGAACCGAAGGATTTGTCCATGGCTCGATTCCCTATTGCAACGAAGCGATCAAAGAGATGGGCGAAAAGACTGGTGCCTACACCGCCGATTTCAGCGATGACATGTCGGTATTTACCCCCGATAACCTCAAGCAATACGACGGGGTGTTGTTCAATAGCACCACTCAATTGAAATTTGCGGATGAGGCCAATCGTACTGCTCTTCTCGATTTCGTGAAGTCGGGTAAAGGCGTGATCGGCATTCATGCCGCCACCGATAATTTCCCCACATGGCCGGAAGGTCAGGAGCTTTTGGGCGGTAAATTCAACGGACATCCGTGGCATGCCGGCGATGTGGAGGCCGTGAAAGTCGACGATCCCAAGAGCCCGATGAATGCGTCATTTGGTGGAACGGGTTTCTGGATTCATGACGAGATTTACCAGATGGGTGGGCCTTACGATCGGGCCAAAGTCCGCGTGCTCCTGAGCCTGGACATGTCGAAACCTCAGAATGCTCGCAACCCTAAGGACATCAAGAGAACCGATAATGATTTCCCGATCAGCTGGATCAAGAAAGAGGTGGCCGGTGGTCGCGTTTTCTATTGCTCGCTCGGGCATAACCCCGATATTTTTTGGACGAAACCCGTACTTCAGCATTACCTAAACGGGATTCAATTCGCGCTGGGTGATCTCGATTTGGATGCGGTACCTTCCGCCCAAATCGACAAGGCCTCGATTCCAACTCCCGCTCTCGCGCCCGACGTAATTGCGACGTTGAACTCGATGCCGCCGCCGAAACCGGGGCAACCTGCGGTTCCTGCCGCGACTACTCCCGCAGCGGCTTCAACCCCTGTGGAGACGCCTGCACCTACTCCGCAAAAATCGGCCGAGTACATTCCCAGCTCGCTCTATTCTGCGCTCGCATTTGGGACAATCGGGGAAGTAACCACTCCTTCAGGCGATCCAGTTGCTGCGGGAATCAATGAGCTTTCCGCGTATGATTTCGGCGGTGGTAAAACGCAGATCGCTGGTTTGATCGAGGTTCTCCGAACGCAGGGAACGAGCAGTCACGCCGCCATTGAAACAGCGCTCATTCCGCTGCTTTCTGACGCGAAGACGCCTGTCGGTGGGAAGGACATTGTTTGCCGTTTACTCGGGATGGTAGGCAGCGATAAAGCGGTGCCTGCCCTCAGCCCGCTGATCTCGGACACGCGCCTCAATCACATGGCCGTCTACGCCTTGTTCGAGATTGGCACGCCTGCTGCACAGGAGGCCCTGCTAAATAGCTTGGATGGACTTCCCACAGCACTGCAACCTTCCGTGATCGGTGCACTCGGTCGCCTTCACGATTCAGCGGCGGTACCTGCATTGGGCAAGCGGACCGTGTCCAGTTCTGATGATGTCACGATCGCTGCCGTCGATGCCCTGGCTGAAATCGGGACTCGGGACGCGGGGATGGCCTTGGTTGCACTTAAAATCCCATTGAAGTTGCAAGACGTCTTTGATTGGGCGTTTGTTCGCACGGCCAAGCAGCTCTTCGCGACGGGTGAGGACAAATCCCTTGCACATGATTTAATCGATGCGGTGTTGAAGTCGTCAAAGGTTTCGAGCCTCCGAATCGCAGCTGTTAAGGCTTTGATTCAAGCCCAAGCAGCCGATTCTTGGAGCGCGCTCTCTCAGCTTCTCACGTCGACTGATGGACATACGGCGGTGGATGCGGCTCGATTAACCCGTTATTTATCGGCGCAAGATGGAGATTCGTTGATGGGGCAGTTCGCGACGCTGGCCCCCGCCGTGCAGGTCGTGATCGTGAATAGTGTTTCGGAAAATCCCACGCCGTTTACGGTCAAGTTACTGGAGAAGGCGCTGGCAAGCTCGGACCTGCAGGTCCACTTTGCGGCGATCTCTGGATACGGTGCGGCGGATCTGCCTGAATCTGGCCTAGCCTTGATTCCGCTGCTGTCAATTCCGAACGATTCCGACGCAGCAACTCAGGCCCTAAGTGAGTTGAAGAAATCTGATCCACTCGCTTCCAAGGATCTCGATTTGAGTAAGGAACCGCCTGCACAAAAGATCGCACTTCTAAACCTGATCGCTGGACGGCAAGACGCCAAGCTGAAGGATGCGGTTATGAGTTGCACCAGTGACCCGAACAAAGATGTCGCGAATGCCGCTTACCGCGCCGTCGCTGTCCTTGCCTCTGGAGAGGACATGCCGATGTTGCTCGATCTCTTGACGAAGGCCACTACTGGCGACCAGATCAAGTGCCTGAACCCGGCGGTGATACGTTCCGCTGATCTGTCCATGGACAAACCCAAAACAGAAGCAGCTCTTGTCGCTGCTCTGCCGAAGGTTCCCGCGAATAACCGCCCGGCGATTATCCTGGCATTGGCTTCGATGGGAACACCAACGGCCATCCAGTCCATCTCGGATCTACTCAAGGACCCTTCTATCGACAACAGAAAAGCATTGATTCGTACTCTCAGCGAAGGTCGCAATCCAGGTGCGGATCAACTCCTGATCCAAGCCGCAAAAAATGGTACCGAGGACTCTGAAAAGATCCTCGCTGTGCGCGGTTACCTGGACAGCATCCAAGCCCAGAAAGTGTCTCCCGATGAGCGGGTCGCCGCCTTGAGTCAGGCCTGGGCCCTCACGGTCCGTCAGGAAGAAAGAGATGCCATCCTTGCCGCGCTCAAATCGATCCGTGGCGAGCCTGCCAAGAAAGCGCTAAAAGAATTCTCTTCTGCACCCGCGATAACTCCGGCACCTTAGCCAAACGCCCAATGAAATTCGATCCTCTCTCTTTGACCTTTGCCTTCTGGACCCTCCGCGCTTGGCTGGGCCTCCGCACCCTCCTTTCCGGCTTAGAAAAATTCTCCGCGAAAATCTCCGTTCAGCAACCGCTGCTCGACGAAAAAGGTAACCCTGATCCCAGTGGTGCCGTCGTAGAGGTTTCTCAGAAGGTTTATGGTTTTTCGCATTACCAAGCGATTCCAGACAGCCTCAAGGATAAGTTCGCCGGTGAACCCCTGCTGCTCAGCATTTTCACCGTGCCGTTCTACCTAACCCTCGGCTACATCCTCATCATCCTCGGCGTGCTCCTTCTCATCGGGGTGCGCACGCGCGAAACACTTCTTGCGATGGGTTTGCTCTATTGCGTGCTCACCGTCGGGCTGATCTTGATCGGTCAGGAAGGCGGAGTCGCCTGGCTCGGGATTCACGTCATCATGGTGGCCGGCGCATTGGTATTGGCTCCGTTTAATCGGCTCACCATCACTAAGGTATGAACAGTTTGAATCGTCGTCGGTTTCTACAATCTGCCGCAGCGTTCAGTGCCGGAATTGTGCTGGCGCAATCGCGAGATTTATTGGCTCAAACGGCACCGAATCCCGCGACTCCGGCAAAAGCGGCAAGCGATGAATTGCGAATCGCGTTAATCGGCGTTGGCGCTCAAGGCCGCGTCTTGATGGACGATATTCTCAAGATTCCCAATATTCGGTTTGTCGCTGTTTGCGATATCTGGGATTACAACCTGACCTACGGCGAGCGTTACCTCAAGAAAGCGGGTTTTGATGTCAATGCCTACCACGATTTCGAGGATCTTCTTTCCAAAGAAAAATCGCTCGATGCCGTGATTGTCGCAACACCCGATTTCTGGCATGCACCGATCACCAACACCTGTTTGAAACAGGGCCTGCACGTTTACTGTGAAAAGATGATGTCGAACACGATTGAGGGCGCACGCTCGATGGTGCAGACAATGAGAGACACTGGTAAGCTATTGCAAATCGGGCACCAACGCCGAAGCAATCCGCGCTACTTGGTCGCACTGAATCGCTTGATTAACGAAGCCAAGATTCCGGGTCGAATCACCACCGTGAACGGTCAATGGAATCGCTCGGTGAGCGAAGATCTTGGTTGGCCCAATCGCTACGTGATTCCGGCGGACACACTGAAGCATTACGGCTTCGATGACATGCATATGTTTCGGAATTGGCGTTGGTTTAAGAAGTGCGGTGGCGGACCTCTCTCCGATTTAGGTGCGCACCAAATCGATATTTTCAATTGGTTCTTAGGTACACCGCCGACAACGGTGATGGCCAATGGCGGGAACGATTTCTACCAGAATCATGAGTGGTTTGATAATGCCATGGTCATTTATCAATACGATCGCCCGGATGGAGTGACCCGCGCGTTTTATCAAGTGCAGACGACAACCAGCGGCGGTGGCGGTTACTTTGAGCAATTCATGGGAACAGAGGGCACGGTTAAAATGTCCGAGGACCCGAAGTACACGGCCATTTATCGCGAAGCCAATGCTCCCGATTGGGAAAAGTGGCTGAACCTCCACTACCTCGCTGAAGGAAAAGCCGACGCCTCTAGCGATGATTCCAGTGACGCCGATTCCAAAGTAGATGCACGTGAAACGGCAGCACTCGCGGCCTATAATCTGCCAATCATTTTGAACAAGCCTCCGCATCAACCGCATTTAGAGAACTTCTTTAACTCGATTCATGGCAAGACCAAGTTAAACTGCCCGGCAGACGAAGCCTTTCACAGCGAGATCGCGATTTTCAAAGCGACCGAAGCCGTGACTGCGAAAACTCTGATCACCTTAAAACCTGAAGATTCCATCGCCTAATTTGTTTATGAAACTCCCTCTCCCCACCTTGTTCCTCGCCTTGGTTCCCCTGCTGGTTCTGGCAGATGATGCCAAGCTCGTCCCGCTTCAAACAGACCTGCCAAAACCGCTTTTCGTGGGGACACCGGTGCCGGTTAAAATCCCGAATCTGGAGGCACCTCATCAAGGCAAACGCCCCGATTTTATGATCCCCGAAGGCTGCACGAACTTGGCCAAGGGTAAGACGGTAACGAGCAGCGATTCCCAACCGACAACCGGTGATCTGACTCAGATTACGGATGGCGTTAAAGATGGCGATGAAGGCAACTATGTGGAGCTCGACAAGGGCAAGCAATGGGTGCAAATCGACCTCGGGAAATCGGCCAATCTGTACGCGGTGCTGGTGTGGCATTTCCACTCGCAAGCGCGTGTCTATAAGGACGTGGTGGTTCAGGTTTCAGACGATCCCGATTTCATCGATAAGGTGACGACTATTTTTAATAACGACACCACAAACGCGATCGGCCTCGGAGCCGGTACAGATCCGAATTACGTGGAAACCTACGAAGGCCGTTTGATCGACGCGAAAGGGATTAAGGCCCGCTATGTCCGGCTCTACAGCAACGGCAATACCACCAACGACAACAACCACTACATTGAAGTGGAAGTCTGGGGCAAATAATCTCACGACGCTTTCGTTTTGGTCGCTCTTAGGAGCCGTCGCGGTCATCGCATTTTTCGTGCGCTGGGTCGATATCGGTGAGCGCCCCGTGCACACGGATGAAGCGGTGCATGCTGTGGTTCTCGGCAATATGTTGCGGACCGGGGCCTACGCCTACAATCCGCAGGACGCGCACGGTCCGCTCCTCTATTACATCGCGTACCCGCTCCTTCGCGTGCTGGGCGTGCGTCAAGTGGCCGACCTGCAGGCCTGGCACTTGCGGCTCATCCCGACGCTGATCGGTTGCGCTACGATTTTATCACTCGGGATGTGGCGCAAAATTGTTCCCGATACGGCCCTATTAGCGGCCGCCATTCTCCTCGCGATTGCCGCCCCCATCGTCTACTACCAGCGCTATTTCATTCATGAATCGCTGTTTGTTTTGCTCACGCTACTAGCGCTTAACCTGCTGGTTCGTGTGTTGGAAAAAGATGAAATATCGTGGGGATTTTGCACTGGTTTTGGAGCGATCTTGGCCCTCATCCTGAGCACGAAGGAGACTGCTCCTGCTGTCGTCATAGCTTCGATTTTAGCGATTGTCTGGATCGATTTTTCAAAAGGCTTGAAGCTCGTGCGCATGATGACTCTCAAAAAGAGCGCGGCGTTTCTGGTTCCGTTTTTACTGATCACGTGCGTGTTCTTTTCGTCGTTCGGAACGAATCTGGCGGGAATCGATGATCTGTTTGCAGCGCAATTTCGGTTTGCCCATCGAGCAACCGGAGAAGGGCACGAAAAGCCGTGGTGGACTTACCTGAACTGGCTATTTGTTCCGGAGCATTACACGGTGCCCTGGAGTGGTTGGGCGACGGTCGGACTCGGTTGCTCAGCGCTATTTTTGCAGGCTCCAACTGCGGTTCGATTTGTGGCTGCTTACTCCATTGTCACCGGCGTCGTCTATTCCGTTATTCCCTACAAAACGCCTTGGCTGGAGATCAATATTTTGGGGCCGGCATGCATTCCTGCGGGGTTTGTTTTTTCGCGCCTCTCTGAAAAGCCGTTTCGTATTCCTACCATAATCGCGGGCGCGTTGATTCTTGCGTTGATGCTCCGGGAAACCCGCACGCTCTGTTATCTCAATCCCGCAGACTCCCGGAATCCCCTCGCCTATTCACCCACCGTTACGGACGTCAATAATCTCGCTCTGGCCTTGGCGAACTAGCACCATCGTCATCGGATTGGGGCTTACATGGACCTGGAATGGGCCAAAAGCCCATTTGGACTCGGCAACTCCCGGATGCGTTCGTTTCGAAGCAGGATCTGGCGGAGCTCATCGCCGTTGCGATCGAACATGAACCGGTCGATTTCTTGCTGCTCCACGGCATCTCCGATAACGTTTACAAAAGAATGGATCTGGCGTCAACGAGGAGCGAAGTCGGATACCAGCCCCGACACGACTTCGCCCAGGAAAATCGTGCGCTTTCCAATTGAACCTTCGCCATCGCATTCGATCTCACAGCGAGATCGCTGACGGCGGGCGATAGGGGCTTCGGAGGAGGATATTGCAAGCTTCGAACAGTTGGGCTCTTCCGAATCCACAACCGGAGGTTAAGGTCCACCGGAAACACGGGTTGCTTTCGAAACGCGAGAAGGGGACGAATCCCCGACAGCGCTCTCGTGTCACATGATTTAACCGTGTAATTCTGTAGTCAGACTCCATCATCCGGATGCTGCATTCAGTCGGATCGAGAATGAATTGTTCCAACGCCTTCAGGAAGTTCCTGCCGTTGCGATGTTTGGGCCTCGGCAAGCCGGCAAAACGACCTTGGCACGTCGTTGGCAGATCGAATTCCCGCGATCTACTGTCGATCTCGAATAGCCCTCGGATAGAGCACGATTGGAGGACGCAGAGTTCTACCTTCGGTCGGTGAGGATCGGCTCGATTAATACTTGGACGAGGTCCATCGAAAGCCGAACATCTTCGAAACTCTTCGCGGAAACATTGACCGCGGGAGACGGGAAGGCAGATCGGATCCCGCTCCTGCTGCTCGGTTCCGCGTGGATTGACCTGATGAAACAATCTGGCGAGTCACTCGCAGGACGTATGTCTTACCTTGAATTGGATCCGTTGAATCCTCTGAAATAGCCAATTCCGATCTGGACCGACTGTGGCTGAGGGGTGGCTTTCCGGAGAGCTACCTTTCACCAACCGATCGGCAAAGCGCCCGCTGGCGCAACGATTTTATTCGCACCTACCTCGAGCGAGACATCCCCAACCTCGGCCCCCGAATTCCGGCCGAAACTCTTCGCCGTTTTTGGACGCTGCTCGCTCGACTCAGGCGTCCGCGCCAAACCTCGCGCAGATCGCGGGCTCTTGGAGTCTCTGGCAAAACCGCAGCCACTTATCTGGATCTCATGGTGGATCTCTTGCTCGTAGGAAGGTTGCCGACGCGTGGCGAGGGCAATTCTGGAATCCGGCTGGTAAAGACGCCGAAGGTGATCGTCCGCGACAGCGGCCTCGTTCACGCGTTGCTCCATCTCGACGATAGAGAGGCGCTTTTTGGCCACCCGGTAGTCGGAATGAGTGGGAGGGATTCGTCACCGAAAGCGTTTGTAGGCTCATATCGAATTCAGCCGACCCGACCTACTACCGGTCGGCATCCGGCGCCGAAATCGACCTCATCTTAGAATGGAGGAACGGTAAAAGGTGGGCGATCGAAATTAAGAGGGGCTTGACGCCGAGCCTGTCGAAAGGAGACTTCGCTAGAGAACAAGCAAAGCCTGAGAAATCTTTCGTCGTCTATGGTGGCGTCGATAGGTATCCGATGACCCACGATATCGAAGCAATCGGGTTATCGGAAATCTGTTCCCTATTGACCGCGAGCGGCGAGTTCAGGCTCATGTGCTTACCGTCACTAGCCGATATCGAGATTAGACGGTGCGGCAGGGGTTATCCGCGAGTCAAGCAGCCGAGGAACTCGCTTTGACGCGCCGGCTGGCGAGCGTCGCGTAGATTACCGGTCCGATCAGAAGGGTGAGAAAGTGGAAAAGCTCAGTCCGCCGACTACGGCGACGGCCAACGGCTTTTGCATCTCCGCCCCCGCTCCAATTCCCAGTGCGAGCGGTATCAGGCCCAGGATCGCCGTCAAGGTCGTCATCCAAATCGGTCGCAGACGGTGCTCGCCTGCCTCGACGACGGCTCCGGCGACGTCGGTACCGCTTTCGATTGAGTGGTTGCCCTGTCCAAAAGCAAGATGCCGTTCTTAACGACGATTCCCGCAAGCATCACGATTCCCATGAAGGACGACACGTTGAGCGCCGTCTTCGTCAGGTACAGGGCCACTACCGCTCCAAACAGAGCCAGCGGCATCAAAATCAGGATCGTCGAGTGGGGCTGGGTACGATCGGAACTGAAAGAGCATCACCAGGAACACCAGCAGCACGGAAGTCGCGAGAACGGCCTCAAGGTTTTTGAAGGAGTCTTGCTGGCTCTGATACTGACCCGCGATTTCCGCCGTCACTCCTGGCGGCAGAGTATCTTCGAAAGCGCGTCTCTTACCCGCTGTACGCCGGTACCAGGTCGATTCCTCCAGCCCTGCGGTGACGTCCAGAAATCGCCGTTGATCTCCCTCGCAGATTGCCCGGAACCGGGCGCCAGTGAAACCCTGCCGAGATCCTTCAGTCGAACGCGGCCCATCGGCGTCTGGATAAGCGATTTTCGATCGTCAGTGCGGCCGCTTCGATCCTCTTCGGGGTACCGGACGCGAATCGGAACCTGCCTATCGCCAACCAACACCTTTGTGGCCACCGTACCTTGCAGCGCAGCGTTGGCTTGCGAGGAGATCGATTCCGTCGTCATTCCCATCCGTCCAGCCAATCCAGGATCGACACGAACCTGCACCTCCGGTCCGGATTCAATGACGCCGGACTGAACGTACTGCCCAGCCCTTTAACCTTTCCAAGCTTATCGGCCAGATCACCGGCAGCCGCCTCGAGTCCGAGCCTGGTCTTCCCCAAAAAGCTTCACCTCGATCGGTGTGGGACTGCCGGCAAGATCGCCGATGAGGTCTTGAAGAACCTGATTGAAGTCGGGATCGAGTCCGGGACCCAAACCAGTCACCTTGTCTCGAACCTCCTTGATCACATCGTCTATCGGTCTTCGATGTCCATCTTTGAGCATCACCGCGTAGTCGCCCCGATTCGGTTCGGTGATCGGAAAACCCGAGTTCTGCTTCGGTTCGCCTCGAAAACGAAGCGATGTCCGGCGTCGATTCCGAGAATCTTGTCCACCTGTTTCAACAGCCGATCGCTCTCCTCCAGCGAAGTGCCCGGAGGCGACTTGTAGTCGAGAATGAACGCACCTTCATCCATCGAAGGCATGAAGCCGGTTTCGAGGTGCGTTCCGATGAATGCCGCAGCCGCCAACGTGCCGACCGCGATCGGCCACACGATCCATCGGACCCGGAGGAGGTTCCGGAGCACTTTCGTATGATCGTAACACCCAGTGGAACAGACGACCCTCTCAGGGTCACCGATTCTCGTTTCAAGAACGCTGCGCAAAGCGTCGGACTCGCGCAGAGTGCGAGCACCAACGAAACGATCAAGGCGATCGAAAGGGTTGCCGCGAGCGCCGTAAAGAATGCGCCTGCAACTCCGGATAGAAACGAAAGCGGCAGAAAAACCACCACCACCGCCGAGAGAGAGAGAGAGAGAGAGAGAGAGAGAGAGAGAGAGAGAGAGAGAGAGAGAGAGAGGAGGGGGAGGGAGGGAGGGAGGGAGGGAGAGAGAGAGAGAGCGGGGCAGGGGCCGGGCCGCCGGGCGGGGCCGGGGCCGGGGCCGGCCGGGGGCCGGGCCGGGGCCGGGGCCGGGGCCGGGCGGGCCGGGGCCGGGCGGGCCGGGGCGGGCAAAGGGAAAGGCCGGGCG
>CAVURW010000109.1:0-14812 GCA_963743595.1 uncultured Verrucomicrobiae bacterium
CGCAGCGGCTGCCGTCGTGGGCTTTCTTTCGGCAAAGGTGACCCGCTACACCGCTCCCGACGGGATGTCCGGCGAAACTAAGATACAAATAGAGGGGCTCGCATTCGTATTAGGTTTAGTCGCTGTCATTATGGGGATTTTTGCGATTTCTAGTGCGATTTTAAATCGACCAAAACCGCAGCCGCAACCATGACACTCACGGAAATTAAGGCTGCTCTCGCCTCACGCGGCATGAGTCCACTCAAACAGATGGGGCAGAACTTCCTGCACGATCAAAATCTGGCGATAGCCATTGCTAAGCGCGGTCTGCAAATGGACGGCAGTGCGTTGAACGCTGGTGCGGCGGAAGGGTTGCCCTCGTGTGTCGTCGAAATCGGGCCGGGCCTGGGATCACTCACGGAACACCTGCTATTGGGACTTCAAGTGCCACTCGTCGTGCTCGAGAAAGATCGGGGCATGTGCGACTTCCTTCGTGAGCGATTCGCCGGAGAGATCGCGGCCGAAAAGATGATTCTTATTGAGGGCGACGCCATGCAGACGCTTGCCGACGTGCGCACGAAATTCCGGCCCCTGGTCATCTTGGGCAATCTCCCCTACAACATCTCCACGCCGCTGCTGATGGAGTGTTGGGAAAATTATCCCGGCATTCGCACGTTTTCGCTCCTTCAGCGGGAGGTCGGCCAACGCCTCGCCAGTAAACCGAGTTGTAAGACTTATGGCGCGCTCTCGGTGCTCGTACAATCGGTCTACACCGTGGAGCTGGTGCGTGTGGTTCCCAGCACCGTCTTTTACCCTGCACCGGAAGTGCAGTCGATCGTCGTGGAACTGCGCCCGCTCGCTAACCCTCTTGTCGCTGAGGCTGATCGCGCGTCATTCGCCAAGGTCGTCCACCGAGGCTTCTCCCAACGTCGCAAAAAGCTCAGCAACCTCCTTCCCGTGAACGATGATCGCCGAGCTGAACATCTCACGCCGCAGGAGTGGGTGGAACTGTGGACAGCGGTTCAAGCGGCGGATGCAACCGCGAATGAATCCGATTGACCGAGGCAGATCGCAAGTAGCAGCATCTCCAAATTGAAAGCCTCTCCTAATATCAACGTCTTGGTGATCAAGTACATTGATCCTAAAGATAAGATGCCGAAAATGAAGGCATTGCCCAGTACGCCAGCGCACTTTCTCCCAAGTGGCCAATTCGTTCGAAGCTTCCACGGAGAGGAATCGATGCTCCACTGGATGGCGGATAATCGCATTCCGTACGAGAACGTGATTGAGATTTATTCAGAAAATGAGCCGTCCACAGCGTTCATGCGTACATTTAATGCGCTCTGTGGCAAGGCCAAGGTGTCCTTTTCATTCTCGATTCGCGACCAAGCGAATGGAAAAATTCCCGTCCCGAAATTTCTGGCTGACAAACGCCAAGTCATTGAGCGAACCAAACCTTAGCCCAGCGATACTAAATCCGATTTCTCTATGAATATTCATAAGGCGCGAGAGTTCTGGTCAGCCAATTTGCATCGGTATCCCGCTGGTGATTTAGCAAAGGCAAATATTCCTCAGTCGGCGAGGGACTTTCTGGCAACAGTCGGTATGCCGACGACTACCGATCCCTATTTTTTTCTCCTGGAAAAGGACGTTAAGCCAATGTTCCTCCTTGGCTATGTCGGCTTTTTAAAAACTACCGGCATTCACCTACATCCGGACGGACGGTGCCTGTTGATAGAAGGGTCCCCCACCGGCGGAAAGATTGCCGGTTTGGTCAACAGCAATGTCGAACTGCTCTTCCAAGCACTGACCGTCGTCGCGATCTGTTTCTCCCCACTCACCCGTTATCCTTCCGATGATCCCAGCACGCCGCTTGACCAATTGGAGGCAGACCTGAGAGCTATTGATCCCGCAGCGTTTGCCCACGAGGCTAACTACTCGCCGGACACGCTTTACTCCCAGCGCTTACCTTAAATGATGTTGCAAAGCCATCACGCCCGACTCAGCAACTGGTGGACGACAAATTGTGTTTTCGGATCGGGATGAAATTCGAAGGTGCGAATGGCTACCAGCGGGTGTTCGAGTTGAAGGGTCACGCCCGTGCTCAGACCATCCTGGCCGGTATCGACCGAATCAAAAAGCAGGTATTCCCGGTGTGGATGCTCGATCGGAATGAGCGGCTCGATTTCCTTGGCGGCTGCGGGCAAAACGTGGCTCAGCTCCGCATAGACACGATTTCCCTGGACCCAGCGCCAGAGCAAACCCGAAACAAATTCCGTCTCCTGCGGCGCGTTCTGATGCGGAGCCGGTTGCCAACAGGCTGAGGTCGGTTCCACCCACAGGCTGAGCAGCGAATGGATCGGCGAGTTTTCACGAGCGGGCAACGTCGAAATCCAGGGCCGTTCTTCCTCAGAAGCGAGGTCATAACGAGCATCATCCACGCCTTGCCAATCCGGAAGATCGCTGGTGGGGCAAAGAATCAGTGCACCACCGATTGTGTTAAACCACGTAAAACCAAGAGGATCTGTCGAGACTTGAGGCATATCGGGCACAGTAGCAGGCCACTGCTAAACAATAAACGTCGATATCGTCACGCCGCCTTTCGACGGAGCCCAAACGCTCCCGCTGCTGCAATCGCCGCGTAGACGGCGATCAAAAGAATCAGATCGAGATCGCCGTGTGGCCATTCGAAACGCAACCCTTCGACCGTCCAAAAAGTCCCCAGGCTCGAAAGCATAATGCCAACCGCCAGTTTCAACCAATTGTCCGGCACCAGCGAGAGCGGGCGATGCACGATATAACCCAGGACTAAAACGATCCCCACCGCACTTGTCGCTGCTGCCAGGCCAATCGTCCACTGATGTTGTGTCGCGCCCACCGCCACCACGATCATGACGACCTCAATGCCCTCCACGAGCACCGCATTAAACGCGGTCATCACTCCTTCGCGATCGAGTTGAAACGCCATCCGGCGCTGCGTCGCTGCGTTCAACCGGAGCTCTGTTCGCTCAAAAGCCGCATCTTCATCCCGCAACGGAATCTGTCCGGCGGCGCGAAGAACTGCTTTCTTCAGCCAACGAATCCCCACCACAAGAATGATCCCGCCCAGCACCAATTGAATCACCGCGATAGGAATCGTCTCCAACGCCGGTCCGCCTATTCCAACAATCAACCCGAGAATCACCGCCGCCACCGCCACCC
This sequence comes from uncultured Verrucomicrobiae bacterium, assembly GCA_963743595.1. Taxonomy (GTDB): domain Bacteria; phylum Verrucomicrobiota; class Verrucomicrobiia; order Methylacidiphilales; family UBA1321; genus CAVURW01. The sequence continues at coordinate 3,181 of CAVURW010000109.1, forward strand.
CAGCAAACGCGCTACGCCACCCCCGTGTCAGCGCGACTGCGAGCACGATGGTTAACGCTTCCACCGACTCCACGAAGCACGAGAGGAAGGTGGTGAGAAACGTGATGAGGCCGGACATAGCCACATCAGCTTAACAAAACAGGCAAGCGCCAGGAACTGCCGAGAAACCCTTCGTTAGCCCTTATTTTCCCAAGGTAGAGCTTTTCCAGCCAGCATAATGATTCACAGTGGGATCGAAGGGCCAGTAGTCCTTGTCGAAATCGGGGTCGTCTTTGGGGTAGTTGCCCGGTGGCAGTTTGATCGTCTTCTCTTCCACTAACTTTACATTTGCTTGTTGATCGTCTCCGGTCTGAGGTGCATCAAGTTCAATCAGTGCAACGACCTTTCTTGCATTTTGTTCTGAACTTAACCGGCGAGGATAGTATACAGCTACAATATAGTCTTGATCGGCATGGTCGTTTTTCAAATGACGCACAGAAACACTACAGGGATCGTGGCACGATGTTCTAACGTCATTGTTTACTTGGAAGTTCCATGAAACATCGTTCGCCCCAATCACAAAAATTAAATTATGATCATTCCGATACATGATCAAAATTCTATCCTCTTTATAGGAAGAGTTCCCATGAATAACTCCAATAAAACCTGAGTTTTTGCAAATGCGCGGAAACTGCAACCTCATTTTGTCTACATCACATTTACACACTTCTCCTATCCGACTCATAAGAGCAATACTTTCGCCAGAATAAAGGGAAACAGGCTGTACTCTTTCCTCAATCTCAGTACGATAAGCGTCACTAAGGGTGATAAGCTTGATGATTTCCGGGTATTCATCAGGATTATCTTTTTTTACGCCATCTAAAATAGCTGGATTTTTAATTATTGCTACTTCGGCGGATGCAATTGATAAAGTTAGACTGATTAGAGATACTAAAATGTATTTAAAATAATAGTTCATTTGTTCCTTGATTTAAAAGTGTTATAAGTGTAACGAATGATAAAAGAAATCTAAGAAGAGAGATCAATTTAATTTCTCGCTTTCATGTTTGTCAAAATGGACCAAATATCACCATCTCGTTCCAGGTTGTTTGTTTAAATAGTAATTCACGAACGGCTTGCGCTACAGTGTCCACGACAATCTGGAGGCCCTCTAGCCCCATACTTGCCGGTCGAGCGTGCGGTACTGAATCGCTTCGGAAATATGGTTCGCGTTGACGTTGGCTTGGCCGTCGAGGTCAGCGATGGTCCGCGAGACCTTCAGGATGCGGTCGAAGGCGCGCCCGCTCAAGTTCAGTTCCGCCAACGCCATGCGCAGCAGCGATTCACTTTCCTCATCCAGCACCACCATGTTTTTCAGATCTTTAGAGGTCATCTGCGCGTTACACCGCACTTTACGCCGACCCGCAAATCGAGCCTGCTGGAGCAGTCGCGCCTTAATCACGCGCTGACGAATGCTCGCGGAGCTCTCTGCGGCGGGCGCGCGTAAGAGCGTCTCATGTTTCACAGCGGGCACCTCCACATGGATATCGATTCGGTCGAGCAGCGGCCCGGAAATGCGGTTCAGATAGCGTCGCACCTCCGCTTGGGAAGAGCGCCCGCGTTCGGCATCTCCGAAGCCGCCACTGCCCGGCGACGGATTCATCGCTGCGACGAGCATGAATTGCGCAGGGAACGTCATGGAACCGGCGGCGCGTGAGATGGTGACATGCCCGTCTTCGAGCGGCTGACGAAGCACCTCCAGCGCTGTCCGGCGAAACTCCGGCAACTCATCCAGAAAGAGAATTCCGTTATGCGCGATGCTCACTTCGCCCGGCGATGGATTCGCTGTGCTGTTGCTTTTTAAAATAGATGCGAATACGATTGGCAGTCGGTCCTGTGGCGGAGTGGTCTGCTTTCAGAAATAAATGCGAAGGAATTGATGAAAATAGACGCGAACGACCTGGAGAGTTCAAGAAATAGATGCGAATCCGTCACCAAGGGCCGGGTGCATAAGTTCGAGGGAGGAGACTACTCTTTCAGGCAAGATCGGGTCATTAGGTTCGAAAATCACCTCGAACGCGATTTTCTTCGACGAACAGAGTTTTTTTTGAGTGTTCTTGATATTATCCCTGATCCTCTTGAAGAAATTTACAGGTTAAGCGAACTTCCTCAAGTTCCGCGGTTCTTGGTTTACTTTCGCCTGGGAAATAGGGCTCCGGAAAATTATGTAAAACCAATTTTAGTCTCGATTACCGAGGAACAGGATTGGAGGCTGCAACGGCGAAAATATAGCAGATCGGAATGGACAGCAATCACGCGCTATTCCAAGGAGCAAGGGTGGAGATTCAAAATGTATGACGAATCGCGAATTCGTGATCAGTCTCTGGCCAACATTACATTTTTGGATCAGTATAAGAAGAAGGACTTTCCGCTCGAGGAATCGAAAGCGATCCTCGAAACTGTTCGGTTTAAGGGACAAATACCCCTCCATTACATCTTAGCTATGCACTTCGGTGGGTTGTACAGAGGTCAGGGAATTGCTCATATCTGGCACCTGATTGCAACACGAGCATTAGACTGCGATATCGCCCGACCTCTACGTAACACAACCGAAATATGGGTGCCGACAAATGAATGACCAAACCGATCCGTTTTCAGACGCTTTCGAGCCATTCAGACAACGAGTCAATCCCAACGTCGGGGCATTGGTAAGAATCGGCACAGCAGTATTTAAAGTCGAAAGGGTTCTCGACTACGATAACGTGATTGGACGCAATCTTGTAACCAGTATCTGTACACAACTTCGCGTCGCTGATCTGCAACCCACGGAAAAGCTTTCAGGTATTTGTGAGACTGACTTGCTCGAATACGGAGACAAGGATTCGGCAATTGCCGAGAAGCGATTCGCAATAATCAAACCACTTTTGCACCTAGCTGCTCCAGGGCTTGGCGCAATAAACCCTGTAGCATTGGAAGCAGGGGTGAATGCTAAAACGGTTTACCGATGGCTCAAACGCTATCGTGAATACGGGGGAAGTCTCATTGCTTTGATCCCGCGCAAGAGAGGTTGGAAAACGGATAAACATCGAATCCCTGCATTCTCAGAGGCGGTGATTAATGAAGTGATTGAAACGTATTACTTAACTCCTCAGCGTCCTTCGGCTCAGAAGGCTATTGTTGAGGTTCAGCGTTTATGCTCAGCCAGAGGGATTGAAGCACCCAGCAACTGCACCATTCGGGCACGCCTTAGCAAAATCGATGAACCGGAGAGAATGCGCAGAAGAGGAGATCGAGAGAAGGCTCGGAACAAGTTTCAACCCACTCCCGGAAGTTTTCCGGGAGCCGACTTCCCATTGTCGGTAGTTCAGATCGACCATACCCGCGCTGATATCATCCTGGTAGACGACGCTCACAGAAAGCCCATTGGACGTCCTTGGATCACACTGGCGATGGACATCTACAGCAGAATGATCACTGGATATTACTTGTCGTTCGATGCGCCGTCCGAAGCCTCTGTCGGCTTATGCGTGTCTCACTCGATCCTGGCTAAACAGCGATGGCTTGCGCTCCATAACGTAAAGGCTCAGTGGCCGGTGTGCGGTGTACCCCAGGTGATACACGTTGACAACGGATCGGATTTTCGATCAGACAACTTTAGGAAGTCGTGCTCACATTATGGAATCAAGCTTCAGTTTCGGCCCGTGCGGCGCCCCAGGTACGGCGGGCATATCGAGAGAGTTTTTAGGACGTTGCTATCAGATATTCACTCGCTTCCTGGTACGACATTCTCAAACATAATGCAAAAGGGAGAATATGACTCGGCAAAGCACGCAACTTTAACTATTCAGGGCTTTGAAGAGTGGATTGTAAGGTGGATCTGTGAGATCTATCATGAAAAAATACATTCTTCGTTGGGAATGACACCTCGTCGCAAGTGGACAATCGGAATATTCGGCGAAGGCGAAAATCCTGGAGTAGGAATACGTCCCATCCCTGCCGATCCCGAGACCGTATTTTTGGATTTCCTACCGGCCTTCGAGCGGACCATCCAAAAATTTGGGGTAACGATTGATGACCGTACCTACTACTCTGAAAGACTGCGAAACTGGATCAACTCCCATGATCCCGAATTTCCCAGTAAGAAAAGAAGATTCATCTTCCGAAGAAACCCCAAAGACATTAGCTACGTGTGGTTCTTCGATCCCAATTTAAAGCAGTACTCTAAAATTCCGTCATCAGATTTGACTCAGATGCCGATTAGCGCAAAAGAGCACGAAACAGCTAAGAAAGCACTCAGGAAAGAGGGTCTGAAAAGTTACGATAAGCACAGGGTCCTCAAGGCGATTACTGAGAATCGGGAAAAAACCGAAATCGAAGCTAGTCGCTCTTCGAAGGCTCGGTTGGCCGAACAACGAAGGAAAGAAAATGAGAAAAACGTAACGCCTGCAAATCCTCTTCCAACTTTTAGTCCGCCCAACAACGAAACGATTCCGGACAACGATTTGCTGGATGGAGATATAAAATTCACAGGAATTTTGAGATGACTTTGGAACTTGACCATATTCGGCCCGAATTTCGGCACATCATCGGTCTTTCTGATCGCGAGCGAATCGCTTTTCTGGATCAGCCGAGATGGGTGGGGCACCGGGCGGCGATAAGTATCTTGCAAACGTTGGATGGCTTACTGATCAAACCTCGTCGTCCTCGAATGCCAAATCTGCTTCTAGTCGGCGAATCGAACAATGGCAAGACGACGATTGTGGAGGAATTTGTCCGTACATCAGGGAAACCGTATGTCAATGAGTACTCTGAACCTGTAAAGCCGATAATTCTGGCCCAAGCTCCTCCTACCGCAGATGAAAAAGGTCTTTACATTTCTATATTGGAACGTTTTTTTACGCCCTACCGGGCCACGGATACAACAGCGAGACTACGCTACCAGGTAATTCATTTGTTCCGCGCGTGTCATAGCCGGATGCTAATCATTGACGAAATACACTCTCTAATGACCGGTACCCGGATTAAGCAGAGGGAAATTATGAATGCAATCAAACTCATCTGCAATGAGCTTGCCATCCCGGTAGTTGGGGTAGGGACCCAAGACGCCCTTGCGGTAATAGAAACAGATCCACAGCACGCTAGCAGATTCGATGTGCTTAATTTGCCTCTTTGGAGATTGGACAAGGAATTTCAAGAACTGTTGAATGCGTTTGAACAAATGTTGCCTTTAAAAAAGCGGTCTAATCTTCACGCTCGAGATCTTGCGACTGTATTACATACGCTCTCGGCAGGAAATATCGGTGATCTAAGTAATCTTTTAATGGCTTGTAGCATTGATGCCATCACATCGGGAAAGGAATTGATCGATAAGGACTTAATTGACAAGAGGCGATGGACTTCACGCACCACCGCTCGAAGTAAGGCCGTGTATCGCGAGCTTTTCACGTGAATACCCGGTGGCCGCTGTTTATTTCGATACTACCGGGGGAGGCCATCAGTTCGTGGCTAATTAGAGTAGCACTGGCCCACGGCTGCGATCCACTCGTTCTGACGGGGGTCCTTTGGCCAAAAAGTCGATTCTGGACGACGGATCCAGACAGATGGATTGGTTTCGAAGAACTCAAAATTCTATCCGAGTATTCGGGGATAAACGCGGCCGAGATTGAAGGAGCGATGCTGCGAGCAACGGCTGAAAGGGTTTGTATTAACCTTAGACGTCAATCGGTTTGGCCGTGGATTCTTGCTCTCGGAACAAGAAACCGAAAACGTTGCGGCGGATGGCAGTTTTGCCCAGAGTGTCTAGCCGCCGATGAACAACCGTATTTCAGGCTTCGCTGGCGTTTCGCTTGGCACACAAGTTGTTCCTCACATAATTGCACGCTGCTGGATTCTTGTCCGCACTGTCTTGCCCCAATCATGCCGCATCTCCTCGTTGCTCAAGACAGTCTTCTTTCCATTTGTCCAATCTGTCGTCAAAAAATCTCAAAAAGCTCTTCCGCAGCAACCTCAGTGGATCTACTAAGATTTCAAGCCATGGCAGACCTATGCGTAACTGAGAAGTCTGGAAACCACTTTGACTCTAATATTTCAACCGCAGAATGGTTTGGGGTATGTCGCTACATGGTATCGATCGTTCGCCGGGCGAGCATAGGAATCTTTAAGGGACTGAGAGCCTTCCTTAAAAACCTCAACATTGACATACTGCATGTGCTTCCAACCTCAACCGGGCTTCCGCTAGAGATGTTACCATCAAATGAGCGCGTCATGCTGTTGAAAGCAACGGCCAAGTTATTGGAAGTAAATGCCGAAGCGTTCTTAGCTGCTGCGCAAGAGGCATCGCTGTCGGTCAGATCGTTCAACTCCGGAGCTACCCCTCGTAATATTCAAACGGTAATAACTCAACTCCGCGAAAGCGATTACACTAGGTCACGAACACGACGACCCTCATCGTATAATCCACGATCAGAGTTGGCAGTAAAAAGAATGTGGGCCCGATTAAAGCGAAGGCAAGACCGGTCGAAGCAAGATGAACACATCAGAAACATCTCATGAGTGCGACGTTTGCTGTAGGCAGGTGAAGAGGATTTTTCGCAATTATGGAGGTCGAAAGCACTGCTCAGCTTGTTACAAACGTCTCTTTATAAGAGTGCTTTGTCCTAGGTGTGCAAATTTTGCTCGGCTTCCGCGATACGACGGCGAGGCAGTTTGCCTTAACTGTGAAAAGTCAAAACCTTGTAAACGTTGCGGAGCGGTCAATTTCCGAATTGGTAAGCTTACCGAGTACGGTCCAGTCTGCACCTCGTGTTCGCCACATTTTCGTGAACCGCAGCTGTGCGAAATCTGTAACGAGCCTTCTAGGAGGCTGTCAAGGTACAGAAAGCTTGGCCACAACCGAAGGATGTGTCCCCGCTGCGCTCGAGCTCATCACAGCATTTGTAGCGCCTGTAGGAGATTCCGGGAAATATTTAACTCTGTGGAAGGAAAGGCGTTGTGCAAGGTCTGTTTGGAGAAGGGTTACTCCTTTTGCACGGTCTGTGGAAAGGGCATGCCTTCCGGTCGGGGACGCGAATGTGAAACCTGTTATTGGACCCGTACTTTCGAGGCACGTGTAAAGTTGGGACGAGCCGTTTTTCAGAAGTTCGAGATTGAGAGTAAGTTCATCCAGTTTTCCCATTGGTTGATTCTGAAAACTGGTCCCCTGAAATCCGCAATTTCGATTGGTCGACATCGAAAGCTTTTTGAAGAAATAGAGAAGACATGGGGAGAAATTCCCACCTATGCCCAGATTCTTGAGCATTTTGGAGCTAGAATCGCCCGAAAAAACGCCCTTCCAATTCGTTGGCTTGCGGAGACCGATCAAATCAAAATTGATTCTTCTGTTGCCATATGCATCTCGGAATCCAAAGGTATTTCGCAACTTCTTGCAGTCACGTCTGGGAATAGGGGCGGGCTGGAGGTATTGACAGCTTACTACGACCATCTCCGACTAAAAGAGGCGGCTGGCAAGACGTGCCTGAGATCAGTAAGACTCGCACTTCGCCCAGCCGCCAGTATATTATCGAAGACGGCAGTGGATGGGATAATAGACCAATCGATCCTAGATAACTATCTTTTGGAGGCTCCAGGGCAGAGAGCGGCGATAACAGGATTTGTAGCCTTTTACAATAAGCACAAGAATACCTTATTGGCACCGAAAGTAGATCAGGTGCGCTTGCGACAGAAACGACGAAAAGACTTGGAAGCTAAAATATCGGAGCTTTCTGGAAAGCAGAACGTACCTGATAGGCAATGGATACCGATCGCCTTGGCTTATTTTCACGGTTTGCCAAGTACCCGCACTTTATCTTTAGACAGCATAGAAATTATAGGAAAAGACGGCGGTATTAGTGTTGAGGTTAAAGGGAAGCGCTATTGGGTCCCGTCAGCGAAGTCAATTACCGAGCGTCCCAATCTCTAACACTCGGCAAACGGTCGAATTTGTCGAAAAATTGGGTTTCGCCGTAAATTAAGTTAGTAGCTCGATCGATGCTCCATAACAATCCGTCTTTGAGGCGTCATTTTGTTTGCAGTGATCGAAGGGACGCCGAATGCTCGTTAATTTTCTCTCGAGATTTATGCCTCCCGACGCAAAGAAGCTAAGTAATCCATTTTCGAGCGGGTCAGGGGGACCTATTTTGAGACTCGCGTTCAGACAGCAGAGGCACTAAAAATCAAACAGACTGGGTGAGTGTTTACCTAGCATACTTTCACGGATTGCCGGGGAAACTCATTCGCTCCGTTAGCGCAGACGCTGTTAAACTCGAGCTGTTAATCTGGCCGGTAAAACCTTCTGGATTCCAGCCAGCCATGCATGGACCTCGATTTTCCTAAAATAATCAGATCCAATCACATAGCTAATCGCTGGCGAAAATCTGGAGATTATTCAGAGGAATAAACCTTCTCAACGATGTGAACAAGAACCACTTAATTAGTAGGACACACAATTGCATATACAAAAAAAGAGGATCGGGGGTAATGTTCATTTGCTTGGACCCCCTTGCCGGATTACGAGGCTGAATATGGACTTGCTTCAGTTGCTCTTTTAGCAGAATTGACACGGATAAAATGAACTACGATCTGTGTTACACAGTCATTGAGGCATGCTGAGATTGATTCTGAGTTTCACTGTGAAAGTTCGAAACGCTGGCAAGAGTGCTTTGCCTGCTCTGGATATCTTCTCGAGCGGTGTTTTGTGCCTGTTTAATCTCGCCGGTACGGGCATCGTGGGCCTGCTGTAACTCCATTCCCAATTCAAGCCGCGTGCTGTGATTGTCATTCGCCTCGGCCACCCGCTGATGATAATCCTGGGCGATATCGTTCAGTCCTGGGTTATTTTTGAAATGTTGAGTAAGCCCTTCGTGTATCGTGGCCACGCGTTCCGAATCATCTTGAGGGGTTTGCTGGGGATCTTGCTGTCCAGTTAACCAATTGTACAAGTTGTGAGCCGCATTCTGGGTTCCTTGAACCGCGTCGGAACCGAGCTTAGCGGTGTCGTTCCCAAGTTGGAGCGCATCTCGTCCCAACTGCGTTTGTTCCAATGAATCCACCACTTGGTGAGCCACGTCGTGCACCTTTTTATCGACCCCTTCGCCTGCGGCCACGATATGCTTGCCCAATTCTGTCTGGGATGTTTGATCGATTAGATGCTCGCCCAGTTCCAACACTTGGCCTCCAGCCTCGACCGTTTGGCGGATGCCGACCTGAACTGCCTTGATACCCCCCTGGACAGGAGCCGAATTCACCACGTCCGAAGTGGTATCGGAAATGAAATGGCCAGCTTCCTCAACGGCGTGAATGCCGCCCTGTACCGGTGCGCTATTCGCGACGTCCGAAGTGGTATCGGAAATGAAATGGCCAGCTTCCTCAACGGCGTGAATGCCGCCCTGTACCGGTGCGCTATTCACGACCGCCGAAGTGGTATCGGAAATGAAATGGCCAGCTTCCTCAACGGCGTGAATGCCGCCCTGTACCGGTGCGCTATTCACGACCGCCGAAGTGGTATCGGAAATGAAATGGCCAGCTTCCTCAACGGCGTGAATGCCGCCCTGTACCGGTGCGCTATTCACGACCGCCGAAGTGGTATCGGAAATGAAGCGGCCGGCTGCACTATTCACAACATCTTTAGCCGCATCACTGATCAACGTGCCCCCGTCCTTGCCAATTTGAATGGTATCTTGCCCAATCTGGGTTTTAGCGAAGGCATCTACCGCTTGGGCGGTTTCATGTACTGCCTCTCGGGCCAGGGCATCGCCGCCAAAATAGCCCACGGTCGCCCCCACAGCACCTAAGACCGGTATCGCAACTGGCGCTGCAGGCCCCGTTAGTGCACCCAGTGCCGCGCCCCCCTCAAAGCCAGCACCAGCAGCCACTAACCCACCGCCAAAACCCGCCGTGGCCTCAACAGCGCCCACGTTGTCACCTTTCTTAAGATCGTCATACACTTCGACACCGGTGCTGACGGCTGCAACGGCTAAACCAATAGGGCCCGCGACACGGTTAAAGGCGGTTAAGGTCTTCCCTGCTCCTCGAATCAAATTAGATTCTTCGCCTACGGCTTTTGCGACAGTTTGAGTCATCCCCTTGGGTTCCGATGTTCCTGATGTTTGAGACGTTCCCGTGGTTGAGTTCGTCGCAGTCGTTTCTGTGGGTCCTGATGCGTTTGTCGTAGTGCTTTTGGCTGTGGTCGTCTGCGTTTGCGTACTATTGGCGGTCGTTTCGGCGGTATCGAGCTCAGTCGCTTTAGTCGGCCCAGTACTTTCAGCCGTGCTCGTGGCCCGAGCCTCGGGTGGCTTAACATTAAGAGAGAAATCTGAATAGTTATTGGCTGCAGGGGCAGGTGTTCCTGTGGGCTTAGGAATTGTTTCCACCTGCGTTTTGGGCACTGTTTCGACTTGAGCTTTTGTTTCGGGGCCTACCTTGGGCTCCTCGTTGGGTGCCGGTTTCTCATCGTGATTATGATCATGATCGTGCACGTCTTGTTCGTGTCCGTCAGGTTTTTCAGAAGTCTGACCCTCTGCAATTTGTAAGGTTGACGGTCCCTGGTAAACCGCCAGATCCAAGTTTCGTTCGAATACGATGCAGTTCTTACATGGCGGAGCGTTCTTTAACGTATCTGAGAAGATCGTTCGAACGACTAGATTCTCCGGTTTCGCTCCATCTAGGAGCGCGTTATTGACTGCGTTAAACTCGGCACAATTGGTCGTTCGCCACGTTTCCAGGCTCTTGGGCGACATCGCCGTTCGCAGAGTGTCAGCGATTTTAGGGGGCTGAAGGCTCGCTTTATTAAAACGACTAAAATCCTTGTAAATTTCCCCAGTAGAGCGATCAAGAACGGCCGATGTTTTACTGGGAAGATCGTCGCCCTTATGCGATCTAGCAGCGTCCTCTGCCGCATTTACCAGCTTTTCTATCTCTTGATCGGTCAGCGGATCCTTCATGGCTAATCATCATCGGGTTCGTGGAAAACCTCAGGCTCAGCACCCTGAAGTAGTAGGAGCATCGATTCGCGCCAATTGAGTCCTTGTCCTTCCGATCCCCACCCCATCAAGAGATAATCGGCAAAGCAGACCATGATTCCTGCTTCCGTTATTAATAAGTCGATGTTTTCGTTGTGACACTGCCCAGCTGGTACCACGTCACTGCCCACTATCTTCTGGACGTAATTGTATCGACCAGACCCACGACCATGACGTCCCAAAGCTAAGTGGTCCTTTACGTTAATCACCGCAACTGAGACTTCTGAATCACCCTGACGATTGTACGTGAGAGTTTTGTCTCCGTAAATGCTCAGATACTCAGCGACCTGATCGTTCCAGAAAAATCCTTTAGAGAGGTAGAGTTGTTTATAATCGACTGCCATGTATTTGATGTTGCGTTTTTCGGTGGCCGGAAGCCTAGATTTTATGACTGTAAAATCAAGCCTTTATTCTTGGCTTAACATGAACTTAGAGTCGCTGTTGGTCTGCGAAGTCCCAAATTTGGATTTATAGTCGTCCGCAATTTGCTTTGTTATTGAATCAGGGTCTTTGGACATGGTACCGCTCGGTTAAAATATTTGGATGTAAGCTCTTATCGGACACATAAAATCACCTGGACCGGACAGACAACAAAAGCT
>CAVURW010000110.1:0-17607 GCA_963743595.1 uncultured Verrucomicrobiae bacterium
TATGTATCGTCTGCTTCGTTTCAGTCGTCTTGCTCGGCTGAATCGAAAATGGCACCGCGCCGCTGCGGAATTGTTTCTGAGCGCAAATGGCGTTGTTCTTCTAGCGACCAATAAAAGTCGTGCTGAATCAATTGAATTTGAATCAGCTTTAGGGAGACGCCCGTGAAGCCGCAGGCTAGGGCGGCTAAGAATGCGAGAGCGCGAAATCGAGAGGCCAGGACCATATTAAAAATGGCGCGCCTCCTCGCTTATTGATGACGTTTCCGTGCAGTAAAAAGCTAAACCAATCCGCTGATAAGGCAGAAAGGTTGTGGCTTGTTTTGCATGGATTGCGTCATCCGGGATCACAGGTCTTCTTTATCTCCGCACGCTCAGCACCGGTTGGGTGGGTTGCTCCGGCGAGTAGCGAGCGATTTGTTGGGTCAGAGTATGATCCATGCGAATCGTGCAGATGCGGGGATCTGCGCCGAGCGGCTCCAGGGAGGAGCCATTCGCAGCCAAACGGCGCTTCAGTTCCACCGGATTTTTCATCCGTTCCAAAGCGACTTCCAGCTCATCATTCTGTTGGTGAATCTTGGTTAAGTCATCGCGCAGGTGCTGCGTTTCGTTTGCCAGCATACTGTTTTGGTTCTTACAAATCATGTAGCTGAGGCCCAGCACGGCGATGATGCCGACGATCAGGGTCCATTTCAAAACGCCCATCCAGTGGAGGGATTGACTGTTACGTAAACGATTTCTGCTCATAATTTTTATGTTCTAGTTACTTTCGCTTTTGATTCTGTTCTCAAGTTTGCTCGCCACACGCAGACGCGCGCTACGGCTTCGTGGGTTTCTTTCCATCTCTTCATCGGACGGCAAGCATCGCTTGGGGCGATTGAGCATGCGGTCCGGGTTTGGAAGGGTGTTGGGGTGCGCGGGCGTATCCAGGTATTCGTCTGAGTGTTGGCGCATGAAATCTTTCACGTACCGGTCTTCTCCCGAGTGGAAACTGATGACGGCCAGTTTTCCGCTGGGTGCGAGCAGTTGAACCGCTTGCGGCAAGACCTCCTGCAGGGCCAAGTGCTCCTCGTTTACGGCGATTCGTAAAGCCTGGAACACCTTCGTTGCTGGATGTACACCTGTAGCTCTTCGATGCGGAAGCGCGTGGGCCACCACTTCTGCCAGATCCAGCGTGGTCGTGAAGGGTCGCTCGCGTCGCCTTCCAACAATCGCTCGAACAATTTGTTTGGCATCTCGCTCATCTCCATGTTCTCGAAACAGCTGCACCAGCTCCCGATCTGGAGAGTTGTTCACCAGGTTTGCTGCCGTCGTCGCTTGCTGGGGGTTCATTCGCATATCCAGCGGGCCGTCGTTTCGAAAACTAAACCCGCGTTGCGGCTCGTCGAGCTGTGGCGATGACACTCCCAGATCCAGGAGAATCCCCTGAACTGCGCGCCAGCCAAAATGTTCGCTACACCGTTTCACGTTTCTAAAGTTCTCTTGTTTCCACCAAAAATGTTCCGGCCACTCTCGCTTCACTGCTTCTGCTGCTATTGCACTGGAGGGATCTTGATCCAGCCCCAGCACGTACGCTCCCTGTTGCAGAAGCGCCCGGCTATGGCCACCGCGACCGAATGTTCCATCGATCCACTTGTCCCCCGGCCTCACTGCCGCTGCTGTTACGAATTCCCGTAGCAGCACCGGTAGATGCGTCATGGATTAGTTAACCTTCCACTGCCAGGCGTGCTCGAACGTCGGGCGGCGAAGCCCAACCAGCTCGAAGGCGTTGCGGCGAGCGAGACGCACCACAGAGTCTCCGACCACTTCTCCATCACGATCCTTTTCCTCCTGAAATCCATAACTCAATTGACGACGGGACAAGCTCTTGATCTTAATTTTGATTTGCATACATCTCTCTCGGTGGTTGTTCTTCTTTTCTTTGGTTGAAAGAATTTGAGGTCAATTTTCCGACGAGATGGTGACTCTCGCTATCCCGCCGGTTTTGATGTCCTCGGGTTAAGGGTTGTTGATTTCCCGGTTCGTCGTCGCATCCGGTCGAGTGAGCGGGTCGGTCGCACGTTTGCGGAAAGCGTTAGGGATCTCGTAAAGGTCAGGTGCTTCATAAGCCGATCGCTTCAAGCGCCCCCTCGATCGTCATGGCTGCGGTTTCCTTCTCACGCCAAACGGCTAAATCCCAAATCTGAAAGTGGTCTAGGCGGCCCACCATGATGGAGTCCTTCTTAAGCCCGGCTCCCGCGCGCAGCTTTTCCTTTACGGTAATGCGACCCTGCTGGTCCCAGGTGCTGACTTGAGCCAGCGTCGCCAAGTCTTCCACCCGTTTACGCAGAGGATCGCTGACCTTCAGATTCGAGATCTGGGACTGCAATCGGCTGAGCCACGATTCGGGATAGACTTTCACGCAGGTATCACTGGAGGGAAAGACAAAGAGCCGGGATTCATAGGGCGCCTCACGCCATTCGGATGGAACCGTAATACGCCCCTTCGCATCGAACGCATGTTCGAAGGTGTCTGTATAGGAAGCGCGCATTTCGGAAGACATCACTTAATCCCACTCTTAATATTTCTTTGCCACAATGACCCACTTTTAAACACCAGACCGGTTTTTGAAGCAATTTCTTTTTCGTAATTCAGGTAAGATTTCTCTTGATCTCCAGAATCGAGACTCTTTAGTTACCTTTCCGTATAACAAACTCGACGATTTGTCGCTGGCCCATCAACCGCTGTTGGTCCTAATCTCCTTTCGTGCCCTCAGTCCGTCAGAACATCGCCGCTGTTTCATCTGAATCTGTTTCCCACGCTGCCGCGCTTCTCGCTAAAGATTCCGTCGTCGCCCTACCCACCGAAACGGTCTACGGCCTGGCTGGGAACGCCTTTTCGCCAACGGCTCTCGCGTGCATCTTCCAAGTGAAGGCGCGGCCTTTTTTTGATCCGCTCATCATCCACGCATTGAGTGCCGAAGAGGCGTTTCGCCTGGCGAAGTCGGTCCCCGAGCTGGCCCAGCGCGCCGCTGAGCGATTCTGGCCTGGGCCCTTGACCCTCGTCCTATTGAAAACCGACGCCGTTCCTGATCTGGCAACGAGTGGCGGCCCGACTGTCGCTGTACGAGTCCCGTCACATCCAGCGTTTCGTGCGGTGCTCGCGGCCACCGGTTTTCCGCTGGCGGCACCGAGCGCCAACCGCTTTGGGCGAATCAGCCCCACGAGTGCAGAGGCGGTTTATGCGGAGCTGGGTGAATCGGTTCCACTGATCATGGATGCAGGGCCTTGCGCGATCGGGCTGGAATCAACCGTGCTTGATCTCACCGATGAGCAGCCGCGGCTGCTTCGCGCGGGGGGTGTGCCTCTAGAAGAGCTGGAGGCGCTGCTGGGCACGATCCTCATTCCGCCGCCAGCGAATCTTCGCGATGACGAAACGACTGCGCACCCGAGTTCACCGGGTCAATTGAAAAGCCATTATGCTCCCCGCAAGCCGTTGAGGATTGTTGCTGATGCCAGGCAAGTACCGCGTGACGCCCAGTCGGGTTGGCTGGCGTTCGGACACGACTTTGCCTTCACCGGTTTTCCAGGTGCATTGATCAATATCTCGCCAGCCGGGGATCTGCGAGAAGCGGCTGCACAGTTTTTCGGGACTCTACGCCGCCTGGATGAAGCTCCGGAAGTCCAGGTGATTTACGCGCAGCCGTTTCCTGACGAAGGGCTCGGGCGAGCGCTAAATGATCGGCTCAGACGCGCGGAGGGGCGGTAGCAACGCCCAAGAGCAGGAGTCCGCAGATTACCGTTCTGATTTTTACTGATGTCTCCACAAGGTCGACATGGAAACGGGTTGAGAGTGAACAATGTGCACTAAGCGCGGTTCATCCTCACCTATCGCGTCCTTGCGAAGTCGGTGTCTCGACGTGGAAGGGCTCTTAACAATGCCTCGAGAGCCGTTTGCGATCAATCCGGCTCTGTCGTGCCTTCGTAGGGCTTAAGCACCTCGACACGTGCACGGGCGAGTTGGCCCTCGGTCCAATAAATGTAGCCGACACTTAATGGCGAGCCTTTATTCGCACGGCCGGCGGAACCGGGATTAAAGATTTGCTTGTTGCCGACGTATTCGTTGGCCGGACGATGCGTGTGGCCGAAGCAGATCCACTTGGCTGTGGGGGGGATATCTTTCACGTCCTTAGGTGGGATGTGAACCAGATGGAACCGCTCGCTTAATCGCTCCAGATCGAGCGCCGCATCATAACGGACGCCGAGTTTAAAATCGTTGTTGCCCATCACGACCGTGACGTTGCTGTTGATCTTGCGCAGTTTCTCCAGCGTATCCTCCTCACAAACATCACCGAGATGCCAAATCTCGTTTACGTTTTGAAACAGGCGCGGGATGTCGGGATGGAAGATATCGTGAGTGTCTGAGATCACGCCAATCTGGTAAATGGGCTTGGCTTTCACAGCCGCAAGCGAGCGGGCGGCACTGGGTTTGTCCAGGGTCTTGATGGTGACTGGTTTGATAGACATGGCTTGACTTTGCTTCTAGGAAAGGGGATAAGGCGGGATGGGTCAACAATCGAATAAGGTTCAGAAACGTCGTCGTCGGTCAGAATATAATAAGCGGAAGAAGGAAAAGGCCAAGCTCCAGAAATAACTTGGGGTAGCCAGGAGTACAAGTGTTAGCCGTTTTGTTTTCGGGGCAAGGGGCACAAAAAGTTGGGATGGGTGCCGATCTCTACGAGAAAAGTGTCGCTGCCCGTAAGTTGTATGATCGCGCCGATGAGATTCTAGGCTGGTCGCTCACGGAATCGAGTTTTCAGGGTCCAGAAGAGCGACTGGTTCAAACGGCGGTGTGCCAACCCGCGCTGTTTGTTCATGGATTGGCCGCATTGGCAGCGCTTGAGGAAGCGACCTCTAAGAAGTTTTATTTCGATTATGCCGCGGGTTTGTCGCTGGGCGAGTACACGGCCTATTCAGCGGCTGGAGCATTTGATTTTGAAACCGGGCTGAAGCTAGTCGCCGTGCGCGGTACATTGATGCAGGCCGCGTGCGAAGCGACTGTGGGTGGAATGACGACTTTGCTCGGCGCATCCACCGAACAGGCAGTAGAGATTGCGAAAGAAGCCGATGTGGATGTCGCGAATTTGAATTGCCCCGGGCAAATTGTTCTCTCAGGAGATCTCCAGTCGCTAAAAGCTGTGCCGGACTTGGCCAAGGTGCTCGGCGTAAAACGTGCAATCGCTCTCCAGGTGGCTGGTGCCTACCATTCCCGCCTGATGAAAAGCGCCGAGAAAGGGCTGTGGTCTCACTTGGTAGGAGCAACAATTTCCAAGCCGCGCGTCCCAGTAATCTCGAATTTCAAAGCGACTGAGACAGCGCCGGATGACATTCGCCCCACCTTGCGCGATCAAGTCTGCGGTTCTGTCCGGTGGGAAGAGAGCATTCGCTACTTGCTGGGCAAGGGTGTGACTGAGTTTGTGGAATTCGGTGTGGGTGGCGTTTTAGCAGGGCTTCTGAAGAGAATTGAGCCGGGAGGGAAGTGCCGGTCGGTGGAGAAGTGGGCTGACATCGAGAGCTTCGCCGCCTGAGAAGAGATGCGAGCGAATGACAGATTCGAAAGGTGACAAGGGGTAGTTTCTGTTCCAGAGTAGTTGGGGTTGCTGCAATTAGTTCTGTAAAAAAACGAACGGGCAGCACGAGTTCAAACTACTTTACTTTCAAAGGAACCATGGCACGGAACACTGCAACGAACGTTCTTGGAGAGGAGCTGAAACCTTGCTGTTTTGCTCCCATGACCGGTTTTTATAGGGACGGTTTTTGTCGTACAGGCCCAGGAGATATCGGGCTACACACGGTTTGCGCGGAGATGACAGATGAGTTTTTAGCGTTTTCAAAAGCGCGCGGAAATGATCTGACCACTCCCGTTCCGGAATATTCGTTTCCGGGTCTAAGAGCGGGAGATCGCTGGTGCCTCTGCGTTTCCCGCTGGCATGAAGCGTTTTTGGCAGGGAAAGCGCCGAAGGTGTTGATGGCTTCGACGCACATTTCAGCTTTGGAATGGGTCTCTCTTGAAGAATTGCAGCAGCACTCGATCGAGGACTAAGTGCATGAACTCGCTGTTCGTGATTCGCCCTTACTGGCATGCGGAGACATGGGTTTTCGATGACCAAGCGGCTGGGCTAACCCGGGAACCGTTCGTCCTCGGGATTGACGAAATGATCACCCGCCTGACATCGGACATTCCTGACGCCAAGAAAGGGTTCACCCTCATCTTTTCGCCCGCGCCCTTTCCACAGTTTCACGCCACCCTGGAATGGCGTCGGCAGGAACACGGTGGAAATTGGTACTACTGTCCAGAGTTGGATATGGAAGGATGGCTCTGCCCGGCCCTGTTCAAATACTTTGACGAAGCACCGAAAGCGATTTACGCGAGATTCGAGGCGGCGAAGAAGTGATCTTCTGGACATTCTTTGCTTCTCTTACGGCAAATTCAACGCAGGTTGGTTCGGGAAAAAGACGTAGAGCATGAGGTAAACGAGCACGCCTGTTACAGAGACATACATCCAAGAAGGCCAGAGCCAACGGGTGATTTTCTTGTGTGCCTCGAATTTCCGTTGTGAGGCGTAATAGACGGCCATGATAATGAACGGCAGATTCACGATAGCGAGGAGCACGTGCGGGACGAGAATTACTAGGTAAAGGATCTTCGGCCAGCCCGGCGTGGAGAAGAGGTGGTCTCCACGGATGGCGTGGTAAAACAGGTAAGAACTGAGAAACGCCGTGGAGAGGATCAACGAGGTGATCATACTGACGGCGTGGGCCACCTTAGCTTGGTTTTTGATGCAGATGTAGCCAATGGTCAAGGTGACGACCGTGGAGCCATTGAGCGATGCGTTGACGAGAGGAAGGGAGTCGATCCAAGAATCAGTCATGGTTGTGTAGGGAACTAATCGTGCTCGTTTTCGAGCTGCTTTACGGCGCGTTTCAGATCGTAGACCGACGTGGTGTCCATGCCGTTATAGAATCCGCGCATGACCCCTTGTTGGTCCACGAGCACCAGTTGCGTGCTGTGGGTGAACAGAAATTGACCCGGCTCAAGTTGCTGGCCCCGGTTGTCCGTGAGCACTTGATCCAGACCATCCTGAACCAGGGAATATATCGCAGCATGGTCCCCCGTCAAAAAGAGCCATTGATTCGGGTCTGCTTGGAAACGATCTGCATAGGATTTTAATACGGCGGGCGTGTCGTCCTCGGGGTCGACCGTTATGCTGACGAGCACGACATTCGGGTCGCTTCGAAACGTCGTCTGGAGCTGAGACATCGTCGCGGAGAGCACCGGGCACGGGCCGGGGCAGGTCGTGAAAATATTGTCCACGATCCACACCTTGCCTTTAAGGTCGGCATTGGTGATCGTTTTGCCGCTACGCTCGGTGAGCGAGAACGGCGGAACCGCGTGATACTTAGGTAACGTCGGCAAGCTCGTGAGCGGCGAGCCAAATCGAAAAATAGCGAGAACGATCACCAAAAAGGCGGCCACCCCAATAACGATCGGGTACGGCGGCCGCGTTTTTTTAGAAGGCAAAGGAGCATCGTCCATTAACCACAGATACCTACAGACCGCTCGCGGCGCAAGGGCTCACGATAAGATTTTCTGATGCCCCGAGGGCACACCTCGTTGGTACAAAGCTCGGCATTATGATTTCTGATCAGATTTTTCTCTTTTACTTAGCTTACCAAGAGCTCCAGCCGAAATTGTTACCCGGTACACTTACACGATACCAGCCATGTTTAATCATAAACTATAGCAGCGTCAGGTTCTGTGTTCTAGAACGATTCTAGTCTACCCTGCAACTAGTGGCACGCTATAAACTGCTGATAGTGCGGAAGATAAAAAATATGATACCCGTTTGAATAGAAGTATTGCACATTGGATTCGCTGTAGTAATAGTGCTGGTACTCAAGCGGTAGTCTTGAAATCACATTGACTAACAGCTCCGGAGAATGAGCCGCCTGATTCGACCATCCCAAGGATGATAAGTAATCAGAATCAACCTTAAAGCAATAAACATAATCACTAGGAAGCCCCAATAACACTGACAACGGGTTCGACAGATACACATGACAATCGTGGACCTTGCTAGGCAGAAGTTTTAACTTTAGTTTGTTGTTAAGCAAACTGAGGACAGACCCGGTACCATCGCTCGTCTCCACATCGTCAAAAAGAACGATCCACAAAACAACACTAAAACACAGACAAACAACAATGCCGAATACCCATGCCAATAACCGTGCAATGCGGGGCTTACCGGAGACATCAACCTTTTGAGTATCTTTCGCCTGGCTCATCGAGATACGGAGCGAGTCCTCAGACTCTCTTTACCCATTTGCAAGTGAGCACCCACAGATACGAAATCTCCACCCAGGGCTTCCATTAGTTCGTTCTTAGGTAAAAAATCAATGACCGAGATCTTTTTCAACTCGTTCACGGAATTGGAAGGGAAAATGGCTCGCGAAAACAGAATTATTCCCTCCCAAAAACTACCAAGAGGTTTGCGATCTTCCATGAATGGTAGCCTAGCATCGACAGAGATGATGGCGAGGAATCATTTTACCCTTGGTTGCCTCGTAGGGCTAAGATTATTGGATGCAACATCACGTTGCCTAGGGCCTTGACAATCCCCGCATTAGGGGTGGAGTGGAGGACATGAGCGATTCGGGAGAGTTGAGTTACGATTTAATTGTGATCGGGTCGGGGCCAGCCGGTGAAAAAGGCTCGGTCCAGGCCGCGTACTTTGGGAAGCGTGTGGCGTTGATCGAGCGAGCAAATCTGCTTGGAGGTGCGGCGGTCTACAGCGGCGCGTCGTCCAAGTCGCTTCGAGAAACGGCCCTTTGCCTAACGAGCTACCGGCGGCGCGATCTACTCGGGCTCACATTTACCCTGCAACAGCCGCTGAAATTTCGGGAGTTCGTGGAGCGCTCGGAAGAGGTGATGCGGCTGCAACGGGCACGCATCAGCGAGAACTTAATGCGACACGGTGTCGATCTCTATCGCGGCGTCGCGCACTTTTTGGATGCGCACACGATCTCTGTGAAAAGCGACCCGCACGAATTGAAGTTGACCGGAAAAGTCATTCTCATCGCGTCCGGCTCCGTACCCTATCATCCCCCCAACATACCGTTTGACCACAAACGAGTTTTTGACTCGAACAAGCTGCTCACGTTGCAGTCCATTCCCCAGACGATGGTGGTGGTGGGTGGCGGAACGATCGCGTGTGAATACGCGTGCGTCTTTGCGGCATTGGGCGTGAAGGTGACGCTGATCCACCGCGCGCGGTTGCTCGAGTTCATGGATGGTGAAATCTCCGCTGCTCTGCTGGAGGAATTTAAGGAACAGGAAATCGAGTGCCTGGTGCCCTGCGAGCTCCGGTCCGTTACTGCCACCGACGATGCGGTCTTTGTCGAGTTAAACGATGGGCGCCGGATCGTCGCGGAAATGGCGGTTGTCGCGGCGGGCAGATGCGGGAACGTGGCCGGGCTCGGTTTAGATAGGCTGGGAATTGAGGTGACCGAACGGGGGCACATCAAGGTGAATGATCGATATCAAACGAGTTTGGATCACATTTTCGCTGCTGGAGATGTGGTCGGGTTTCCTGGGCTGGCCTCGACTGCAATGGAGCAGGCGCGCGTGGCGATGGTTCACGCGTTCGATCTCAAATATAAAGAGTCGCTGGCTCCGATTCTTCCGATCGGCGTCTACACGATTCCCGAGTGTGCAATGGCTGGCGATACCAGCGAGAAACTGCGCAAAATGGGCGTGCCGTTCGTGGAGGGTAAGGCGGTCTACAGTCGCTCTGGACGAGGCGAGATTATTGGCGAGCGCCACGGGTTTTTGAAGCTGCTTTATCACCCGGAGGAGATGACGCTGCTGGGCGTTCACATTCTGGGAGAAGGCGCGGCGGAACTCGTGCATCTTGGGCTGCACGGGCTGCTCAATGGCGCGACGGCGAGCCTTTTTATCAACACGTGCTACAATTACCCAACGCTGAGCGAGTTGTATAAATACGCCACGTACGACGCGCTCGGTCGACGCCAGCGTGGAGAGATCTCGACTTGACAGGTTAAGAGTCGGCTGAAAGAGTGCGAGGGTCATGTTCCTTTATATTTATGATGCATTATTCATGGGAATTGTCCTAACGTGCATCTTAGGAATTAGTTTAACATTACAATATTTCCTCCCGAAGGTGCGCTATTGCGTGCTTTTCTGTTATGTGCCGCTTGTTTTCATAATTCCTTTTTTCATCGAGCATTTCATCCCTCTGGGTCGACCGACTTGGATTTTTATTCCGATGTTGCTTGTGTCGGCCTACATGATTAGACGTCGTGGTTATTCCCTACTATCAGAAAGCGTTCTCTGGTATTTCATGATTGGTTTTTTATTCTCGCTGATTTTCCGGTTTCAAAATCCGAACCTCGAATGCAATATCGAGAAGACTGCTGATCATGCGTTCTTAATCGATTGCTCACATGGGGAGCTATTACCCCCAGAAGATTGTTGGGTGAAGGGGGCGCACCTGGACATGTATTATTACTTTCAATATTACGTGGCGGCCTGGATGAGCCGCGGTCTTATGGTCAGTACAGGTGCTTGCTGTAATATCGGGCTCTGTTTAGTCATTGGATTTGGGACGGCGGCGGTCGGTTCAGCCGTTAGATTTTTGGCCTTGGCACCGGGTGAGTTGCTTGTGGAAAAGCTGATCGGAACCGGGTGGTGGGCGGTTGTTTCGCGAGAATTCTGGAAAGCGTGGGACGAGGGTGTCTACGGAACCGCTCGCTTACTTCTGGTGATGATGTACCGGTTTCCAGGCGTGGCGTGGCGCTTGTTGGCTCGTGCCTGGGCGGCCCCATCCACAGCCGGGTTCTTGGCCGTGATGTTCTGTATCGCAGGGGCGAATGGAGCGGTGATTTTTGTACCTTTCATGGTGACTCACTACTCCTACTGGGACCCGCTGATGTTCAACGGCTTTTTCGATAATCCCACCATCGAACATCGTAATGATGTCCTCCCCTTCGGTCTCTGGTTCATGAACACGTTCGGTTTCTCGCCGACCTTCACGCCGTTTGAGTACTACGCCCACACCATTGTCCTTGGCGATTTCCACCCGTCGCTCTCCTCACTCTACCTCCTAGGTGCCTTTCTTCTGGCCATTTGCGTCGCAGAGCGTGAGCCGCATCGCTCACCCACAGATCGCGCCTGTTTCACTCTCGGCGTCCTCCTCACTGCCTCATGCATCATCCTGAATTCGTGGATCTTGCCCCTGAATGGGCTGCTGTTTCTGAGCTGGGTCATCTGCCGACAGCTCAACAAAAAACGCGATTCCTTGAAGGAAATCATCGGAACGAGCCTAGGCGCGGGACTGCTCATCTTTCCGTTTCTCAGTCACTTTGTTGCCGGCGAACAAAACTACCGCCTCACTCTTGATTGGGGTTACGTCGATATCCCGTTGATCAATTGGTTGATGGAGTTCTACCCGGCCGTTCTAATGCTCGGGCTCGGCATGATCCTCGTCTTTAGAGGGCTAGCTCGGCTCGGCATTCTCTTGATGATCGTGTTGTTTGCCGCTTATCAATATTCGGGGCTTGCCACCCGGTTAGGTGACTACTACTGGATACCGGACGTGCTTCCGTTATTTGTCTTCGCCCTGATATGTTGTGTCGCTAAAATGCATGGCGGTTTAGCCCGATATTTCGTCATTGCAGGTGTATTCTTTTTGCTCTTTACACGTTATATTCACGTCGATGACTACATGGGTGCTGAATATAACACCTCGTTAAAATGGTGGCCATGGGCCTATTCGTTTGTAATGATTCTGGGGATTGGAGTTCTTTGGAGATCGTGGGTTTATCGAGTCGGAATGTTACTCCCAGCTTTGATAGTGATCGTGCCCTATCTCTACATCATAACGCCCATGACTATCTGGAACGAGCGAATCGGTTTCGGTAAGCTGGATGGCTCATATTTTGTGCGTCGCGATGTGGTTTATAACGCCATGCTCGATTATCTCGTCACGTTGCCGAAAGGAATCATGGTGGAAGGGGTCGGCAATGACGATCCGCAGGGCCCGCCGATGGTCCAGTTATTCACTCAACATTACTCGCTCGGTGGTTGGATTCAGCATGAACTGGTCTGGCGCACGGTCGATCGTCGTGATCTTGAGCGACTGGCAATGGAGCGCATGGACCTGTACCAGGCCAAGCTCACTGATCCGCGCGACTGGTTATTGAGTCATGATGTCGACTACATGGTCTGGATCCTGCCCGATGATTTGCGCGACGATAACAAAGGCCTGACCTACTGGGCGAAGATCAACGACCAGATTAAGAGCTCGTATCGATTCGTCGATTTCTCGGATCCCCATTTGTTGCCGCAAGATCGTCGACCGGTGGGAGTCTGGGTGCGCCGGGATTACCCCACGCCACTGGCCACCGAACTCCATCCAGTTATGACGACCTCTGTGCCGAGCACTCCTTAGGCGTGTGCCAGTTTTTGAATGGAAAGGGTCAGTTTCCGTATTTGGAAGAGGTTGCTTCTTTTGTAGTGTAAGAAGATGAGCCTGCACAAAGTGATCTCGACTTGGCTGGTGTTTGGAGTGTTCTTTTCGATCTCTGAAGCTACGATTGCCCAAGAGCCCACCGCTGGCACTCCAGACGAACTTAAGTGCGAGTACGGTGTCAACCCGATGGGCGTGGATGTGCCTCAACCGCGGCTTAGTTGGGTGCTTCATCGCAACACCGGCTCTACCGGCGAGGGCTACCGTATCCTGGTGGCGACAACCCCGGAAACTCTCTCTGCAGGAAAGGGCGATTTATGGGATTCCGGCTGGGTCATTTCCGGGGACACGAGTGTGGCTTATGCGGGAAAGGGCCTTTCGTCGCATCAAATGTGCTGGTGGAAGGTATCGGACGGAGTCGGCTGGAGCGAGGCGTCGAGTTGGACTATGGGAGTGCTGACTCCGGCTGATTGGTCCGGGGCAAAGTGGATCGGTGCGCCCGATGGCCAAAATATCGTGGATACCAAGGGGCCAAAAGCGAAATACGAAACAGTGCTCTTGCGAGACGAATTTACAGTTTCGAGCGGCGTGAAACGTGCGGTGTTGGACGTATGCGGCGAGGGCTCGTTTGTGTGCACCATGAACGGTGCATCGGTGACGGACGATTTTTTGAGCCCCGGCTGGACGCAATACAATAAGACCTGTCTCTATTGCACCTACGACGTGACAAAGCTTATCCGAGCAGGCAGTAATGCGCTCGGCCTGTTTCTGGGCAATAGCATGTACCTCTCGCATCGCGGTCGTTACACCAAAGAGCCGTGGTCGTTCGGCCCGCTCCAGGCGATTGCGGTTTTGCATCTGGAAATGGCCGATGGGAGCGTGAAAGAGGTGGTGACCGATTCCACGTGGAAAGCGCATTCCGGACCGATCACTTTCAGCTCAATTTACGGCGGAGAAGACTACGATGCGCAGCTCGAAGTGAAGGGCTGGGATCAGCCAGGATGCGATGTAAGTGGCTGGGATTCCGTGGGTCTTTTGAACGGTCCGGGCGGGGTTCTTCGCGGATTTTGTTACAGCGCACCACCGTTACACACCTTCGAGGTCTTTCCGCCAATGATCAAAGCAAGCACCGCACCGACACGAAAGCTTTACGATTTCGGCCAAAATGCGGCGATTGTGATTCGGTTGAAGTCGCATGGACCTGCAGGTTCAGCCGTGCTAATGATTCCCGCTGAGCTGGCCAATGGGAATGGGACCGCGAACCGAGGTTCCGCAGGCGGGGGCGAGGCGTGGTGGAAGTACACGCTCTCCGGCACGGGCCAAAGCGAAGTCTATTTTCCCAAGTTTTTCTACCAGGGCGCACGCTTCGTTCAGGTGGATCTCCAACCGAACGCCGCAGGTCAATTGCCCACCGTGGATAGTCTGGAGGCACTGGCAGTCCACGCGAACTGCGAGTCGCTGGGGAACTTCTCGTGCTCGAACGAGCTCTTTAACAAGATTTATACGCTCGTGCGTTGGGCGCAGCAGAACAACATGGTGAGCGTGATGACGGATTGCCCGACCCGCGAGCGGCTCGGCTGGCTGGAGGAGGATCACCTGAACGGTCCCGCCTTGAGGTACAATTTCGATTTAGCACAACTCTTCACCAAGCAGGAGAATGATATGGGCGACAGCCAACGCAGCGATGGGCTCGTGCCCTCCACTTGCCCTGATTATCCGCACTGGGGCGGGCCGTTTGCAGATTCACCGGAGTGGGGCAGCTCGTGCATTTTGGTGCCGTGGCAATCGTATCAATTCCTGGGCGACACGCAGATCCTCTCCCGCAATTATGAGACGATGGTCAGGTATGTGGCATTCATGAAAGATAAAGCAGCCAAGGATACGCAGGGTGGCTTGCTCGATTACGGACTGAGCGATTGGTACGATATCGGTCCAAAAGGGCCGGGGCAATCGCAGCTCACGCCCCGCAAGCTTTCTGCCTCAGCGTTCTACTGGTGGGACACGGCGTTACTGTCCAAGATTGCTAAGCTCCTCCACAAAGACGACGACGCGAAGAGCTACCAGGAACTCGCTGATCAGACACGCGAGTCGCTCAACAAGGTGGAATTCAACCCGCAGACGAACCAATATGGAATGGGTTCGCAAGCGGGCAATTCAATGGCGCTGGTGATGGGGTTCGCCGATTCCGCAAAGCGCGATGCCATCCTGGCTA
Source organism: uncultured Verrucomicrobiae bacterium (assembly GCA_963743595.1). Taxonomy (GTDB): domain Bacteria; phylum Verrucomicrobiota; class Verrucomicrobiia; order Methylacidiphilales; family UBA1321; genus CAVURW01. The sequence continues at coordinate 14,736 of CAVURW010000110.1, forward strand.
ACGTCGTGGCCGATGTGGAGCGAAACGGGCTGACAGCCGGTGACGTGGGCTATCGTTACCTGATCCGCGCCTTGGCCGATGGCGGTCGAAGCGATCTACTTTTTGCGATTAATAACCAGACCGATCGGCCCGGCTACGGCATGCAATTAAAGCGTGGGGCCACCAGCTTGACCGAGGCGTGGGATGGCGGCTCATCGCAGGATCATTTTATGCTAGGGCAGATCAACGAGTGGTTTTTCCACGATATCGCGGGGATTCAACCCGACGATAATGGGCCAGGCTTCAAACGGTTGATCATCAAACCAACTGTGGTGGGTGATTTGACCTCGGCGAAGGCGCAGTATAAATCGATAAGGGGTTGGGTGAAGAGCCAATGGACGGTTCAAAACGGTAAATTCACTCTGGAGGTTATAGTGCCGTTCGGCAGCACCGCGACTATTTATGTTCCGACGAATCACCCCACTTCTGCCGTGGTAATGAGTGGCAAAGCACAAGCCTTGGAATCAGAAACCGATTACGCGATCTTTAGCGCTGGTGGCGGGAATTACGTGTTTACCTCCGACGCACTGGCTTCGCCACCGATCGGGTTAACGGCTCAAGCGCTGGACGGGAAAGTGAAGTTGAATTGGAGTGGTTCGGCGTTGAATTATTCGGTCCAGCGCTCAAACGACGGCATTCATTTTTCTACGGTCGGGACAAATGTCACGGCCACCGATTTTGAAGACGCCTCTGGAACAGGGGAATGGGTCTATCGGGTCTGCGCGACGGATCAGCAGATCGGAGCTGAGGTGCACGTGACCATTCGTCCACCGGGAATGCTGAGCAACTCCAGCTTTGAAAAGCCTGCCGTAGTGACTTACACGTACGGAGTGCCGAATGCGGACGGCTGGGTCTTCGATGACCGCACCGGCATCACTCCGACTAAGGGCGATATGTGGGAGGGCAACGAAGGGTCGGCACCGGACGGAAATCAAGTGGCATTCGTTCAGATGAAAGGAATGATGTACCAAGATCTGGAAGGTCTGGAGGCCGGTCGCACGTACGTCGTAAAGTTTATGGCTGCGCAACGAGCGCGATACCAAGGAGCCGGTGAAACGTGGCAACTGAAGATCGATGATCAACTCATCGGCGATTTCGGCCCAATCAAGGGCGTTACCAAATTCGCGGAATTCACCGGCACATTCGTCGCCAAGTCCAGCAAAGCCCGACTCACTTTTTTGGGCACCGATACCAACGGCGGCGACAATACAGTATTTATAGATGACGTTAGGGTCGAGGCGAAGTAGCTACTCGCCATCTGCCGGCTTGGGACGAATATCGTCCGGAACCGTGTAGAAATTCCCGTCCGAGGCTCGAATCTGAGTGCCCTTCGGGAAGTGCGTAATTACGGAGACCTTACCATCCGGAGTCTCATAGGCTCCATACTGGCTGCCGGAGAGAACCAGCATCGGGGCCTGCATGGTGTCGGATTGACAACCCACGAGTCCCATTAACCCGACCGCAACCGCTCCCAACATCAATTGTTTCATCACTGTTTCTCCCATGATGGATCCATGACAGCAGGAAGCGAGGTTATTTGGCAAGTAAATCATGGACGAAGAGCACCGAAAGGCGGGGACACTCCATTTCAGGACTGGATCGACTTTGGGAAGTAGAAGGTTGGGCTCCTTTTCCTGTTGGTGAATCGTCTTGTTCTCGTCAAAATAAACGCCATGCCCCAACGCGCGTGATGAAGCGGAGTCTCATTTTGATTTTGCTCCTGGGCCTGTGCCAAACCGGCATGGCTGACCCGCCTCAGCTTTCGGTAACGATTCAAACACCGAATCATGATTCCAAAGGGCGCATAATCCTTCACATTCCATTGCCCGGATCGACCGAGAAACGTGATTCGGCACACGAGTTCGCGTTGGTCGTAAAAAATGTCTCGAGCGGACCTTTCAGCCGTGAGTTGTATGATCACGATTTCAATTTTCAAACCAGTTTCTTCGTAGAATCCGATAGTGGGCAATTCTTCACGATTACCTCGCCAAACCTTGACGAGTGGGACGCCAGGAGTAAGGAAAACTGGACTCTAAAACCCGGAGAGTCTCGAGCGATCGCGTTCAATTTCGATGACTGGCGAGAGCACGGCCCCTATCCCGAGATATCCATCGGTCATAAATCCTACTCTTCCAAAGATTGGTACGAATACGTTTGGTACAGCTGGCTCTTCCCGTCTCAGCGCCCCTGTAATCTACCGACAGAACGCACGCTCTCTCGAGAACGTCCCTTTCATATTCGCGTGTCTTTCTTCGGTTTTGAGTCTGACTGGGTCGATGCCATCCCCGATAGGCCTGCCACCGATTATTCCGCAATTCTTTTTGTGCTCGCTCCCGTGCTGCTCCTTTTCTTATTGGTGAATCGTCTTGTTCTCGCCAGAGTTAATTGTCGAGGCGCGCGAGTATGCGGATGAAGTGGAGTCTCATTTTGATTTTGCTCGGAATGCTCAGCAATTCATGTTGGGCCGATCCACCGGTTCTTACTCTCACTATTGAAGTAACCCATCATGATCCCCACGGGCGTTTGGTGATTGAATTATCGCATCCCTGCTTTCTTGTGGTCATTAAAAACGTGAGCGACCAACCCTATCGCCAACCGGTCTACGGGGCGATGAGTTTTGAATTGCGATCAAGTCGGGGAAAGATTTATCCGATTCGCTCTGTACTCCTTTTTCAAAAACAAAAACTGACGCTTGCAACCCGGTGAAGCAAAGAGCTTCCCTTGTGAATTCGCAGATTGGCAGCCCTCTCCCCAGATACCTGAGACGATGTTCCCGCTCAGCGATTGGTGCGACTGGGCGTTTCCCGCGGAACGGTTGATTCCCAGTCGAAGT
>CAVURW010000111.1:0-4754 GCA_963743595.1 uncultured Verrucomicrobiae bacterium
ACGTTTTGCCGCTGCCTGTGGGTGCTTGCACGATCACATCGTCACCATCCCGCAGGGCACGAATCGCCTCGCCCTGCCAATCATCGGGCAGACGCAGCTGTTGCAATGCCTCTAAACCGCCTAACATTTTTGCCTTAAAGTGAGCCCGTTCCGCATGCAGTCCGGTGCAGTGGAACAGAGGTACTCTACCGATTTCGGCGCGGAGGGCCACCACCATCTCTTGCGCTCGCCGCGACAACCGCTTAATTTCTGGCATGCCTAAAGTTACGATTCTTCCCGGCGATCATGTCGTCGAGGTCACGCCCGGAACCCTTTTACTGGATGCTGGTGAAGAGGCCGGTATTGAAATGGAGGCGGGCTGTTTCAATTGTTCCTGCGGCACCTGCACCATTGAGGTGGTGAGCGGCATGGAAAACCTGGATGAGCCGACGGATGAAGAGCTGAATGTGCTGGATCAATGGAATAAAGATCCGGAGAAATTTCGGCTTACCTGCTGCGTAAAGGTTCATAAGGGCGACGTGGTTTTGCGCATCGCTCATTAATTTCCAGTCTAGTGCTTGCAGAAGCCCCTCTGACACCGTATTCATCCCTCATGGAATATGATTTGATTGTCATTGGTGGCGGCCCCGCCGGTTATGTCGGAGCCATTCGTGCGGGTCAACTGGGCAAAAAAGTGGCCTGTATCGAGCAAGAACGCGCCGGTGGCACCTGCCTGAACTGGGGCTGTATTCCCACCAAAGCGCTGATCAAAAGCGCGGAGATTTTCCTCTCCACACAGCACCTGGAGAGCTACGGCCTGGGCCTGGAAGGAAAAGTGACGTTCGATTTCGCGAAAATCATGTCTCGCAGTCGCGGCGTGTCGGACACGATGGCGAAGGGCGTGGAGTTTCTTTTTAAGAAAAACAAGGTCGATTACGTCGTCGGCAAAGCGCAGATTCAAGGGCCCGCGAATGGAGCCGTGAAGAAGGTGGAAGTGACCGGCACCGATGGCAAGAAACAGACGCTATCCGCAAAGTCTCTCTTGATTTGTACGGGCGCAAAACCCCGTAGCCTGCCTGGCGTGCCCGTGGATGGCAAAAAGGTGCTCACCAGCCGTGAGGCGCTCGCGATCACCACACTGCCGAAATCGGTGGTGATTCTCGGTGCCGGGGCGATCGGGTGCGAATTTGCCTATTTCTGGAACGCGTTTGGCGCGAAGGTGAAGATCGTGGAAATGATGCCGCAGATCTTGCCCGTGGAAGATGCGGAAGTCTCCGAGTTGCTGAAGCGTCAATTCACTAAATTGGGCATCGAAATCCTCGTCGATACGAAGATCGATAAGACCGAAGTCACCGCAACGGGCGTGAAATTGACCGCCAGCGGCGGTGGCGTGCACGAGGCCGAGGCAATGCTGGTCTCAATAGGCGTGGAACCGAATCTGGACGGCCTGCTGGGAGCCGGAGTCACGTTCGATCTGGAACGCGGTTACCTCAAGACGAATGAGCGCTACGAAACATCCATCCCCGGCATTTTCGGTGCGGGCGATATCATTGGGCCACCGTGGCTCGCACATGTCGCCTCACATCGGGCGATCGAAGCGGTGGAAGGGATGTTCGTACCCGGCAAGCATCCGCATCAGGTGAAGCGTTTCCCTGGTTGCACCTACTGCCAACCGCAGGTCGCCAGCATCGGGCTCACCGAGAAAAAGGCGAAGGAGCAGGGGCTCAAGTTTAAGATCGGGAAATTCCCCTATCGCGCCAGTGGCAAAGCGGTCGCCTCGGGTGATTCAGAAGGCTTTGTGAAACTGATTTTGGGCGAACCTCACGGCGAGATCCTGGGTGCGCACATCATAGGCGCGGAAGCGACGGAATTGATCGCGGAGATCGGTCTGGCGATGGATCTGGAAGCGACAGCCGATGAACTGGCCACGACGATCCATGCGCACCCGACCCTTTCCGAAATGGTCCATGAGGCAGGGCTGGCCGGTTTGGGTCGACCGATCCATACTTAATCGCTACGGCGCTCGCGGAATTGCTCGGCGTTGGCAGGGCGCGGTTGTTCCTCTACAATCGCGCCGAAACGGTTCGTCTCTTGAAAAAAGTTAAGATTTCTCCCTTACGCCGCCTGCTTCACGCAGCCGTGCAGCCTCTTCCCGCGCGCACACGATTCACCTCATTCGGGTTCCCTACACCGCCGACAGATGCGCAGAAAGCCACCTTCGCTGATTCAAAACAGATCCACACGCTGGCCGATGCCTTTTCTTGTCACGATGGCGCGTGTCTGACCAGCGAAGGGACGATCATCCCTAAAGGCGTGGCGGACCTCGATTACCTGCATCAGCGGCTCGTGAAACGTCAGCGACTTTTCCCCAGGATCTATCGCTCGGAGCAGCCGGTTTTAACGCTCATCACGTTGGGCCAATCGAATTACTTTCACTGGCTCTTTGAGGTGCTTCCGCGAATGTGCGACATACCCCATTTCGCGACGGACCCGTTCTTAATTCACGTCGATACCGGCAGACCGTTTCATCTGGCCAGCCTGTCCCGGTTGGGCATTGATTCCGCGCGAATCATCTCCTCGCAAAAGTATCCGATCGTTCAATCGAAAAGTCTTATTATCCCGCCTGTGATCCGATTCGACGAGGAGTGGATACCGGCGTGGCTTCAGCAGCGATTCCCACCCAAAACGGATTCGCAAATCGCGAATCGCCGCCTCTTCATCACCCGCAAACAAGCGACCAGCCGCAAGATCCAAAACGAGGATGAACTGCTGAGCGCACTTCGGCCGCTCGGGTTCGAACCGGTCTTGCTAGAAAATCAGAGTTTCGACGAACAAATCGCGCTGTTCCAAAGTGCGGAATTGATCATGGGACCGCACGGTGCCGGGTGGACGAATCTCATCTTTGCCCGTGCAAAATGCCATGCCATCGAGATCATGTCGTCCACACATGAGAACAATCTCTACCGCAACTTGGCTCACGCCCTGAAGATGCCCTACACGCGAATTCTCGCCCCGCCGACCCACCCAGCCGACCCCATCAATTCCGACGTAACCGTGGATGTTTCATCGCTCGTCAGCACCGTAAAGGGTATTCTTTCCGAAGGAGGATAATGGAAGAGGGAACACTCTGTTTCCAGTGTAAAGAGGCAGCGAACCGGGATTGCGTTCTTGTCAAAGGAGCAAGAACCGGATCTTCCATTGTCAGCGTCGACAATCCATCGGATTTAACCTATCTCTGCCGCAAATGTTTCACGGAAGGCGGGTACAGTTACAAGATCGTTGCGCCGTTTCGCGTGCTTTATCAAGTGACCAACCCGCGACCGCTAAAAAGTGCCCAGCCTTGCTGTTATTGTGAGCAGAACGCAGACATGAATTTCCCCTCAAAAGATTATATGCGTGCTATTTATCCGGAAGAACAGCTCGCGCCGTCTCGACGCTTCGTCTGTACAAGCTGCCACACTCTGGAATCGATTCTCTATTTTGAAATGTGCCGCCCAGTGCCCGGAAGCCTGGATGAACTTCATCGGCGCAATGAGCTCATTCGTGAGCAAGTGAAGACTCGCTGGAATACTTTAACCGAACGGACGAACGCGATTCGGCAGGCTCGCACAGATCCGGTCTTGGACATGCAACTCAAACTCAGTTACATCACGCGCGGCATCAAGAATTACCTAAAATGACACGGTTACGGTTCTTCTGTACGATATCGCGCTATGACGCACTTCCGAATCGGCTCGCGCATGCGGCTTTTGATTGGTGCCTTGGGAACGCTCGCGATTGCATTCGCTGTCTCATCGTTCCTAAACCAAACCAAATGGCGCTACACCGCCTCGCTTCGGTCGACGCAGGCTCTCTACCTCTCCACCGCCTTAACCGACGGACGCATCCTATTCAATAACCCCGACCCGGACAGCTCCGATCCGGTTGAAATCTTCGATCCGAAACTGAACGCGTGGTCGTACCTTTCGAAGAAAGAGGCAAGTGCTAAATTTCAAATAACATTGGCTCACCCGGAGGAGCTTCAAACGACGAAACCGTTCTTCATTTCATTAATGAGCTTCGAGTATTCTAATTTGCCTGCGCAACCTTACTGCGCATTCATCGCCCCTGATGCCTATGTCAATCTCGGGCAATTGAACCGACTCCACATCGAACTCGATCAGCTTCCCTTTTCTGACTTTGAAGGGGGCCGTGGAAATAACTACAAGCTCTTCAATCTCGTCCCGCTTGCGAATGGAAAAGTTTTTGTCGGCGGCGGCATCTCCTTAAGTCCCCGCGAGCCTGGGCACCCCGTTTATGACGTGGTTTTTGATCCAAAAGCCAATACCTTTATCCGATTAACCGACGGGGAGTATGGGTTTGGTCAAACCGCTACGCTTCTTCCTAGTGGCAAGATCCTACTGGCCGGAGGCCTGGAATCAATTCCCCTCAGTCTCTCGCAAACCGTGTGGTTCCGTGCGAAGTGGATGTGGTCGACGAGTCTTACGCCCTTCGAGGAAATCTACAATATTGGGATGACAAAGCGCTGCCGAATTTACGACCCCGCTACGAATACTTGTCGTGAGACCTATCAGCTGAACACGCCGCGCGCGTTTCACACCGCGAATCTCCTGCCCGACGGGCGTGTTCTCGTGACCGGCGGATTCACGCGCTCCGAGGACACTGCCACCACCAACACGTGCGAAATCATTTCGTTAAAGGATATGGAACAATGAAGATCGGTCGCTACCGCATTCGGATCATTGTTAGTGTCGCGTTCGTCGCTCTGACTGTGG